>JAIERK010000261.1 GCA_019746975.1 Candidatus Obscuribacterales bacterium
ACCCGTGATGTCACACTGACGACAGACATGCTGACCAACCCGTGCACTACGAGTGCTTATACCATCTCCGTAGCGAGTAATGCCTCTGCAGGACTCATCGTCACTGGTGGCACCGGCGGAACCTTCACCGCGACAGGAGCTGGACAATTGGTAACCTTCACCGCGACTGGTGCGACGAGCGACCTAAACCTCCAGGGCAACATCACCTTCGGCAGCAACGCCGCTACATTCGTGCAGTTGGGTCAAACCACTCACATTGAAGCAGGCGCCAATGTAGTCGGTCAGCAAACCCTGACGGTAACTTCATGCAACCTCGATTGGCAGGGAATGCTCTCGGGCAATCCGCTCATCTTGATCAATCCTTGTCAGACTGGTGCGACGATCGCTAACAGCCAGGGTGATGTCACTCTGACCGGAGATATCATCTTCGTCGGTGACTTCGCTATCCTCGCTTCAAACAACATCAATTTTGGTGCCGCGACGACGATCAACCTTGACAGTGGTCTATCCAACGCCGGCAACCTGAGCTTGATGGCTGGTTTTGATTTCACACCTGCAACCTCCGGCCAAGAGCAAACCGATGTTCAATTCACAATTACCGGATTGAATGCCGACGGAGGCAACATCGACCTGACTAACGTCACCATCAGCCTCCTGAGTGCTTCTGGTACCGGTGGCAGCCTCCTTGCAGTGGCGAATGGCGGACTTGTGAATGCCGGTAACGTCACTCTCGGCAACATCGCGACATCCGGCAGTTTGGCTGGCGGTAGCGTGACGGTGATTGCTGAAGGTGACATCACCCTCGGTACTGTCAACACGACCGGTCCTACAGCCGGCAATGTCAGACTTGTGAGCGCTGAGCCTACGATCAACGGTACGATAACCGTCACCGACGGTGTAGTAGCCGGCGGCACTTTCGACCCGGGTACATTCACCAATGGAGCTATCCAATACGGCAACATCAACGCTACCGGAGCAACCGTCACCCTCAGTGGTGACCTGACCCTCCCACCAACTGGCGTAGTCACTGCGGATACGGTTGAATTCAACACAATCGGTGGAATCGGTGCGAGCAATACCAATAGATTGTTCGTCAACGCCAACACCATTTTTGGTTCTGCTGGTGACAGTGCATTTATTAACAACACCAACGCAGGGGTGACCACCCTCGGCGCCTTCACTGCCGGTGGCACGTTCGATCTGACCGTTGGTGGAGACATCGAGGTGACCGGGGCGCAACAAGCGCAAACTCTGGCCTATTCAACCGGTTTGACTGGTGGATTCTCCTCGACGGCTGCCCTTCAAGGCACCACCTCGCTCGTCATCATCACCAATCAAGATTTGACCAATGCTGAGGTCGCAGCCAATCTGTTTGTTACTCCATTGCTGGTTATCTTGACCGGTAATGGAGCTGACATCGGCAACGGCGCGGCTACCCCGCTTCAAGTAGCTGCCAACGTAGGTCAGATCAGAATCAACACATCGGTACTCGGCGGCGGTTCTGCTTCTTTAGAGAGCCTTGCCACTACCGTCAACCTCGGACTCACCACTGTTGCCGGCGACTTCAACTTCCACTCCAATGGAAGCCTCAACGTCATCGATAGCGTGACTGTGGACGAAGGTAACATCAGCATCACTGGTGAAACGCTCGCAGCCGGTTCTACAGTTCGAATCGACGACGGTACGATCATCACTGCTAACAGCGCTGGCGCCAATGGCAACATCTTCATCGGCAACGCGCTCGACGGTGGTGACAAGAAGACCGACTTCATCGAGTTCGGCGTCGGCGCTCAGGTTATCGGTAACGCAGCCACCAAGCCCGGCGGCAACGTGACGATTCAACTTGGTGCTGCGCTTGATCCGAACAAGATTGGCGATCTGAAAGCACCTAAGAATGTCACCTTCGACATTCTGAACGGAGGAACCATCGTCGGCGGCAAGGGTGGTAAACCCTTCGGCTCCGTTAAGAATCCTCCTGGTCCTAATAACGTAAAAGCCGACAACGCACAAGTTCTCATCAGCAATACACTGAACAAGAAGAACATAGTGATGGAAGGCAACGTGCAGATCACCGCTGACCCACCTAGCACGCTCGCTACATCGGCAAGCGTAGAGTCGGCGAAGACAGAGAGCGGTCAACGCAATCTTCTCAATCTGCCAACCATCAGCGACGCTGTCCTCAACAACGATGCTGCCGGCAACCAGGCTATCGGTCGTGACTCGCTGACCAACGTGGTCAACGGCTTCTCAACCATCAACCTGGATATCGCCAATCTCAACCTCGGTTCTGCTATCAACACGATGTCGGCTAACGGAGCTACCGCTCCTAACGTCAACACCTTGCTTGGTGCTAGTTCCAACGCAATGAGCGCAGCTCCGACAGAAGACAACTCCTTCATGGTTGCTCCTGAAGGTCCGTCGTGCCAGACCGACGCTTCGGTTTGCTCCGATAGCGATCTCGGTCTTGCAGGCAACGGCATCACCGCTCACAACGACAGAGTTGTAATCAAGAAAGGCAACGTTCTCTTCGTTCCCTTCCGCAGCACAGTTGTTGAAACTCCACACGGTACGGTCTCAATCGAAGCAAATGCAGTAGCACTAGTTTCGGTCAATGATGAAACTCTTTCCGTCTACGACATCGAAGACAGTCACAGAGGTTCAGTTGCAGTAGAAGCACATGGACACTCGATGAGCTTGGCTCCTGGAAGCCACCTGACATTAGCTCAAAAGGCTAAAGGTGAGTTTGCGCAAGTCAACAGTATCGAAGCCATTCCTCACCGCAATGTGGCAAGCAAAGACATCTCCAAGGGTGTCAGAGTCCACTCGTCCGAGTTCTCGATCGCTGCAGCGATGAAGAACATCAAGCCGCTTCAAGCGATCGCATCTTCCAAGCATCCGCAAGCGAAGAAAGTCTCGTCGAAGTTGATCAAGACAACCGCGATCTTGATGCACATCGGTGGTGGAGCTGACTACCAGCATTACTTCAAAGCCGCAATCACCGCGATGGCGAAGTAAGGCACATCGAAGAGTACTTCTAAAGAGTCGGCTGGTAAAACAGCCGACTCTTTGTATGTTTAGGCATTCGATTGGTTCAGAAGTGCACAACGCTGGTTTAAACCCAAATCTAGATGCAGTGCGCTAGTCTTGCCGGCAGATTTGGAGTGAAACATAGATTTCCATTGGCGCGATTTTTCGAACCGTAGTTAAATGGGAAAAGTCCTCTCGTGTTCGGAGTGTGGAGTTTTGTTCAACGATCGTCCTCAGGTTGAGAGTGTCCATGACAGTGTCCAAAGTTCAGGCGTTGAGTTGACGTCGGAGGATCCATTGGACGTGGTTATCTTGAGGCGCGAGTCCGACTCGCTGGAGGAGCGCACAGGCGATAAGTGTGATGAGACCAAAGCAAAAACAAAAACAACAACAACGACAACATCATCAACAACAACATCGTCAACAACAACATCATCATCGTCAACAACATCATCATCATCATCATCATCATCATCATCATCATCATCATCATCATCATCTTCTTCTTCTTCTTCTTCGCAGGTGCTTGTAAGCGAGGATCCTTCAATTCCGGCATCTGCTGAAGCCGAACTACCAGCGTGCATTGCGTATGAGGAAGTGCGGATCGGGCATCACACGTATTCTTGGTTTTCAATGCTCTTCTTCGCCCCAGTGCTGGGGCAAATGCTTCTGCACCCCAATGATCCCAACCTCTGGCGGACCATAGTCGCCATCCTCATTATTTTTTTCGTCAGTCTCTTGATCATCTATTTGACTGAGCATCGCGGGCAAAAAACAAGGTCGTTTCGGTTTTCAAGCGACGGGATAGAATTCTCGAGAGACTGTCGTATTAGTCTCCTTCATCGTCTTAAAAGAGAGTGGGAAGATGTCCAGTCGATCGATTTGATAGAGGGGAGTTCGGCGAGAAAGGGGTGGTGGCAAGACGAGAACGATTTCAAACGAGGTGTTGGACCTATCCTATACATCGATTTTGCATCAGGCGGTGTTGTTAACGTCAATCTGGCGGAGCTTAGCAGTAGTAGCAAGATTCAGTTTTTTTCGTGGTTGGAGAAACATATTCCATTGACCAAGTTCAGCACGCTGGCCATCAAGGCGAAGGAGGAGGCGCTGTCTGATGTTAGTAGCTCTAGTTACACTGAGCTTTGGAACGACGATATCGCCATGCGGCACGGAAGCACTAACTTCATGCCGCTGCCGTGCGGTCACTTGCTTCAATCCGGACGAATTAGAGTGATCTCGGAGCTGGCTACCGGTGGATTGTCAGCCGTGTATCTCGTCGAGCCGCGAGATAGAAAAGAAAAGTTGGTTTTGAAGGAATCGGTTCTACCACTAGACATGCCGCCTGAGCTGATGAACAAGGCCCGCGAACTGTTCCATAGAGAGGTGCGGTTGCTATCGGCGCTGAATCACGAACGTATTGCTAAAGTAGTCGATTGCTTCGTTGAGCGAGGTCGCGATTATTTGCTTGTCGAACACATTTCGGGTAGAACTTTGCGTCAAATTGCTGGAGGCGCTCCGATAGTGCCTGAGAGGGCGCTAGAGCTGGCACTTCAATTATCCGATATTGTTGCTTATCTGCATTCACAGCAACCACCGGTGGTGCACCGTGACGTCACTCCGGACAATATTCTGGTCACTGATGAAGATAAGGTTTTCTTGATCGATTTCGGTGCATCAAATGAATTTGTAGGTGTCGCAACTGGTACAACGGTTGGAAAGAAATCCTATATCGCGCCGGAGCAGTTCCGTGGAAAAGCACAGCTGGCGAGCGATCTGTACTCATTTGGAGCTACGCTGTATTTTGCTTTGACTGGTAAAGATCCGGTTGCTCTCTCGACAAGCACAGTAGAAAGCGGTTCTGCACTTGTAGAGCGTTTGTCCCGAGTCGTTGAGAAAGCTACGGAATTGGAGCTGGCTGACAGGTATCAAAATATCGGTGAGGTCATTGCCGACTTAGAAGAACTGGAGGCCAAGCGATGAAGCGTCGACTACTCGATGAAGCGCGATTGCCGGAAATATCGGAAGGGACTCTTATAGTGCCGTACGGAGTAAGGCGTCAGTTTGGAATACTGCGAGAACATCGTGCCAACTTATCGCCCCAAGCTCGCCGCTCAATCTATAAGTACTGCTTTTTGTATCTTACAGGTATAGTCGGTTTGCAATTTGCTTCCTACCTTCTGTTTAGGGCGAGCAATATAGACATATTGTCGCTGACTAAAATGATTGGATTTCTGGGCTATATCGGAAATATCCCAGCAACTTTCGTACTGGCTCTTCTAGCTGTTTGTCTATGTACCTTGGCTTATGAATTTCGGTATCCAACGCATCTGGAGTTTGGCCCAAACGGAATGCGACTGCATTGGCTATATTTTTTTGGAAGGAAGTCATCAGAGTATATGCCTTGGAATGCAGTTGCCTACATAAGCTCTTTATCGAAGACCACTATGATTGATGGATTGCCTTACAATGAATTGCGAATCTCGATTCCGCGAAGCGAGATTCCTCTGGCTTCCTCGCACTTACTTAAGTTCGCATCAGAAGATTATCGATTTCCATTTACTTTCAAGTGGAAGGAAAACATGGAACTTACTTTTCGAGATACGATGTTTTGTCGTGAGAACGATAGCGCTATAGTCGTCGATGCCCTCACATCGCTGGTCGACGCCGATAAGATAGATCCGTCCACAGCCAGTTTCGTTCGAAAAAATGATTGTGACTTTACAGAGCTCTGGCTGGACAGACTCACTGTGGGCGGTGACCGTTTGGATTCTCTGGAACCCGGCGATTTAGTTGATCGGCGGTATCGGATCGTGCGCCGGATCGGTTCAGGTGGACAGGCGGTGGCATACATCAGCGAAGATTTGAGCAGCAGCCCCATCATGACTGCATCTGAATCTGATGCGAGCGGTGCCGGTCTCTTACAGTCTGATTCAATTTCGAATTATGACGCAAGCGGTCTGAAACAAGCAGAAGTTCTAAAGAATATGACCTCTCTACCAAGTCCCATCGAATCAGCGCGCCTTGTTGTATTGAAGGAGTTTGTGCTTCCCATTACAGGTGGACGTGAAGTTACTCAGGAGGCGTTGCGACGAATTCAGCAAGAGGCGCGACTGATCCAGAGTCTCGACCATCCGCAAATCGTCAAGTGTTATGAATTGCTTTGCGAGGGCCGGCGTGCATATCTTGTGCAAAACCTGATCGAGGGAAATTCGCTCGAGTCCATCGTGAAGGCCAAAGGACCGTTTCCCGAAGAGCAAGTGATCGTAATGGCGATTGGTATGTGCGGAGTTCTCGAATATCTTCACGGTCGGACACCGCCGGTGGTGCACCGTGACTTTACGCCGGACAATCTTATGCTTAGCGATGACGGTATGCTTACGCTGATCGACTTCAATGTGGCAAAACAACTTGAAGCAGGTGATGCGACTCACACAGTCGTTGGAAAACACAGTTATATTCCCGCAGAGCAATTTCGTGGTGACAGTAGTCCACAAAGCGATCTGTACGCGATGGGTGGTGTTCTCTACTTTCTCCTCACGGGGCAGGAGCCTGAGCCAATCTCAGTTGCTCGGCCACGGGACGTTTGTCCGAGCGTGTCTCAATCTCTGAACCATGTGGTCGGCAAGTGTACACAACAACGATTGGACTGTAGATTCAAATCTGCTTCTGAGTTGAAGGAAGCCCTCCAGTCAATTCGTTCGACCGTGGCTGTCGACTAGTTCTGGTTCAATAGGAAAGCAAGGTTACTCTCATTGTCATTTCTATTGTTTTTGTTCCGGGTTCGCGATTCGTCCTTGTTTAACAGCAGTATCACGCGAGTGTACATAGTATATACAACATCGCGTCTAGACCATTATTATTTGTCGCGATGATAGAATAGGTGAATCGTGAGGGGCACTCTGATAGTCGGATGCGGCGATTACAAGTCATTTTGTTGTTGATGTGCGCGGTATACATCGCCGTTGCAATTTTCTCCTACAATGATTTGATCTTCACCACCGAGCTTTCCAACTCGAAAACTTACAGCTTGATTGAGCATGGGCTCGTGAAGAATCCACCTGCTCGGCAGGCGACGTTGATGATTTTCTGCGCATTACTTCTGGAGCTGTACCGGAGCGGTTTCGTAGCGCTCAAACGAGTCGCCCTCACGAGGAAACAATTCGCCGTCGGTCTTTTTGTCGTTACGTTTATTACATTTTTTGCGGTGCCGTTCGACTCGACCGATGTGTCTGTATACATCAACCACGGATGGTTGCAGTCTCATTATGGTGTGAATCCCTATAGGAAGACTGTATCCGAGATCGCAAATTGGTCGACAGATCCGATGTTCAAAGATCACTGGGTGAAGTTTCCAACGGCCTATGGTCCTCTCTTCTCTGCCATCGTGGCTGGTATCACGTTCATAGGGCATGACAATTATCTGTTGGATGTGTTCTTGTTCAAAGTGATGAATGTCATTTGTCATTTTGGTATCACTGCAATGATCTACTTCGGTGTGCGAAAGTTGAGGGGACCGGAGCAAGCGCTAGAGTCTGCCTATCTATATGGATTCAGCCCGTTCGTTCTCTTACACCACATTTCAAATGTACACAACGATATCTTGCTCGCTTTCTTCAGTTGCCTTCCGATGTTTTTGCTCATCATGGGAAGACCCCTGTATGTTGTGCTCGCGTGCCTTGCCGGCGTTGCCGTAAAGTACATTTCGCTTATATTGTTACCTGGTTTGATGGTCCTGGTGTGGAGAACGGCCGGACTTAAAATTCTTGCAAAGAGTTCTGTCATTGGAGTGGTACCGCTTTTGGTGCTCTCTTTCCTCTATTTTTCGGGCGTGGATCAGCAACATCTCAATCTGGTTGTAGTCAACGCGTCCCAGCACTACGGTAGTCTGAGGTCGCTACTGCAGACGATACCGCGTTTCAATGTTGAATACGTTTTTGGCATTTCAGCCATGGTTCTATTCATTTGTTTCTGTGTATATAAATTCGTTTTCTGGATCCGTTATCGATGCAGTGAAACGCTGTTTCGCACTGTACTCCAAGACTCGCTCTTGTTAGAGACCATATACATATGTGCGGTGAGCGCACATTTTAATGCCTGGTATCTAATAATGTTTACGCCATTGGCATTATTCCTGCCTCCTGGATCGACCTTGAGGAGGTTCTGTATTCTGGCGCCGTGTACATTGTTGTTTTCATTCTTATGGTTTGGATTTCCCAGCCCATTGATGGCACCACTTTTCCTCTGGATCGCGTTTGTCTTTAGCCGAGTACCTTCGGCCGCATTGGATCAGTTAGATTCGGCGGGAGAAAGTGTCTCAAAGGATTCAAACCAGATCGACGAAAACAGCGCTGAACCGCAAGGCTGCGATTGATTTTGAATCTCTCCAAAACCGTTCATCGTTCTTCGTGCAAGATCGAAGCAGCGAAAGATGGAGATAGCATTCGACTTCGTCTAGTTGGCAGAGAATCCGGCAATCAGTCCGACAAGGTTCGCGTGCCGTTCAAACCCTTGGAGAAGTAGTCCAGTGATCATAAGTTAAACGCGCAGCGGGCGGTCGAGAGGCTGCCCGCATTTTTCAGGGTCTCAGGGAAAACACTATGTACCTTGGCGCTATCATCTATTACCTTAACTGAAGCCTGATTAGTAGGGTAGGGTAAGTTCCTATGAGCATATTCGCAGACCAACTCAAGTTTGAGCCGCTGACCGAACGGCGCAAGATTCTCTTGAAGATCGATCTCTGTGCGATGGTTTTCATTATCTGTGGTCTTTACTTGTATGTTTATCTCCTTGTAAATCAGACCGAGATCAGGGCTAGTACCAATGCTTTTTATGAGCACATCGTTGGTCCAATGTGTGCGTGGTTGAGGATGGTCCTCGGACCGACGTTAAGCGATCTCTTGCAAATTTGTTTTCCCGCAGACGTCAGGAACTTGATACTGACAGGACTTTCTTCGATCGAAAAGTTTCTCCGGTGCGCCTTCTATACCGTGAGACCTCTTCTATCTGGTTTGTGTTATTTGTCTATCTTGCTGCTTTTCGGTTGTTCCGCGGTGGCATATCATTCAGGTCTAATCGGATATGGTCGTAGGAAGAAGGGTGAGCAAACTGTTCTGATGCACGAGTTGTGGAAAATCAAAATAAGACTCTTTGAACCTCGGATTAGTATTCGTGAATGCTCCGCTGGAAAATTCAGATCTATCATAACGGCAGTGGTACTATCTGTGATATCGTTCTCGTTCATATACTTGTGGATTTCAGGATCACTACTTGCGACTGGATGGCAGTTTCTCGGGATATTCGAACCCGGTGTCAACGTGTGGCTTACCGCCTGTCTCAGAGAGGCCCGAATCGCCTACCCGGTGGAGTGGAACGACTATGCGAGTTCCTGGCATTTCTCAAGTCAAGATAAGATCGGTTCGCTGTTCACGTTCAAGGAGTTTCCGGCAATGCCTCCGGATCTATTCAGGTTTAGAATGTTCGCTGGCGCATTGAGCGCTTTCGTAACCGCGATTCCAGTTTCACTAACCTGTTTTTTAACTGGCATCGACAGCTTTAGCAGGAAGTCGCTGACGCTTACGCCGACGCGATTGATTGTAGGTGTTCGCACGTTCTATTTCCTCTACTTCTCGAAAGCTTACGCATGGGACAATCTGCTGAGTGCTTCTGTAGAGATGTGCAAAGGAAAAAATTATCTAGTGTTGAGTTTTCTCGGCAGCCGAGTCGTAAGGATAAATCTTGATGTGTTAGAGAGTAAACAGCGAGCTACTCTGATTCAAGGATTAGACGAGTTAGCGCCTTCGTGCCGGTTTTCGAATGAGGTGAAGTCGCTGTTTGATCGAACCCGCGAGGAAAGCGTTGCTGGGTACACTTTGTTTTGGGATGATGAGCTCGCGAAGCAGCGTAAGTCAACCGTGTTTGTTCCATTGGAACAGGGCGCGAAACTGAAGGGTGGCGATCTGGAAATCCTCCGCCAACTATCCGGACAAGGCTGGTCGTGCACGTATCTGGCTCGATACAACGGTGATTTTGTGGTTGTGCGAGAATCGGTTTTGTCTGACGAAACCAGCTCAGGCAAGCGTGCGCTGGAGACTCTCGAGAAAGAAGCCAGGATTCTTTCTTCACTCAATCATAACTCAGTCGCAAAAGTCCTCGACTTCTTTGTGGAGAAGCAGAGAAGCTATCTGATGCTGGAGTATGTAGTTGGACTGGACCTCCGCAAGAAGATCGGAATGGTTGGCTCCGTGGACGAACAGCGAGCCATCGAAATCGGCATCGAGGTCTGCAATATTCTGCAGTACCTCCATGGAAGGGAACCACAGGTTTTGCATCGCGATATCTCACCAGACAATCTCGTGTTGACCGCTGACGGGCAGCTGAGACTCATCGACTTTGCTGCGGCGAAGCAGTTCGTCGAGAACGCTACAGGAACCATGATTGGTAAGCGCTCTTACATGGCGCCTGAGCAGCTTCGCGGCAAAGCATCTGTTAGAAGCGATATCTACTCGGCTGGTGCGACACTGTACTTTTTGCTGACTGGAATGGATCCAATCGCGCTCAGTGAATGTGAGGTCCTGAAACACCGACCGGAGGTGTCTCCAGAACTAGATCTCCTCATACGCACCATGACGAATTTCGAGGAGAACAATAGACCGGAGACCATTGCCGCAGTGCGAGAGAGCCTTCAGTCGATACTGAAACAACGCTCGTCCACAGGCAGTGCGCTCCTCCGGAATTTGCGCTCTACCTTACTCGAACACGATGGATTCAAGCTCAAAGTTGATTCGCGCGAGAAAGAACAATGCAAATAGCCAAGCGCTTTTCCGGCGTAATCATTCCTGACTCGCTTCAGCTCAAGCAAGAAGCGATCCCGGATCGGTTGATGCAGGTTACTCAAACGGATGGGACCATCTTTCTGGTCGTCACTGCACTGATCGCGCTATCGGGATTGCCGGCGTTTTTTGTCGCTCAACTATGGTCAAGTCTTGGAATACAATCACTTCTACATTTTCCTTCAGTGACTTTCTGGTCTGTATTCAAAATAATGTATTGTGCTGGAATCGCTTGTGTTCTGCCGATGTTGGCAATACTTCTGTCGTTCAAGGTTCTCTCGCACAACTTGAGCCGACTGACCGCTATTCTCTCGGTCACCGAGAGTGGTATCGGTTGGACCTCTGACAATATCTTGACGAGGCTGACGCTCAAATCGTTAAGGCAGGCTCCGGCGCCCGTCAAATGGAAGGAGATTATCGCTGTTACGCTCGGCGAGACCGCGAGTACGCTTGCCGGAGAGTATAAGATCGAAGTTTCAAGGGAATCTTACAAGGCAGAGTTTGATTACTCAATCAAGCCGGTAGGACGGGCAAACATAATCAATTTTGTGGGCAAAGGTGCTGATGGAAAGTTAAAACCACTTCTGACTGCCTCATTGAATGCCTTGTCTAAAGAGTCAAAGAGAAATCTGGCTCTCGCTATTGAGAAATACGCACGACATGCTGTGATTACAAGAAAAGCATTAGAAGAGTTTATCGGTGCCGAAGTTGAGGAGAGTCGAAGCCTGTCTTACACTGCCATTTGGCTCAACGTCCTAAACTCGACGGAGTCAAGGATCCGTTGTGAGGATTTAGCACCTGGCGATCAACTAAGAAATGCAGAATTCACGATATTGAAGCGATTGGCTAGAGGGGGTCATGCCAACCTCTATCTAGCGGAGATGTCGACCGGTCGGTTTGTCGTTTTGAAGGAGTTTATCACGACGACAGTTGATGCCCGCAGCGCCATGGTCGGATTGGAAGAGTTTGAAACCGAGAGTTCGATACTACAACACATCTCTCACTCGAATATATGTGGTCTCGTTGAAGTTTTTTCCGAAGATTCTCGCGTATACATTGCGCTGGAATACGTTGAAGCACGAAGCTTGCGCGATGTAGTCGAAGCTGAAGGACCCCTCGATCCGGACAGAGTATTGGAGATCGGCAGACAAACTGCACATGCTCTCTCGTATTTGCACTCGCTGTCACCACCTATCATTCACAGAGATGTCAGCCCCGACAACATACTTCTCTGCGATGATGGAACCGTCAAGGTCATTGATTTCAGTGTCGCTGCTAATGGCGTGTCCGACAAGATTTCAGATGTCGTTGGCAAACCGTCTTACGTGTCTCCCGATCAATTTCGCGGTAGAGTTCGGTTGAACAATGATGTGTATGGATTCGGTGCGACTCTGTATTACGCGCTCGTCGGTAAGGATCCAGAGCCCATTAGTCAATTGTCGGCACCGCCAGCAGTGACCGCGGACGGAACCGACTTATCGAAGTTGGTGTACGATTGCACTGTTATCGATAGGGCTAAGCAAGCATTCGAAAGTATGGAACAGGTCAAAACCAGCTGGTTCTAACGGTTCGTCGTCGACATAGCGTGGTGCGTTCAACCGCGTCTTCCCCGCCTCTTGGCGATGCGAAGCGCTGACGTCTCCCCAGGAGCTAGCGAACGTTCAGCAGCTATTTAGATTCAGACGAGGTAGTCGCTACTTCTTTTTCGGTATTCATCTGAGGAGCTACTCGATATAGGTTGTCTTCCAGGTGATCGTAATGATAGAGCTTGCTGTCGACGGGCACATCGCCTTTGTTGGACAAGATATCAGCGACGCTGTCATATGGGATAACATGTCCGAGTTTCAGTGGTGAAACATCGAGCACCGTGAGTGATGGCTCACTTTGAAGTGCGGAACGCAAGTGCCCAGCGCGTTCTCCGTGTTGTTTGGGATAGAAGAACCAGCGCAGCGTTCCGGATACGTTGATCTGGAAATCATTCTTGGCCACATACACAATTACTTTTTTCGCATGGCGATTAATATGTTCCAACTGGCTTTTGAGAGCGACATCATCTAGATCGGCTCGCGACAAAATGATCTCGTCTATGTTGCGTCCGCCGTAATCCTCGGGGCGGCTTTGCAAACAGAAGTTGGTGATCAACTGTGTTCCGATACTGTTCGACACGACGCAAATGCGTTCGTTCGGAAGGGCCGCAAGCACCCGTTCCAAAAATTTATTGAATCGCTCTTGTGTGCGGGGATAGGCGAGACTGGATCCCGCATACCCCTTGGAGCAACCCCAGCAATACGCTATGACCGGCGCTCTGACGCTGCTCGCCAGGTCGGCTGCCTGCCGCATGGAACCATTGTAGTCGAGGCAGCAGCCGTGCACGTAGATAACAATCTCGCGAGTCGGAGCGGTGTTCAACATCGTTTTGGCTCTAGAAATCAGCTCGGTGAAACCGTCTCCGCCGAATACCTGAGACTTGTCAAATAGGCTTTGCTGGTCACGAAAAACCTCTCGATCGGCTTTCTTTTTCGCTTCTGGCGGATAAATCAGCCAACCTGTGTCTCTGAGCTTTTGCCTTGCGTCATCATCTCCGATATTGCAATGCGCATCTTCGCGTTTTAGCCCATAAAATATTGCTTCAATCGGGACAATGACTTGTATTCCAAAGTCGATTTCTTTGCCGTCGCCGAATTTCTGTGCTCGGTCTGTCGCGAATAGAATCGGGATTGATGCTGTCGAGGATCCGAGTTTGTTCTGAACTGGCTGGCAGCATTTTTCTGCCAATGCGCTTCCGCATGGCAACCACAAACTCGCCGCTGCAACAAGCGCAAGTGCGATTAGCAAGATCAGTCGTCGTCCGGTCATTCTCTCTCAGGAAGCCAACAGATGATTGCCGAAATCATACCAAAACAGCCGCCGGCTACCAATAGAGTGGCTTGTAAGATTCTGAATCTGTTAAGCGACAAACAGGACAACCAAGTCGTTCGCTCGTTACTGGCTGGCGATTTGGACGGTTATTAAGAGTAGAAAGCGACCAGCGAATTGTTCTACCCGATGAGTATTGCGAAGGCTTCCATGCTGTGTGTATGCGAGACGCAGGCGGTTCCACTATCGGCTGACTCGGACTGTCCTTCTCGTGGGCTATAATTGCTGGGAAGGAAAAAGACTACTATCAAAATGGCAACGGATGTTCGAGTAATCTGCTTTTACCTACCGCAGTATCATCCTATCCCCGAGAATGATGCGGCGTGGGGTGTCGGCTATACAGAATGGCGGCACGTGGTTACGGCGAAGCCATTGTTCGAAGGGCACTATCAGCCGCGGCTGCCGGCGGACCTGGGTTTTTACGATCTGCGTGTTCCTGAGATTCGGGTGGAACAGGCGGAGCTGGCGCGGCGCTATGGAATTTTTGGGTTCTGCTACTACTTCTATTGGTTAGGCAACGGAAGACGTTTGCTCGAGCGACCACTCGACGAGATGATAGAAAGCGGGCAGCCTGATTTCCCGTTTTGCGTTTGTTGGGCTAATCATCACTGGCGAAAGAATTGGATCGGAAGCCAGGAGGCGGTCGTCAGGCAGTCATACTCCGAGGACGACACCAGAGAGATGATCAGGGAGTTGATCCCTATGTTTCGCGACAAGCGATATATCCTGGTTGATGGCAAGCCGTTGTTTGTAGTCTATAAGTCGCAATCCTTGCCTGAGCCGTCTCGATATGCCGATATCTGGAGGCAGGAAGTTAGGACTGCCGGTTTCCCAGATTTGTATATCTGTAGGATTGAAAACGAAGGAGCTGTCGATCCAGCAACCATCGGCTTCGATGCGGCTATCGAATTCCCTCCTAGTGGAGTGCGCTCAGCGACTCGAGATGTTGTTCCACTAGAAAGCGATAGTGGTTTCAAAGGCGTTGTCTGCGATTACGAGCAGACTGCATTCTATGCGAGCAATCGCCCGAGTCCGACATTTAAGTTGTTTCGCGGTGTTGTTCCATCCTGGGATAACACCTCGCGCCGATCTCCTGGCGAGGCTACGATCTTTCATGGTGCCAGTCCGGAGACTTATCAGGATTGGCTTGCTGCCTGCGTCGACTGGACAAGAGTTAAGCACGAAGGCGACGAGCGAATGATCTTCGTGAATGCATGGAATGAGTGGGGAGAATCTGCGTATCTAGAACCTGATCTGCGCTTCGGGCACGCATACCTGGAAGCGACATTGAATGCCGTCGCCAACGGTACTCGAACGTCCAATTTAAGTGGTATTAAATGCGCCACCCATTATAGATTAGATAAAAAGGACCTGTTTGATCCAAAAGGAAACAGGCTGACCCTGTCGAAAAGCATCAAGGGTTCGATTGAGATGATCGAATCCAATGAAGGCAAGCTACAAATGGCAGGCTGGGCGTTAGACGCTGACAAACCAGAACTGCCCCTTCATGTCCTTGTGTTTCACGCCGAAAGATTGCTTATCGCGGAGAGAACCTTTGTCGAGCGACCTGATGTCGCTGCGCAAGTCGAACGCAGAGCCAAAAATTGCGGTTTTTTCATAGAGGCAGATCTTGTGGCACCGAACGCTGTGAGAGTAGTTGCAGTGTCAGGTGGAGCCAGATTTGCTGTTCTCAAATAAATCTTATTGTGTTTTTAGCGCGCTCTCGATAATCCTGAGTGGTCTTGTAATGGTCCACGAGCGGCTCATCTTGATTTGAATGATCTGTTCTCTCAGATAGGCGATGTAGGCGAGTTGCTCATCATCTTCGGAAGAAATGGCGCTTTCCCGTTCCTTAAATGTGGCTGTTAACGGCTTTTCACCGACATCATCCGGCACTGTTTTTGGATCAGCAATATTTTCGTTCTCTTCGGACTCGGTCGACGATGCACCTTTAGTCGGTCCTACACTGAAGTCTCGAAGAAGCTTCGTTATTCGCCAAGAGCGACTGCTGAGCAGTACTTGAACCTCCCGCTCCAATGCATCAATCAAACGTTCGTTATGCGAACGTCCAGTCGAAGTTACCGTTCTCATTGCAAAACCGGAATCTCGCGCAATTTTGGTAAGCGCATGAAGAGCGAGTTCCAGATATTCGCCGGCCTCGTCTGATGGAGTGTCGAGCGCTCCAGGGGATAGAATCTTCTGATCTATGAGCGCCTGGTAATAGCGTGAGAGCCAGGTCACATTGTTCTCTATGAAGGAATCGTTGAACTGTTGAAGGTCGCTTGCGTACTTCTTCCCGAATCGGACAAAGTCCGTTAGAAGCCTGAGCGAACGTATGTCCTTGGCTGTCACAGAGTTAGGATGGCACCGGACATGACAAAGAGTATCGGGAATGAAAAGGTACTTTCCGTTCATCAAGACTCGCAACCAGAGCTCGAGATCAGCTAGTTGTGAGAACTTTGAATCGAATCCTCCCCCAGCGACACTTCTCCTGAACATCACTGTCGAGCTTTCGCCGATATAGTTAATTAGCGGATTGACACAGGTCCCAAACAACTCTTTCCCACCGATGGCACGCATGGGCTCGACAATCAGCCCTGCATTAGGCAGATCCTCTGAGCGTATGAATTCGCCATTACTATCGATGAGAGTCCTATTTACGCTCAAAAGCGCCACATCAGGATGGAGTTCCATTGTCTCCACGCACTTTCGAAGCATATCGGAGTGAAAAAGATCGTCCTGCGAGAAGGGCTTGATGTAATGTCCTTCCGCTTGTTTGAAACATTGGTTGAAGTTGGCGAGTGGACCAAGTCGCTTTGCATTTCGTTGCAGACTGACGCGAGAGTCCGTCTCTGCGAAGTTATTTGCTATTGTCCAGCTGTCATCGTCGGAACAGTCATCGATAACTATTAGCTCAAAATCATTGAGTGACTGGCTGAGAATACTCTGCATAGCCGAAGTCAAATAGCGCCTACCGTTGTAAATAGGCAAACAAACTGAAACTGTTGGACGATGTTGCTCTCTATTAGACATCTGTACAGGCGCTCAGACGAACAGGTGTTCTTGAGACTATTGCTAGAAAGTTTTCAAAAAGATGTGCAATTAGTGAAGATAATAGCATAATTAGCTCAATGCTTATGGTCGACAAAGACCCGCAGATTCTTGATTGATGAAAAACTTCGTAGATTTCTTCACTACTCTCAACTCGGCCAGACCATGGCTTATGCTCGGAAAAGGTCCGAGCTTCAGTCGACGTGGAGAGTTTGATCTATCTTCTTTTACTGTAATCGCGCTCAACCATGTGGCCCGTGAGCTTAACGTCGATTTTGCGCACGTCGTGGATATCGAAGTCATAAAATCACATGGGCGAGAACTGTCGAATAACGCTCGATATCTCGTGATGCCATGGGTTCCACATCACGAGATGGTGCCTGGTGAGAAAACGCTTGCTGACTGGCTCGAGCCTCTACCAATATTAGCGGAGTTGAATGAAAACGATCGCTTGCTCTGGTATGACCTGGGGACCTCACGTCGCAAGAATGGAACGCACCCGCCCGTAGAAGTTAATTGCTTCAGTTCTGAAGCGGTTCTCTGGCTGCTTGCGCAAAGTGGTGTTAAAACGGTCAGATCGTTAGGTATTGACGGCGGTATCGAATACAGTGCAGAGTTCGATGATTTGAATCGTGAGACCAGGTTGGCTAATACCCAGCCTTCTTTTGACAGACAATTCTCACAGTTCGCAACGATAATCAATCGATTTGAAGTCGATTACTCGCCCCTGGTAGCAGAGTCACCGATTCGAATATTCGTTGGTTCAACACCTTCAGAGTGGCTTCCGTACAAAGTCTTGGAATACTCTATTCGAAAGCACTGCAGCATGTCTGTCCAATGTCAGGCATTGAGCGACGCTCGAATAGATATTCCAATGCCTAAAGATCCGGGCAATCAACCGAGAACACCGTTCAGTTTTCAGCGCTTTCTGGTGCCTGAGCTGAAAGGGTATTCCGGTCGCGCGCTATACCTTGATTCCGATATGCTTGTAATGGATGACATTCGAAAATTATGGCAGTTGCCATTCGGTGGCAAGGACCTTCTGTGCATCAATCCTTCGAATGAAACGCAAGAGAAATCTAAGTACAGCGTTATGCTTCTGGACTGCGACACTTTGAAGTGGAGCATTAAAGATATTGTTGCCGAGCTGGATTCCGGGCATTTGAATTACGAATCATTGATGTACGATATGCGAGTCGCAAAAAAGCCGGCTGCGACTATCCCTGCCAATTGGAACTGTCTCGATTATTATGATCCGGGAGTTTCTTCGTTGATTCATTACACCAACATGAGCACGCAGCCCTGGGTTATGCGCGGAAATCCCGGTGCTACCCTATGGATGAAAACTCTTAGAGAAGCATTGTCTGAAGGATTTATTCGCTTCGAGGCCATGGAAAATGAAGTTAGAAAAGGGCACATTCGACCGTCAGTTGTCCGTCAAGTTGAGAAGGCGATTGATGACCCTCTCATGCTCAGTGACGATGATGTGAAGGCGGACAGAGACTTCGTCGCTCCGTACGCCAAGATCGCTCGAAAGAGTGGCGGTTGGTTGGAGAAGTTAAAAGGCGTCATACGAAAGATCTGATTTGTTTCAGAACGGAATTATTTTCGAGAGCTTGTTTTTCCAACTGTTGACCGTAGGCTTCGGCTGATTGAGAGCGAAGAGTGGTTCTCTGTGTTCGAGAATTATGTTGAGATACATCAGAGGCAGTTGGCTCCTTCGAGCCGACATCGTTTGAATCGACACAGGCGAATTCAGAAAAGCGACTGCGGTGTTGCTCTGGTATGGAATGGTTTTTTCAAGCTTCAAAGCGTCTCGATTGACCACTTCCTGATCACCCTGAAATTCAAGTCGTGATGAGTTGTTTTTGATTGAGTAAAGCTGTAAGTCTCCACCGGAGCTGTCATCATCTTCCAGTTTTAACAAGAGTTGGCAGATAATCAACTTGTTGGTAATTTTTAGATGCGGTCCTCGATCCTGCAGCGCTTCCTGACTCACCGGCGCGTGGTAGGACACCTGTGCGTCGGCGAGGATCACGCAGTCGTCGGCTGCGTCGACGAATCGTTGACCGATGCTCCATTTGCTAATAGCGCCGTAGCGCTTCTCTAGCTGCGGATAAAATTCTTGTATCGCAGGTCCGAATGCAGTTAGTAACTTGCGCACCGAATCCGGTGCAATGTGGTCCTGGATCAAATCCCTCCACTCTCTGTCGAGGGTAGAATCCTGCAACGACTTCGCGGACGCATAATGCACTTTCTGTCCAGGTCTAACGTTACTTGGAGCAAATTTCGAAAGCGGCGGTCGCGAGACCAGCAAAGACCGGCACAGCGAATCTTCAAGGGCGGACTGGACAACGATATGTGGAAAGGGCTTGTGGGTTAGCTCACTGTTTACGATTTTGTCGAAAACCGACATCAGTCACCTCGATCATTTTAGAGAGCTGGATAAATCCAGGGTCGACTCGGTAGAGTGTTGCCTGACGCTAGAGCTACGCTGTCGCATCGATCGCCGACACTGATTGGAGAGCACTGTTCGACTTTCTGGGTAATACCATCGGTAATAGCATGTTCTCTTGTCTGAAGCTGAAAGAGCTGGGTGGGCATTTCCGCAACAAGGTTGATGAAGACTCGGTGTACGTCCGTCTTCGATCTTGGGCTGACGCCGTGCAGGGATTCGTTAGTGTTTAAAAACATTACCAAAACATTCTGCTCGTACGGTACGCTTTCGACGAATTCCATTTCGTCGAGATCACCAGTGCGCGTATAGTCCAGCTTCACCGGCCGACTCTTCGGTCTGTAGATTTCGAGGTCTCCTCCCTCGGATTCGTCCTCGTCAAGCCTCATGTACAGCAAGCCGACGAAGAGTTTTTTCGGACAATCCACATGTGGACCTCTCACTGTGGTGCCCGATAAGGATGCCGGAGTGTTAACCGCAATTTGACAGTCCAGGAAAACATCAGCATGACTATTTTTGTCAATTTCCCGAATACCGGAGCGAAGGTCTTTGAGAGAACCGAAGCGCTGTTCGAAGTCCGGATAGCACTTAAGAATACTTGAACCGAACAGGCGAATGAGATCATCGAGGAAAATCTGATTGACGTGTGTCTGCACGAAATCCTTCCAGATTTGTGGAATTGTCGGGTTTAACGCCACGTTCGAAGCTGAATAGTTGATCCTCTGGTTGCTTCCATAATCAGCACCTTTGAGCATTGTGGACAGCGGTGGGAGACCCTGCAGAAGCTGTCTAAAGACGTTTTTGTCAAGCACATCTCTTGCAATGAGCATGGGAAACGGGCTCTCTACGATATTTTCTTTGGTCAGTCTGTGCGTGACCAGCAGTGAGGCTTTGTTTAATTCAATCGAGTTCATGTCACAAATATTTCCTGCTAGCGATTGACGCGGATGAACTGGTTGAGGAATCCGTTGACCATTGATGTCTTCACCTTCTGCGGGTGGGACGCTTTTGCTGTGATAAACTCCAGCCGATGAATTTTGACTGATGACGGAGTGGTTGATCGAGAAATGCCGCCGGTATGGACGATGCTAATGCGTAACTTTTTCGAGTTCGACTGTTGTAGACGGAAGCGGAGCGTCGCGATATGCGGACCGATGTCATAGTCTTGCGATTGAGTTTGATTGTCCCAGTCGACGGTGCACCGACCGCCAAAACCGCCTGAGAGACAGACCCATACTTCGGTGACATCTTGAGGATCGAGAGCGGTGGCAGCAAATTCGATAGTTATCGACTCATGCGTTGATGCGGATTTGTCACGACGAAACTCGAAGACGTCTTCTTCATTTAAATTTGTTTGCTCCGCGCCAATAAACTCGCTCACGACTACGCTTGCTTTGCCCTCGAGACGCGGCATCCCGTCAGAGTATCCGAGCTCCTCCAGGATGTTTCCGAGTGTGCCCCGGAAGACGTCCAGAATGTCCACAGGTAACGGCTCTTTCTTCCAACGCTCGATAGACTGTTCAAGAGAGGCGGTGGTTCTGTGCTGTTCAAAGGTTTTTTCTCGCGACAGATTCTTGATCTCTATTCCGGTTGCGTTGATCACTGCCTCTAAGGCTGATACCGGATTTGATGCCATGTCTTCGTATCTAATCAAGCTGACCCGAGCTCCAGAGAGTTTTAGCGCTTTGTAGTTTTCATAACGGTGCAGGAATCTATATGCTAGTGTCCTGGCGTGATCCAGATCCGAATCGCCTTCATTACGTCCGAAAGCTAGATAACCTCGTTTGGAATTAAACGAATTGGTCGACAGGAAAAGATCTCTTGGATCACGGAATAGGAAAAGTGTATAGCAGTCGAGTAATGGAGCCATGAATGCGGGAATCCACTCCACGACTTTTTCGGCGTAGAATTTCGACGCTGGCGCGCCTGTCCGTACCGATATAGAGAATTGATTCCACATGGCTTGCAGCATGTCGGAGCTCTCAGGGATATTGATGAGCGCGTTCGAGTCCGCGTTCTTTCTCAGAGTAATTGGATTGCTGCCAAGAATATTTTGATTTGCCGCGGACGGTGGTCCGTACTCTGCAAAGGTCCGTCCATCCCATTGAGCCGCGGCTTGCGCAATCAGGCTCAAATAGCGACTCTCGAGCGGATAAAGTCGATCCATAACACATGCTTCGTCAGTACCTAGAAGCTGCATGGCAAGCGTCGAACCGGAGCGCCCCATACCGGTTACCAGAATAGGGGTGAGTAAACTTTGCTCGCGGACTGATGCCACTATGTTTCGATCTCCACGGAAGCCAAGATCTTAGCATCGGCATCCGATACCAAGCATGATCGCGGACTCAGCTTGTACTGAATGTCCCGGCACCGCAGACCACGGGCTACTTGTAGAATCGCTTATACTATTGACAAGTCTTAGCAAAGTCTCAGGCATGTGCTCAGTGCGAAGCGCAGACAGTTGGCCACCCACGCATCACGGATAACTGTTAGACGACTGATTCGCCGTGGTGGTGAAACGATTGCGGCTCAGCTAGAGTGCACAATCTAATAGTCTTGTTTGAATTGCCGAATTTGACTTTGATGTTGAAATCGACTGCGGTTTCTCGAATTCAATTGGGCTCGACGCAATGCGTTGCCGGGATTCCCGAAAACTAAATCGCTTCAGACTCGATGGCGTTAGCGATCGAGGCAAATAGTTTTCGACCACCGTGAGCATTGAGATGAAGCAAGTCTTCGAAATCATCCTGGTGATATTGACCAGGCTTATCCGGTTGCAGCAGTTGTGCATCGTATCTGGTGGCTAGAGCCTTTAGTGTCGCATCATATTTCTCGATGGTAGATCGTGGAAAGATGTCGCGGTATGGCTTTGATGCCGGCATATCAACCAGTATTGTTTTGATGTGTTTTTGCTTCGTGATTTGCAAAATTTGGTCCAGATAGCGCTTCTGAGTTTGAAAACTCTGCCAATCTATGGGTAGATACATTTTCCTGTACAACCGGATTTGTTCCTCGGAGTCGGATGGCGGCGTCACAAAGCCTGACTCGAGGCTCGGGTTGCGCCCTTGGGCAGTGAGCAAGATGCGATTAAAATGTTGTTGATAGCCTTCCCTGTTTCGATAACTGTGGACCGCGCATTGAAATAAAAAGTCGAGAGCTTCTTTCGGGGAGTCGCACTCCAGGCAGTTGGAAGCGTCTGCAATTAGCCGAAAGGTTGGAGTTGCGGACGGAGCTGCTCGACTCTTGTCGAGAAAGTCTCGAGGGTTGATGCCGAGAACGACTGTATTTGGGCGGTGACCGGCGTCCAGATATTTCTTCAGTATCAACGCAGAGTCGGAGATCATACCTGCGGATACGGCTAGATTCAGGATGTCCTTATCTTGCTTGAAGTCGCGTTTAATAAGGTGTTCAAGAAAATCTGCGTGAACATTTTGGTGAATGATGTTTTTCTTGTACCAATCATCGAACCGACCGGTCCGTTTGTGATATTCATCATCGCAACGGACGGCAGGGGCAAGCATTTGAGAAGATCCGAGGATCAATATGTCTGCCGAATCACTCGTGCGCAACTGCTTGGGAAGTTTTACCGCTGAATGAGTCTTCCAACTCGTGTACTCTCTTGGCTCGTCGATAAGCGATTGCTGGTAAATCTGTCGTAATGAGAAGTCCGCAAGCAAAAATAGGACAAGGCTCCAGAGCGTAACGCTTCCTGCCAACTCCCTCAATAGTCTGGATTTTGCTTGCTTTCGTTGAGAGTTCACGATTATTCGCGGTTTGTGTACTTACTCACTGCTTTTACCGCAAAGAGCACGTCTTATCCAGATTGTTAGACTCAGCTACCTGAAAACCACCACTATCTGACTCAATTTACACCTTCTCGCGGGGCAACATCCGCAAGCCATAGCGCCGGCATCTCGACGGCAGCTGCCCGGGCACCGGCACCTTGGTATTTCTACATCCTGGGCACTATTGCGTATAGCCAATTTCCGAAATTTTGGTATATTGGCATAAGTAGTTAAGAGAATTTTATTCTAAAGTAATGCAATTACACCGCATAGCAGTCAGCGGTCCGCTCCGACGCCAGAGAAAGCGGCGCCAGGAAGGATCTGCGCTTAGCGAATTCGGACCGGCGCTGTTTTTCCTGTTCATCTTCGCTATTTTTCCGGTGCTGGATATGATCCTGTGCGGCTTTAGCTACTGTTCGTGTGTCGCGCTCAACGATTTGCAATTGAGGGAAGCGGCTAAGCTCCCCAGGTCCGTTGCTGACTCGAGCAAGGGACCGGTCAAGCAAGATATCCCCGCCAGGTGGAAGTCGACCGTCATAGGCGGATTTTCCGGTACCGTGGACATCCCTGAGACGGGAGTTTTCTATGCGGATAAATCTGGGACTGTCTTCGTGACGGTGGCGACTACCGTCGTTATTCACCCATTCCTCAACATTCCATTTTTTGTTGGTGTTCCGGGCATAGGCGCGCCGCTGACTGCCAGAATCGCCAACAAGCGGGTCATGGAAAACCCGCAAAACTACCTCCGTTAGCGATGGGGTGACGAATGCGACCTAGAAAGCGAAATAAGGGGCAGACTCTAGTTGAGACCATGATTGGCTTTGTGGTTCTGATTCCTATTGGGCTTGCAGCAGTGAATGTCGTAACGCTCGTAAGCACGAGTCAAAACAACGAGCAGTGGGCCGAGATTGCCGCAAGGGCAGCCGCGACAAAGCCTGATCAGACCAGTGCCCTCAAGGCCGCGCAGGACGCAATCACTGAATGCGAAGTGAACAGCATAGTCAAGAAAGTCCAGATTACCGGCATGAATTTCGACCTCGCCACCGGCCACGTCACAGTCAACACTGCAATGCAAGTGCAGCTGCCGGTGCCTATTCCAGGCTTTTCTGTGGTCAATTGCTCGGCGAGTTCTATTCAACCGATTGTCAGCACACCTGCACCGCGGTAGCTTGAATGTTTAGCATTAAATATGGTGGCAACTCGAATGGGGACGGACTTAACAGTGGTCCTGAGCGTAATATCGCTGGTGGTGCGAAGGAAAAGCGGTCTCGTCGCAATCAAAAAGGTGCCGCTCTTGCATTAATCGTTGTGGCTGCACTTCTTCTCTGCTACTTGATCTATCTAGGCTTTCAATATTGTATGCTCAACGGCGGCTCTAGAGAGGTTCGCAATGGTGTTGACGCTTCGGTACTGAATATTTCGAAGCGAATTTTCGATGTGAAGGTTCCACCGACGGGTGCATATGCGGACTGCGCAGACTCGACAGGCATGATCGGTTTGTCCAACATCAATCGTGTTTGGGGCAAGGCCTATCTGATCAGCGCCAACATCGACGAGATGAAACAGGATGGAGTCGTCACTAATGATGCGGTAGGTGCGGGCGAAGCCGCCTATCAGATGGCGGAGGACGTCAGCAAGTCTCTGCACGACGTACTCAGCGATCGAACCGTGCTTAACGGACTGTTTTCCAATATGGCTTCGCAGCGGCGGGTGCCGATGTTAGGTGGTGCTGCCATCCAACATTCGAGCGACTTCCAAACCTATCCGGTTGCGATGGTCGATCGGGGAGCGGAGAGTAATATTTCCTTCGACGCGAGCGCATTGCCGAAAAATGCGACAGTCAATCAGGTGAACGCGGGCAATGGCAACTATATTCAAGGATATTCTCCGTTCAAAGCTAATTCAAAAACTTTTTGCTTTGTTCCTTTTCGTCTGGGTGAGACACCTCATCTGATAGCTGATAGCTACTTCAACAGCAACAGAGCTGACAGTCATCCTATAACTGATTGCGATTTTGCGATCCCAAATGCATTTCAGGGACATGGTGGCGCCGGTGGTGGTACTATCGCGCTTGGCGCCACCGCCAGTGCCGTCGCGAATCCACAGCTGCAGTTTCAACTGACTGTCCCACATGCGTTCTTGCGGATAAAATTCAGTAATCATTCAGTTTGGATGATCGACGGTAAGCCCCGAAATACGATGCCGTACGGTTCAACTCCGGAAAAATACTGGGGAATCCGCGATAGGAAACTCAAGGATGGTCGAACTATCAATGGCTGGGCGACATTGGGGACGGAATATAGCAAACCGAGCTTGTTGGCGGTTATCGATGCAGTGCCTGGCGATCACACTCCGGGGATGCAGAAGCTGCTTCAGCGCGCCAAAGAGATTGAGCCCGCATTCACCATGGATCGGCTCAGGGCGCTGCTAAGCAAGCAAGAGCCTGATCCGAAGAACTTGACCTATTTCATCTTTCCTAAATACAGCACTGAGGATCTCACTGATCCTCAGCTCGACATAGCGTCAAGTGGGAAAGGATTACCCGATTGGCTAGCTGCGGCGGCAGGCGCAGAGGCTGAGCAGAGAGAAATTGTGAAAGAGCAGGTCCTCACCGATAATGAGAACGCCACCGTCCTCATAACTGGAAATCCTCCAGACTGTCCAAAGTGGATGGAGATCTCCGGAGCTATGAAGTGGCGTCCTGGAACCGGTATGGGACAATGTCTTGGCACTCTCTACCTCGATCGAGTGACGACGGTTTTCTATAAGCCGGGAACCGAGGACTAATGGCGATTTGATGCGCCTCTGCAGTACTTCGTCGTGCTCGGAAGTTGTATAAGTCCTCGCAGTATTGACAGAAATTCTTGATGCTCGTTTTATTTAAGGTCAGGCAGATACTATGAAACAAACATCCGGCACTTTACTCTATAGGCAGGTCTGTGATGAGGTTCACGTATTGCTAGTTCATCCATCTGGTAACTACAACAGGAAGGCACCATGGGGAATACCAAAGGGTTTGCCTGACGAAGGAGAACAACTGGAAGCTGCCGCCAGAAGAGAGACTCTGGAAGAGACTGGAGTGATCGCCGGAGACCTTATCTCCAATGGTTTTATCGACTATACGAAAAGCAGAAAACGGGTATTCTGTTTCGTGGGCATTGCCCCAGATGACGCTCAGCCAAGATGTGCTTCGTGGGAAGTCGATAAGGCAGAATTCGTTTCTCTGGACAAAGCAAAAGAGATCATTCACCCGGACCAGAAGGAGTTCTTGCTTCGCCTGGAGAAAATGCTTAACGACCAAGCGGAGTAGTACTCGAATATCTGTCTCGTGGCACCACACTGCTGCCACTAGTTTTGGCGCTCGTATCTGGGTCTCAGGTCGCCTTAGATCTATATTTTTCGTAGCCGAGCGCTTCGGCGAACCTGTTGGCGATATCTGGACTATTCAGACGGTCTACGCTATTCATGGCTAAAGCTTCCAGATGGTCAGAAGGGTCCGTGCTGCCGACGCAGAGCAATGTGTCTGTGCTGAAAACACCAGCATCGCGGCAATCTTTAAGCGCTCTAACGAGTGCTTCGAATCGGCTATCCCTTGCGTCAGACCAAGCATTATCGCTTGAGCAGGTTTGAGTGGCTAGAGCCGCTAACTGTTGGCTGATTGGAGTAAATGGAGCATCAGTTGCTGAATGAGTCCATTCAGTATATACAAATCCGATCTCTGGGTATGACGTTTCCTGATTCTTCACCCAGTCAGGAGTGCAGGCGACATGAAAAAGTGTTCTGACATCATCATCGGTGCAAAGGGCAAATCCAAAAAGTTTGGAGCCACCGCTCTGTTGGTGTAACTCATCTGCGGCTATGCGAACCGCGGCTGCGGTTTCCATTCTAAGATCGTTATTTTTGTTCGTCATGTGATGCTCATTGTGCCAGCAATTATATGGTTTTCCATGGTAAAGCCATCATTCAACTTGTTCCCAAAAAGTGTCCGGAGGACCGCTCGACAGGAAGCTCATTTGTCGTGCCTGCCCTGCGGAAACGTGACGGCTGTGATCTTCGTGTGTTCAGTGTGTTACAGCGCAATTATGGAATCTGTTTAACATATAGGCACTGGTGAGGCTTTCGGTCGAATAGATATCCAGGGAAAATAAAAAATGGACATCCACGTATAGAAGTCCCGCCAGGCGTGGCATGTGATTAAATATGATGCTTGAATAGATATTAGGGCAAGACAGGGCTAAAATGCGACCACGATCATTAGCAACCGCCTTACTACTATGCATTCTCATCGGCAGCGCCCCCGCGTTTGCAGCGAATTCGTCGATGAAGGAAGGAATTGCCGCATACAAGGCAGGCGACTACAAGACGGCAATTGGGCACTTGGGCTCGGCATTGTCTACCGAGTTCAACAATCCAGTTTTGCATTATTATCTCGCCAACTGTTATGTGAATTTGAAGGAAACAGAGTCAGCGATCCGCGAGTTCAGAATTGCTTATGCACTTTCTCCCGACAATGAGGTGGGCAAATTTTCCAAGGACGTGCTTGGTTATCTTGGAGCGCCAGTAGAAGTGAAGAAAGAACCAAAGCCGGAAAAAAGCAAAGCTCGTCAGCCGAAGCTGGACCTACCCAAATCCGATCCGATAATGGATCAAGTACTCGAGAAATTGAGAAAACAAACAAGCGAATCGCGCGCATATGAGATTCAGGCGGACGAACTCATCTCTCGCAGAGAGAACGAGCGGTCTCAGTCTATGCTCGATAGCACCAAGGACGATATCATGCGCAATAACTATCGCTATACGAGACGAGGGCGCGCTATTCAAATGCCAATGCCGACGGATTCTCAGCGCATGTTGGACTCAATGAAGAATCAGTTTGACCGGCAACAGCAGTCTCGAAAGCGTGGCACTTCTCAAAAGATCCAAGACCTTCAGCGAAGCGCCGAGAATCTGGAGCAGCTGCTCAACGAGAGGCATTCCTCTGGTGGCGTCAGGCTAGTTCCGGCGGGTACCAACTTGTACATACGTAATTATGAACCGGGCGAGCCACTCGTGCCGCAGTTCTGATTCTATCTCTATCTCTTTCTTGGAAGCTTCCGAGCATGCTATATGCCTAAGAGACGCCGGCGGTCCCAGTGGGACTGCCGTTCCCGGTGGCGCTGCCGTTCGAGAGTTATGTAATCAACACCGATGCGTTTTCATACTCGAAGGATTGTTCTTTGCTCATGAACAAGGCTTTGAGTAAATCTCGGTAGAACCCGTAGAGCGGAATTCGTCGTGAAATCTCGTCTCTGAGCGTGTCTCGCTGTGTCTTGAAGCTGCGGTGCGAAGGTCCGGCCATGTGATCTAGCTCTAGATAGTAGTTGGACAACGGCTGGATTTGAATTTCGAACACGCGGTCGCGCCAACGTGCAACGCTCTTCAAAGCTTTCCAGCCGGTCTTCTTCATCTTTGAAGGTTCGCAGGTAAGGTAATCTTTTGTCTCGATAAAATCGAGTAATCGCTCCGATTCCTTCTTGCGCATCGGCATGGAGATGTCGCATATCTCTTGCATTCTAGAGACATCGGCCTCGCTGAAGATCATCTCCTCGAGTTTCTTATGTACATCAAAGCAAGTTCTTTCATCCTCGCAGATGACCTTAATTCCGAAAATGTCTTTGATAAACTTACTATACTGTCGCAGGTGTTTGTCGCGCGAAACCAGCTCGTCAAGCACGAATATCTCATCGGCTACCTTGTTCCACAGCTCTTCCTCAGCCTTAACTCTGCTCGTCAATCGATTGACTCCGCTCATCGGACGTGAAAGTGGAACATACTCGACGAAATTGGCAGACAGCGAAAGCGGCATCCATTGACTGTTTTGCTGGTATCGAAAATTGTCTACGAGATGGTTGCCCAGGTCGATGTCGGTTACGGAGAACAATGTTTCCCGCGTGATTCTTTCTCTGATAAGAAATGGACGAGCTTCATCTCCGGGCAGCGCACCGATTACATTTGAATGCAGCTCGAATGTGCCTTCCAGAAGAATGGTAGCTAGCAGATGACCAAGACTGTGGAGATGCCACTCGCCATCGAGAATTGTTTTTTTGAAACACTCACGCATTGCGGCGATGGTTTCACTCGACACCTCGATCTCTATATGTTTGTTGGGATGCGCTTCTTGTTCTTTCCGCTTCTCGGTGAGGTAGTCGATGAACTGATGAAGGACAGGATCGTGGGTTGCCATCAAAAGTGGTGACTGCATCTGAGATGAAGCCGGAGACAATGGAGTCGGAGAATGCATAACTTAGGATTCACCTTTTTCTAGCTTGGACTGCTTCTTCGCGAGTCGCTTAGCGTCTTCCTTGGCCTTCTCTTTCGATTTTTGCTTGGCGCGCTTTTCCTTCAATCGCTCCTCTTCTTCCATTCTGGCCTTTTGGGCGAGCGCTCGGTCTTTCTCCTCGGTAATTCTCTCTTGATAATAATCGTATCCACCGGCAAAAGGGCGTAATGTAGCATCTTTAATCTCGACAATTTTATTGGCGACTTGAGAGATAAAATATCGATCATGCGACACGAACATCAGTGTTCCATCAAAGCTGTTTAATGCCTCTTCCAGTGTCTCTTTGGCTGGTATGTCAAGGTGATTTGTCGGCTCGTCCAGAATCAAGAAATTACATGGTCTGGTCAGTAGTTTTGCCAGAGCCAGTCTCGCCTTCTCTCCGCCACTCAGCTCTTTCACACGTTTGAATACCGTCTCGTCGCTGAATAGAAATCGTCCCAACAGCCCGCGGATCTCGGCGTCTTTCCATGTCGAGACATCATCCGCGATGGTCGCGAGCACGGTTTTTTCCATGTCCAACGCCTCTGCTTGATTTTGCTCGAAGTAGGCAGGCAAGATGTTGTGGTCGCCGATTTTGACTGTGCCGTCGATTGGCGATTCTAGTCCTGCGATCAATCGAAGCAGAGTCGATTTGCCGCATCCGTTGGGACCGAGAAGTGCGATCCGATCGCCGCGTTCGACGGAAAGACTGGTGTCGAGGAAAAGTATATTGTCTCCATATGCATGAGTGAGACCTTTTACTTCAAGCACCTCTTTACCGGATCGAGGCGAAGGCGGAAAATGAAATACGAGTGTGCGTGGTCCTGTTTCTGGTGCATCAATGATGTCCCACTTATCTAACTGTTTTTCCCGACTCTTCGCCTGAGTGCTGCGGGTTGCGCTGGCTCTGAACCGTTCTATAAATACTTCTTGTCGCTCGATTTCGGCCTGCTGTCTTTCGAAAGCCGCCAGTTGAGCTTGACGCTCTTCTTCTTTGAGAGCGATATATGCCGAATAATTGCCTGAATATGTGGTGGCAATTCCGCGCTCCATCTCGACAATTTTCGTACAGATTTTGTCGAGAAACTGTCTGTCGTGTGATACCACTACCATTGGTATCGATTGTTTTCTCAGATAATCTTCAAACCATTCGATCGTCTCGAGGTCAATGTGGTTGGTAGGTTCGTCGAGGAGCAATAGGTCGGGCTCTCGAAGCATGACCTTTCCGAATCCGACCCGCATTTGCCAGCCACCAGATAGCGATGAAACCAGACGATCGCCGTCTTCGCGAGAGAATCCGATGTCCGGAAGGATTTTATCGATGCGCTTTTCCAGCCCGTAGCCGTCATGGACGTCGAATTCTCTGTTGAGGCGATCCATCTTTCGAAGCAGCCGGTCGAGATCGTCTCCGGAGGCTGTTTCGAGCTGATGATGCACAGTTGCGAGCTGTTCTTGGATGGAAGCGACTTCTTTGAACGTGCTCATTAGCTCTTGTCTGATTGTATGCTCCTGGCTGAGCACGAACTCTTGCGTTAAATAGGCAAGTCTCGCCCCATTGGGCTTGAATACCTCACCAGAGGAGGGTTCGACTTCACCCATGATTATTTTGAATTGGGTGGTTTTGCCGGAGCCGTTGGCTCCGACGAGCCCAACGCGCTCGTTGGTTTTGACTTCCCAGGTTGCTTCCACGAGGGGTTCGCCGTTGGGGTAGATTTTGCTAATCCGGTCTAATCTAAGCATCTGTTTGAGTTGTGGGTGTGTTCGGCTTGCACTGTACTTGAATACTGTCAAAGCTTCAATCGATGTTGGGACGTATTTGGGGGAAGTCTCACAAAAAGTTAGTTGGTGGGTAGGGCGCCCATGTAAGTCTCGGGTTCAGGCGGGTGTTGTGGAATCGCAAAATTTACCCATCCGAACTATCTCGGTACCGGCGAGGATAGATCTTGAGGGGACTCTCGAAGAGTTTGTCCTCACCGATCTCTTGTTTTCGAGTGCGAAGACATGAATATTGTACGGATGGCGCAGAGCGTGAGGACCCGGCTTGAATGCCAGTTTCGCTGTTTTCGCTTTGCTCGCTTGATCCTTAGTGATGAATCCGCACTCGGTCATTCCATCGAGAACTTCCTTCTGTCTCTTTTGAGCTCGCTTGAAGTGCGCTTCTTGTCCCAGGTCAGACGGCGCTTTGATCAATGCAGCCAAAAATGCAGATTCGGAAAGGGTCAACTTGCTCGCAGGTTTGTTGAAGTAAGTCTGCGAAGCGCGCTCGATGCCGTATGCTCCGCGTCCATAGTACACTTCGTTTAAATAAGTTTCGAGAATTTTGTCTTTCGAATAGCATGTCTCGATATCCAGTGCCATGAAGATCTCTAGAATCTTGCGGCGAGCCGTTCTGTCGTCATGACCGAAATACATCGTTTTCATCAACTGCTGAGTAATTGTGCTGCCACCTTCGATCCACTGACGCGCCATTGCGTTTTTATACATCGCACGCGTAATGCCGAGAGGGTCGATGCCTGGATGATGGTAGAAGTTGTGGTCTTCAATGCCGATGACTGCCTGTCTCATAAATGGTGAGATTTTATCGAGCCCGATAGGCTCTCTTTCACCGTCTTTCTGCACCACCGTTACGAGCTTGTCGTCGATGTCGTAGACCTCAACACCCGCCTTTTGTTCTTTCAGCGTCGGTAATTTGATAAACGAACTGTGTGTGACGGTTTTCAGCCATACTATCGCGAGAGATGCAGACAGTGTTACCGCCAACAGTTTAGTCAGCTTTCCTTTATCAGCGCGTTGAGCACCTGCGGATCGAGCTTTTCTTGATTTGCGCGGCATGAAACTCACTTGTTCCCATCTAGATAACGCCTGGTTTTTGATTCTTTGAGCCACAGGCGTATTTTTGAGGTCTTTTGCCTGCTGAATCAATTTTGATTCTAATTCCATTGAAGAATTCCCGCAGCTTTCCGGATGAAGGCAAACTCTGAACCTGTGCTCGTTTCCGCCGTTGTCTGGTCTGCAACTCATGCAAAATTCTTGCAAAATCGCGAGGTTGTTTGTCCATAGAAGAATCGATCGACCGGGTGAGTTGCGGGGCGCTAATTAGTGATTAGCACACGGCTCTAGCGACGATGAGGTTTTGTTGAAGGTTCCATGAGGGATTGGTTCACAAGCGCCCGATAAGCCTACAGCTTGGTTGCGAGCGTAAGACCTTTGATAAGCCTGGGTATAATTACGGAAAAAAAGGCCCCGCATGTCAAAGATACTCATCATAGAAGACGACCTCGCCTTGGCAGAATTTGTCAAGGATTTCCTTGAGGCTAAATTGCATGAAGTAGACCATGTTGCGGATGGTCTGGAGGGTCTTGCCTGGCTCCAACAGAAGCCTTACGCGGCGGCAATTATAGACTGGCAATTGCCGGGGTTGAGTGGTATCGAAATCTGTCAGAAATTTCGGAAAGGCGGCGGTAAAGCGCCAATAATCATGCTGACAGCGAAGAAAGGCTCGCCGGATGTGGTTGATGGACTTTCTGCCGGTGCCGATGATTATGTGACCAAACCATTCGAGATTTCGGTTCTGTACGCGAGATTGCAGTCTGTCCTGAGACGGGCTCCCAGCTTTGATTCGCGAACTCTCATCTTTAACGACATCGAGCTGGACCTCGATGGTGGCGTGTTTCGAATTGGCGAGGCTACGAAAAAACTGACTCGGAAAGAGCTTGGGATTCTAGAACTCTTGATGCGCAACCCTGGCCGCGTCTTCAGCGCCGACGCCATACTCGAGCATGTCTGGTCAACAGACTCGGAGACCGGACCCGAGACCGTAAGAACTCACATCAACCATCTGCGCAAGAGTCTCGCTGCGGCTTCTCCGACCTGTGGCGATATAATCGAAAGTGTATACGGTCTTGGCTACAGACTGAAACACGAATGACGGTAGGAATAAATGAGAGTGCGCCTGGTAATCAGTGTTTTTTTTGCCCTCCTCTGTACCACTGTGTGCGCTCATGTGGGATCAACCGAGAATATCTATGCGATGGAGGAGCTTCCTGCGGTAGTTCGGGCAACTCGGAAAGTAGTAAATCAGTACGTCCGACAGCGTAATTACGCTAAAGCACTGGCTGTGCTGGATTCGATGGAATCCAAGGGCTATGACAAGAACTCCAAAGAGTACAGGTACATTTATCTGCAGCGCGCAGCAATTTACCACACTGCGGGACGGGAAAAAGACTGGATGGCGGCGTTGGAAACACTCGCCAACACCCCAGAGCATCGAGCCAGGGCGTTCCTTTCGAAAGCTTATTACTGTGTCGTTTCTCCCGGCGACGAGAAACTGAAGGAAGCGGAGCGTCTTTTGACCATGGTTAACCCGAGCTCCCCAGTCGACCGCTACTCCAAGTTCTCCTCGCAGTTTCATCTCTACGGTAGGCTCGGCCGAATGAAAAGCAGGCTGCAGGCAGCCATCGGAATGAACGAGATTGCTCCTGATTCCAGCACCGAATATAATCTTTGTATTTCGCTTGCCGCACTTAACCGCGTGAGTGAGGCGCGGGTCTGGCTTGAGCGAGCAGCCAGGGACTCCCCCAACGAGACAAGTCGCCTCGCCGTGCTGAGCAATGGCGCATGGCATCTTGCAATCGCTCGTGCACCTGAAGATGCTGAGGTGTTCAATAGCAGAGCGCTCGCTATTGATCCGCATGATCCTCAGGCGCTAATCACAAAAGCAGCAATCGTTGAAATGCTGATCGCAGAAGGAAAATCAAAGGCAACGCTTGAGCCAATTCTCGAAGCAATAGACGAAAAGCGATGCACCAATGTCCAGATATGGGAAAAATACACGCGACTGGCTCGTTTAGCCTGTGACAAAAAACAATTCGAAAAGGCTCTGAAATATGCCACTAAAGCTGATACCGCAAACAGCAATCACGTAACATGGAATCAGTTGGGTTATATCTGTCACCAGCTGGGACAACAGGAGAATGCGATCTTCTGGAAGCTTAAGCTTGTCCAATTAGATCCGCAGAATTCGGAAGCTCTGATGCCAATGGTGGAGACTTACGCTCGGGCTGAGGAGATAGATACAGCTATCGAATTGTGCACGAAAATTCTCAAACTGAATCCCAAGAGCAAGGGCGCTCTGAGAATGCGTGGCGCTCTCTACCTCGCGACCGATAGATACATGGAAGCCAATGCCGATGTGGAACGCTTACAAAAAGTCGATCCCGGCAAGGACCACTCTATCGAAACAATTTGGGGTTATGGTGCAAAGTTCACTCCTAATCTGCTCCAATACTACAAAAGCGCTTCTGCGGGTTGGGGTGAACTTGACAGAATAAGACTGAAGAAACTCGAGAAACAGATCGAGGCGACAGAGGACAAGGCAGAACTCGCCAAGCTTTTGCAGCAACAAGCGAACATGGAACTCACAATGTGCTTTTACGAACAAGCTCACAAACATGCCATGCTGAGTATTGCAATGGGTAATCAGAACTTTCGCGTGCATAGCATTTCCGCTGCTGCGCTCTTTGCTCTCAATCGCTTTAAAGAAGCGAAGACCGAACGACAGATTGCGGTGGCACTTCACCATGCTCAAAATCCATCGGCTGATGAAGTGGGGAGCAAGAGCCAATAAAACAGCATTATGAACTTACTTCACAAGTCGCTAATATTTTTGATTGTCGTGCTGGCGGTACAGATTGCTGGACTTACTGTCTCCCGTTACTTTCTCATGGAAGCCGAAAAACAGTTGGAAAAGGTCACGTACTCTCATAAAGTTGTGAGCGGACGAGATCGAATTACGCATGCATTCTATGAATCGATGCATGCTGCGATTCTTATGACTCTTACGTCGAATGAGTCTTTGGGAAACCGGCTGGATGAGATTGCTATCGAGTTGCCGCAGACGATCAAGGAATTGAACGATAGTAAGTTTGCCTCGCCTGAAGATCGCAGGGACCTGGCGACGATATCAGAGATCACGCTGTACATCAACGACGAGATTCGATATCTGCGAGATAGCATCTCCAAAAGCACAACTCCTGACCGCTTCCGACAGGGACTGCGTTTCGTAAATCTGCAGGTTGCTCCACACTTGGATGATCTGAACGCGGCTATGGCCGCGTTGCATAAGCGACACGTCATTATCGAGCGCCAGTCTGCAGCACTGACGAAATTGCACGACCTGTACAATACAATCTTCAACGTGCTGTTGGCGCTATCCATCGTTACCACAATCCTAACTGTTATCGCCTTTATCCTGGGAGTAACTAATCGTATCAAAGTTGTGAATGAAAACATTTTGCTGTACGCTGAAGGTCGACCTCTACAGGCCCCTCTGAAAGGTCGAGACGAGATCTCTATTCTCGACGCGCAGTTCCACACCTTGAGCAAGCTCTTGTCAGAAGCAAAGGCGAAAGATGACGCCGTGTTCGGCAATATGCCAGTGGGGCTCGTTGCTTGTTTGGAAGATGGTACTATCGAAAGCTTCAACCCTCAGGCGGAAAAACTTTTTGGACTGTCGCCGACTGATGACTTAAGAATTCAATCGCTTCTAGTGGATGGCACTATTGACAGTGGCATCGATCTCCCAGAAGGCCGGCTGACTGAAGCGGTTCGGACGAGATGGGTCCGAGCCGACGGCACTCACTTTCCTGCCGAAATGACGATTGCCAAGTTTACACATGATGGGACGAATCGGGCTTTGGTTGCCCTTCTCGATGTCTCGGATCGAGAACAAATTGAACAGTTGCGACATGAGTTCGTCTCAATCGTTAGTCACGATATCTGTTCTCCTCTATCTTCGATTAGCACCTGTCTGACGTTGTTTGCCGAAGACGCTTATGGTACCGTATCCGATCGCGGCAAGCGGCGACTCGAAGTGGCGGAAAAGGAATGCGCGAGGTTGATGCGACTGACGCGAGATCTTCTGGATATGGCGCGTATCGAATCCGGAAATGTTCAACTGGATAAAACCGAGTGCAGCGTTCGAGAATTGATTGAATCGTCTATTGATGCTGTTCAGCTCAATGCCTCTAGTAAAGGCATCACGATTGAAGGCGAGCCTACGGATTTGTATGTGGATGCTGATGCCGATAGGGTAATTCAGATCATCGTCAACTTCTTGAGCAATGCAATCAAGTACACTCCGGACGGCAAGACCGTTACCGTGCGCGCCGAGGAGGAGGAAGACGCCATCTGCATCAGCGTGATCGATGAGGGTCCTGGGATTCCGGAAGATTTCCAGAAACAGATTTTCGAGAGATTCCGCCAAGTTAAAAGCGAGGATAGCAAACGCGGAACAGGACTCGGTCTTGCCGTGTGCAAGATGCTGGCCGAAGCACATGGTGGCGCCGTTGGTGTCACCAGCGAAGTCGGCCACGGCAGCGAATTCTGGTTGCTGCTTCCTGCGTGATCACACCTGGTCCATTCTAGTTGCTATCTTCCTTGCGCTCGAACGGCTTGGCTACTGTGTACGACGAAGCTGGAACGGCATGGCTGCTGCGCCCTAGTCGTTGCTTCTAAGCTTCCAGCAGATACGAGTCGTTGCTTCTACGCTGGCAGCCTCTTCTTCGCAGATCTCTACTTGATAGAGGTTCTGAAAAACAGGTTGCCATCCCTGTCGATCATGCCCCATTTGTCGTTGTCGACTTTCACAACAGCGACCTGTTCCGAGAATGGTCGTGCATCTTGGAATTGTGCTTTGATTGTGTCTAAACTAATTTTAGGCGAACAGTTTTCAACTGTTATGCCAATGTTAAGCGGGAAGACTGACCCTGTCCAAGTTCCAGTGTTAACCCTGGAGTTTCACGCACTGGGACCGCCGGTGTCTCGCCAACACAGAGCGTTTCCGAACACGATCTAGTTGGAGTTTCTAAGACCTCCAACTAGAATCTTTTCGAACATGCTCGATGTCGGCGATCCGCAAGGCGGATCGAGGAATCCCCATATAAGCGAGCGTGCTCGATCTCCGCAAGGCGGATTACCTACTTCTTGAGCAATTCAGTCATTGTTTTGCGCTTCTCGGCAAGCGGCTTCGGCAGCTTGTCGCCGAGACTGTCGAAGAGCTCGCCGTGCAGAGCGATCTCTTCCGACCATGCTGCGCGATCGAATGACATCAATTGATCGAACACTCTCTCCGAAACGGAGCTGAGACCCGACCATTCGATGTCGCTGTAGTTTGGCGTTTGACCCAATGGCGAATCAACTGCGTTGCCACGTCCATGCACGCGGTTAAACATCCAGTGCAACACTCTCATGTTCTCGCTGAATCCAGGCCACATGAACTTGCCATTGTCGTCGGTTAAGAACCAATTAACGCA
>JAIERK010000218.1 GCA_019746975.1 Candidatus Obscuribacterales bacterium
AATGAGCTCACCAATCATGACGGCACGTATTTCGGTGCCGTCTGCCCGGAAAGCGATATGTTGATTGGCTACTCCGGCTTCTGGCTTATTAATGATGAAGCACACATAACCACCCTGGCGGTGCATCCCGCCATGCGGCGCAAGCATGTGGGCGAGCGTCTTCTGATCAACAACATCATCGAAGCGCGCCGCCGCAGCGCCAACTGGCTTACTCTCGAAGTCCGCGTCACTAATGAAGCGGCTCAGCACCTGTACTACAAGTATGCCTTTCGACGCATCGGTGTGCGCCGGAAGTATTATCAGGATAATGGTGAAGATGCTCTGGTTCTTTGGACGGATCGGATTACCGAACCGAAGTTCATCGAGATGTTTCTTGGTCGACTGCAAGAGTTCAAACTATCTACTCGGGGGATGCGAGAGTTGTTTTCCCACAACCCCGAATGGTGCGAAGAGCCCGTTATTGCTGACAGAGCTACGGCTTGAGCTTGAATGAATTGATTTATCCTCGACAATTTTGCCTTTCTGCTGGGAAAATGAGCGTGTGAAGGAAAGAGGTCTTACATTTTGCATCTGGTATCCGACACGAGGAAACGACCCGGCTTAAGGCGAAAGTCTTTCTTGGGGCAGATGGTCCTTGTTTTCACTGGTCTGCAAATAGCCTTCTTCGGCTCGTTTACTTGCTTTGATCTGCCGACGGGCACTGGAAGCAATCTCTATAACTACGCCCACGGTCAGGTTCGCTATCTGGCTCTTATCACGCCAAGGGACATAGAGTCGAAGATTCGCCAATATGCGCCGGCCGTGCTGGAAGAACCGCCCCTGCCACGTCGGTCGACTTACGTTCCCTTAGCACCTGCTGCCGTCTTTATCGGTTATGCCTTCGGACCCAGACTTGCACTGATATCCATTGCACTCTTCCTGGTCCTAGGTATCGTAGGGCCGCTGTTCGGAATCTTTCCCTTAGCGTCTGGTGGCGGACCGGGCTATTTCCTTGAGCCGGGCTTCGGTTATCTATTAGGCACTGCGTCGGCTGCTCTTCTTTGCGGTTGGATTACGCAGAACAAGCGCACTTCGCTCTCGCAGATTGCCGGTCTGAGCGCTGGTCTACTGGCTCTGCACCTGACCGGAGTTCTCTATCTGCTCGGCACTTACCTGTATTTTTATATGTTCGAGGGGTCGAAAACATATCTCGAATGGCAGCCCTGGATCTTTCAGTATCTTCGCAACTTGAGCTGGTATGCGCTGCCGTACGATTTCATCTTCTCTATTGTTGCAATTGGTCTGGCGTTTCCTTTCCGGTGGCTCGCTCGCACTCTGACCTCTCCTCCTGATACGAATCAGCCGTCAAAGAAAGTAAAATATGATCGCAAGTCCCTGGATGAGTTAGTCAGAAGCTAAATGCGCAAACCTTATGTCATATCGCTGGGATTGCTGGCACTGGGTGCTGGAGTCTACGCCTATGCTTGTCGCGAGGCCCGCACTTATCGAAGGGAGCATCTGCGCCTTTCAGGTCCCAACAATAGCCAGGCGGCTAACGGCGCTTCGCCGAAGACGCTGCGCATTTTACACATCTCCGATCTTCATCTGGCGGCCAATGAATCGCGCGCAAAACTCGATTTCCTCGCGCGTGTCACCGATGACGACTACGATTTCGTTTTCCTTACAGGCGACATTTTTCAGCACGACGAGTCTATTCGACACGCAAAAGTGCTCTTGTCTCGTCGCCCAAGACTTGGTGCTTATGCAGTTCTTGGAAATCACGACCTCTATAAATATACGATGTACAACAAGATAGTCGGTCGGATCTTTCCTTCTTTTCGACATCCTGCCAAGCAGAATAAGGATGTCGAGCCGCTTATCGGCGCGCTGGAGTCGGTCGGCTACGATGTTCTTCGCAATGAAGCACGTTATTTGGAAGAGGACGGTATTTGTCTTGTCGGAGTCGATTTTCCCGGTATCCGCAAGAACCGGCTTCTGGAGTTGGTTTCGCGTTCTCCAGGTGACTGGCTCGTCCTTGCCCTGTTTCACCTGCCGAAAGATTTGTGGTTCTATAGCGATGCCGGTGTGCACTACGCCTTCGGTGGTCACACGCATGGAGGGCAAATCCGTGTCCCCGGTGTGGGAGCAATAATTACTGATTCGGAGCTTGAGCGGCACGAGGCATCTGGTGTCACCTATAGGGGCAGAACGACATTTCACGTTTCCAGAGGGCTGGGAGCGGATCCGCGAACTAATTTCCGGTTGTTCTGTCCACCGCAGGCCAGTGTCATCGAAATAGAGGTGCCGGCCAATTGCGCACTGGCTACGGCAAGCGCCGTTCAGTCAGGTGTTCGAATTAGCAGATAAATGCACCAGGGCGAAAGCGTTGTTGGAAAGTTCGGCATTGTTCTTACAGACTCGGACAGAGGTAAGTGTCTCGAGGTCAATCTGACCTATCCCAGGCGACCTGGAAAGTATCCGCTAATTGTTTTCTCTCATGGTGCTTTCGGAAGCAAGGATGGGTACGGACCGCTGGTTCAGCACTGGAGCGAGAACGGATTTATCGTGGCACGACCGATGCATCAGGACTCCCTGCGCTATTTTGCCAAGGAGCGGATTGCAAATCCAGAAACAACAAAACACTTCGCTAGTTCCGATGAAAGAAAAACAAGTCTCGATGCGGCTTTCGAGAACTTCAGGAAAAGGAGCTTTCACAATTGGAAAGCACGACCTCTGGATATTAGTTTTCTCCTCGATGAGCTCGATCGCTTGGAAGAGAAGCTTGCTCAGCAAAAGGTCTGCATCGATAGAGACCTGATTGGAGTGGGCGGGCATTCTTTCGGTGCCCATACGGCCCAGGTCCTGGCCGGCACCATACTCGGTGGCTCACACCAGCTCGAGGATTCCCGTCCGCGGGCATTTCTCTTGATCTCTCCTCAGGGCACGGAGGAAGGGTTCGATGGCAAGTCACCGACCGACGAAAGTTCTTGGGCCCGTTTTTCCCGCCCAACCATGTCGATTACAGGGACCCGAGACCAGGGGCGTGAAGGACAGGATTACACCTGGCGGTGTCACCCCTACCTTTACAGCCCTCCAGGCGATAAGTATCTCGTTGTCATCAAGGACGGCTTCCATGGGCTCGGCGGCATTGCCGGACGGCATTTCCAGGGAGCCGGGCCCAACAATGCTGAGCACGTTAGTTTAGTACAGAATATCAGTCAGGCATTCTGGCAGGCCTACTTAGGCGAATCCAGTGAGGCCCTCTCTTTCTTGCGGAGTATGGCACGAGAGGATGCGCGAATTGAATTCTCGACAAGGTGAATCTCCTGGCCAGTTATGGTATCGAATCTGGTGCCAGTTTGTAGAGATACTTTATTGTCGCCGCATCGCTGGCAGACAGAACCCCATTGCCGTAATAAATGCTCATCAAGTCGTGAGGATTGACACTATGACCGTCAATTCCGAGGACATGTCCGAATTCGTGACCGGCCGCCGCGCGCATCTTTACTGGTGGCATCGACACGCCGTCCTTTTCGGTGCAACGCAAGATAACCACCACAGGCTTGAATGCAGCTTGCTTACCTTGCAAAATTAGTTTGTAAGGGAAAACATCTTTTGACGTGTACCCTCGAATATCGTTGGCGAAGAGACCGAGCCCAAGTCGATTGACGAAGTGATTGACGAAAAAGACGTGTATGTCCGCCTCAGTCGGATCATCTGTGTACTCGAATGAGAACAGACCCTCCTTCTCGAAGCGCTTCCAGTAATTTATGCCTTCGATGGCCGCCTGTCTGTGCTGCGGTATATAGCCTTGCGTCGTCGGCAGAGTCTTGAGCTGGTCAGGGTTCTGCAGCACACTCGCCAGGAATGTCGGCCACTTCGGCACGCTCTCTACATTCGTGTATGGGGCGCCTAACGCCGGATCGAGAATGGCATCGATGGCGACACCGTTAGAAACCCAAACGCGCAGCGGCATCTGGTCCGAAACCCACCGCACGACACCTACACTCGCTCGAAATTGCGGGTACACTCCTACGGGTCCCTGGGGAACAGCAGCCTTTCTTTGACCCCCTCCTCCAATCATGCGAGTTGGAGTTGTTCTCACATACAGCTGCTGCTGCTGTGGTTGTTGCTGTTGACCACCAAATCCGGTAACCGGCGGCAAATTGGAATAGCGGTTCTTGAATTGAGCAAAACAGATTTGCGTAGTGGAAAGCACCGAAAGGACGAGCGCAGCCAGCATGGTTGCAGCTCTGAGAATCGTGGTCGGTTGGCTTCGGCGGCGATTTCTCAATGCTTCGATCTCACGATGATTGTTAAGATCCCGTAACTAGATGATACACGCATATACTCTAATTTGCTTCCCAAAGATGGGGTCAAATAACAGTCAAGCAGTTCTTTGCATTTGGAACATTTTCTATTGCCGTGGAGTCTTAGTTAACAGTGTGACGAAAATGAAATGCGCCTGAAAACATTGTCTTAGGAACGTTTCCGGATGTTTGGCAAAGAGCTTTGTGAAGCTTTTTGTTTAACTTGAAAATGAACGAAACCTTAAAAGTCTGCACTGACAAGGGTTTCATGAGCTACAAGTATAGGGTACATCGCAGCGAACTCAAGTGAGGGGATTCAGGGATGAAACCCGTTGGGGCGGTACCAACCCTGCGAACAATTTCTCGAAGATGGACGATTCGCAAATCCCCGGCTAACAGTTGGGGATTTTTGCATTGCAGAAGCTGGTGCAGAGCGCGTTTTCCATCATCATTCATGGCAAAGAACGTGATAAATTGTTGCGTTATTAGGTAAGAAACCACTTGTCAGTGGATTCTCTCGCCGGATTTTGCGTGGGTGATTGTCATGACTGAACGAAATAGACCTCTTAGAGCCGTCATTCTAGCCGCAGGGCAGGGCAAGAGAATGAAGTCTTCCAAGCCCAAGGTTCTACATGAAGTCCTCGGGCTAACCATACTTTCGCGAGTGATCAACGCTATCAATGCCGTTGGTGCCGAGCATATTCATATAGTTGTTGGACATGAATCCACTCAGATTTCCGAATTCCTGAAATCCAGCCACGAGCACCTCAAGTGCTCTTTACACTTGCAAGAGCCTCAGTTGGGAACAGGTCATGCCTTGATGCAGGTTGTTCCGGAGCTGGGCGAGTTTCACGGTGATCTCCTGGTCACTGTCGGGGATGCACCGCTACTCAGCGCTGAGGTGCTCGGTGCTCTGTACCGACAACACACCGAGGACGACGCTACCGTTACATTGCTGAGCACTGTCGTTGAAGATTCGAAAAATTACGGTCGCGTTTTGCGTGACAACTCTGGAATTGTGCTGGGTATCGTCGAAGACAAAGATGCCACGCCTGAGCAGAAAAAGATCAACGAGATCAACACCGCGATCTATTGTTTCAAGTGGCCGGAGATTGAAACAGGTCTGGCTGGCCTCAAGAATGATAACAAGCAAGGTGAGTATTACTTGCCGGATCTGGCCGCCTGGGCGGTTGGTAGAGATCTCAAGCTCTCTGCGTCGATAGCCGAAGATTATAGAGAAGTAGCGGGGATCAACTCGCGATTGGAGCTTGCCGAGGCTACTCGTCATTTGCGTGATCTAACCGTCGAGCGACTATCGCTCGAAAGCGGCGTGACTGTTGTCGATCCTCAAAGTACCTGGATTGCGCCGGAAGTAGTTATCGGGCAGGACACTACTGTCCTGCCCGGGTGCTACATGGTCGGCAACGTGCGGATTGGCAATCATTGCCTAATCGGACCGAACGCCATTATTAAAGGTGATGTCACCATTGGTGATGCTGCTTCCGTAGTGTTGTCAGTCGTGTTGGATTCGACCATCGGCAATGGATGCAAGATTGGACCGTTCTCTCATATCAGAGAAGGCAACCAGCTTGGAGATGCCGTGCGAGTCGGCAACTTCGTCGAACTCAAGAAAACAACTGTGGGCAACAATACCAACGTTTCCCATCTGAGTTATGTCGGTGACGCTACCCTCGGTAGCAAAGCCAATATAGGTGCCGGAACGATCACGGCTAACTACGATCACTTGACGAAACAGAAGCACGCGACCGTAGTAGGCGATGGTGCCTCTACTGGAAGCAATTCCGTGCTGGTCGCTCCTGTTACGGTGGGAGACGAAGCGGTTGTTGCTGCCGGCAGTGTAGTGACCAAGAATGTGCCTCCTGGTGCTCTTGCGGTAAGCCGCGCTCGTCAGGAAAATAAAGAAGGCTGGACGGTTCGGCGACGAGAGTTGGCTGTGCGAAGTAGTAACAAAGACAAATAGTTTCGTGGTGCACAGGGAGTCTTCCTCGAATAGTCTTGCGGTAGAAATCTTTTGAGTGGTTTCACAAGTAGGGCGTCGGCTGCCAACGTCTTTGTGGCGGAAATGGGGCGAATTCGTCAAGCAGGCGAAGTCCAATTCGATGTCGGAATAGACGCTGTAGAGAAATGGAGCGAGTTCGTCAAGCAGAGGCGCGGTGGTTTGTATCGCAATCGTCGCTGATGCCTCGGCGCAAAGTTTCGACAGTTAGATCTGGTAATAACCCTGATGTGATTTCAGTAGCGCCATTCTTTTTTGATGCTATCAGCGAGCGGTACGATTACTGCAGCTGTTTTTGAGGGTGACTGTTGTGCCAAATTCACATCGGAACTTGCTTGCCTCGCTGATTTTGATGTTAGCTCTCTGTCTTCTTTGTTCTGCTCCATGCCGTGCAGAGTCGAATCAAGCGGAGCCAATTCCAAAAAATGGCGCAGTCCGTACCGATGCGCCATTTTTACAAGGCGCATCATGCGGCACGATCGGACCTCAAGGGACGGATACCGGTTCACCGATGCTATCTCCGGAGTTGTCGCCGATGCTGCCTGGCGCCACCAATGGCACTATCGGTCCACCGGGCTTGGACGCTACCTATGTGGTCGGCGTTCAAGAGCATCACGATCTGCCTTTCGTGCCGTTTTTTTTGTTTGGCACGCTGGCTTTGAGTGTTGCAGCCTGGGGGTTGCGCCTGATAGTTCGAAAGAAGAAAGCTCCGATGTGGGTGTTAGGTATAGTTGCAGGCAGCGTTATCATGATGTTGGGATTGGCATGGCACCTCCTTGAAGCGAAGACGACCGGTTCGCTCCTTTACCCAGCCGTCCTCAGGCGTTAGATCATTGAAGTGTATATGACGTCTTCAGTCGCAACCAGCATTCCCAGTTCCAATGCCAATGACGAGGACAGCAGGCCTTATTGTTGGATCTTGCACCCAGTCATTGATCTGCTGTTTGCCTGTGGTGGCATAGTTTGGCTGCTGTATGCACTTCACTTTTTTCTTGCCGGAAGTGTTGATGTCAAGGCACTTTTGGCGGTCTCTGCCACCGGCGTTTTGATCTTCAGTGAAACGCATACTGCGTCGACATTCTTGGTTGTTTATCGAAGCTCAGATGTTAGAACGCGATTTGCTTTCTGCACGCGATGGGTGGCTCTAGCCTGTCTGGCTCTGGCCGTATTGGGAATTGCCATGAAAGAGCTGACACCAATATTGGTGAAAGTATATCTGCTTATGGTGCCCCATCATTTCATGGCACAGAGCTATGGGATCGCGATGCTTTATTGCATGAAAAGCGAATTCACGCTTGGCAGGTGGGAGAAGAGAGTTGTACTTCTATTCGTCAACTCCGTCACTGTATTCTCTGTTGTGAAACAGCTCACGTACAAAGAGTGGAGTGGCGATGTATTTCTTGGCCAGCCGATTCCTTATTGGCCTCTCCTTTCGGACTCTATTTGTCGGGGTGCCGAAGCCTTGTTGATCGGTTCGGCGATTGTATTCTCCATCATGATTGCGAAGCGAGCTGTTCAGTCGGGTCAGCTCTTTCCCGTTCCTGCCCAACTTACCATTTTGACCGGTGTTACCGCGTTTGTGCTAGCACCAGTGGCGACAGGCATATTCTGGCTCTACGTATCCGCCTTCTTTCATGGATCGCAATACCTCATGGTAGTCGCCGCGAAGGTCGTTAAGGAGAAGGCCGGAGCCGATTGCAAGGGGAATCGGCTACTTCGCAGGATGTTCACCCCCTTTGCCTTGCGTTTCTTCGCTGCAACGACAGGATTGTCTATCCTGATTTACAAAGGAATACCAGGCGCATTGCAGCATGCAGGTCTCGAATATGTGACGGTGGCGGCCGCGATTTTCACAACCGTCAACTATTTTCATATCATTACCGATGGTGTCATCTGGCGATTAAGAGATCCAAATGTCAGTGCGAAGCTGGTGACCTGAGCTTTGCATTCAACCGTTTCGTGAGTTTGCAATCTCGATTCTTGCACCTGCATCCCACCTGATCCTCCGTATTTCAATGAAGAGATAAGAAACGGAAGGATCCTGCCGGATACAAGCTGTTCGAGACTTGGAACAGATAACCAGGTCTTGCGCCGTTTCGATGTGGTGTTATGATGACACCATATGAAGGGGATCAAGCGCGCTTTTACCTATATAGTCAGATGTTCTGACGACAGCCTTTACACCGGCTGGACAGTCGATCTTCAACACCGTATTGCAGAACATAACAGCGGGCGAGGAGCGAAATACACTCGTGGGCGCGGTCCAGTCGAGCTCATGGCTAGCTGGGAGCTCGATTGCAGAAGTGATGCCATGCGACTCGAACGGATGATCAAGGGTATGACCCGTCATGAAAAACAAGGGCTAATCAAGCTTCAGCGTTCAAGCTCAGGCATATTATCCGAATGGCTTTCCAGATTGGACATGTAGTTAAGTCTTCGTCTTTCTGATTCCGCAAATGATGATGACTCAATCGTTATGAACTTCACCAGGTTGAGTGGAACCAGGTGCTTTGAATAGTCGTTGCTGTAGGGCTTGTCGCCTTCACCGTACGATTCGATTTCCACGTAATCGTGACCGATGCGCAAGACTCGCCCCGTGAGGGTAGTACCGTCAGCGAAGTGCAGTCTTGCCCAGGCCCGCGTGTCGCAGAGCTTTTCTAGTCTAAGTTTTAGATTCATAACCATAGACCTGAACAAACCTCTCGTTATAGCTAATACTAGCACTGCTTTGTACTATTAGAGCATATTGAGGGTCTAGCGCTTGTACAATCTTTGCTCTGCACTATAAGGGCGCGCTTCCTCGATCAAACAACGCCTTTTCATTTTGTTTTTCAGTATGAACATTGTCTTTATGCTGGGTCCTCTGCAATCGGCGATGCGGAGTGTATGAAGGCTGGGAATCTCTACCAACGGAAGAATTCCCGATTCAGACAACGTGCTATCTGTTAAAGAAATGCACTGGAGAAAACTTCAGCTTACTGATGTTGACGAGATCTTCATCTGAGACAACTGCATGCTCAAAGGTAATAACGATTAGGTGTTTGAATTCATTTAGAGAACGAGAGTCCGAGCCCTTAACACCAGTGTTGCCGAGTCCGAGGCTGTAGAGGTTGGGCAGTCGTGCTAACTTGAGTACTCCGGAAATAGTCACTTTGGGATTGTCTGAAAGAACGATGATTTCAACAGATGGAATTTTGGCGAGAATATCCAGAGCTTTCTCACTAATATTGGAACCTCGCAGTGAGATCATCCGGAGCTTCTTCATCCGAATCAGTTCAACGAGGGCTTTCGGGAATTTTTAGGCAATAGTCGAGATTCAGGGCTCTACAGTAGGACATTCGGCAATGAGCTTCAAGGATTCACGAGTGATTCCGGCCCGTGAAATGATAATGTCCCTGGTAGGCGATTTGCCTCTCGACAATAATATACCTTTCATGGTCGCGTCTGTGACCGCTTCTCCGTTGAGATGGTATTGTTTCGTACTTATCGCGTTCTCCGTCAATCCCACCAACTTTCCCAGGCTTTGAAAGTCTCTCTCTGATTCGTTGGACATGGTTACAGGGTTTAGTTCAGGTAGCGAAAACATTGACTTGACCACCTCTGTCACTAAATATGGTGCAGCCAAACAGACCATAGCAACTACAAGGAGCATGGCTACGATCATTTTTCTGGAAAACTTCTGACTTTGCTGCTTTATAGGACTTGTTTTTGCATTTTCAGATTGCGTCTCTACCTCTTGTCGGGAAGTTTCGGACGTTTTCACCAGAGCAACAACATCAGTCATTGTTGGGACTCGGTCGTATTTCGATCTTGCCATCGTTCTCTCGGCCAGTCGGCTTATGTGCTCCGGAATTTTCAAGTCTGGAGCGACGAGATGCGCAAGCGGTACCTCCGCGTTAAGATGCATCTCGATAGTCGAAAGTGCGGTATCACTACCGTACGGTTTTCGGCCGGCGAGCAGCTCGAAGAGAATATAGCCCAGTGAATAAATGTCGGTACGTGTGTCGATGTCGATTCTGCGAGCTTGTTCGGGACTCATATAGTATGGCTTCCGGTCAAACCGTGTGTCGGGGTCAAGGTTTTGCCTCCTGCTTCGTCTTCGATTGATGCTGCGATGCCAAAGTCGACTATCTTGACGCTCAGCTCCTCGGTTGTATTGTTTAGCCTGTCAAAATTATGTTGCTCGGTTTTAGATCTCTTTGAATAACGCTGTTGGAATGCGCATGCGACATCGCATCAGCAATTAACGTCACAATGTCAAGCGCTTGTTTGATCGGCAATCGCCCGTTGTCTTCCCTGTAGGACAGAAGCGATACACCCTCCACATACTCCATCACCAGATATGGTGCGCCATCTTCTGCGATACCGCGATCGTAAATCTCTGCGATTCCCGGATGCTTCAGACGGCTGCTTGCGCGCGCTTCCCGCTGAAATCGGAGAATCTGCTTTTCTCCTCGGTTTATTTCGTGCAGGCATTTTATTGCGCAATTGCGACCTAGTACGGTATCGAAGGCCATTGATACCGTTCCTGCAGCTCCGTCGCAAATTGCGTTTAGAAGAACGAATCGACCGCGTTAAATCGTACGTTTTTGGGGCGATTGCTCATCAGCACGTGACCCGAGATGCTTGGGAGCATTCTCATCATGGTCACCATCTCCCTTTTGTGCTGAAGGGGTCATGAGACTATATTAACACTGTCTAAAGTCGTGGTGGCGGATAAATGTGCGAGGGGCTGCATCTCCACAGGTATTAAAACGATCTCTGGGAGCCGATATTGCTTACTTATCGGATGAGTATCTATTCTCGCAGTCTCTTAAACTTTAACTACTCGGAGAAACTGAACGGCTGAAGCAAAGGAGAAATGCGTCTGATTTTGTAGGGAAGTCAAGACTTGTTGTTTTGCCACCATTCACTAAACTGGTTTCATTGGCTGAGCGTGTCTAATCGCTGATGGAGAGCCATTATATATAAGTGTGCCACTCCGAAATATGCCGTCGACCGATCGTATGCTACAACCATATCAGGTATCACTTGATCCACTAGAAAACGAGGACCGAATGCAGGACGATATTTTGCCAGTCGCTTTGCAAAAGAGAATTGAAGAGTTGAGAGATCTAGAATCCTCCTATTGGGAAGACGAATTGTACTCCTTCGAAGCATTAACCAATCCGCAGTACCGAGACGAACTCGAGCGCCGTTTCAAGCTCGATCCGCTAGGTCCGTTGCCACCCAGAGTCTAATCATTAGTGCGACTTAAAATTAGTCGTTGCCAAGCTTGTGAGTTCACGTGTTTGTCAACGGCTGGTTTTCGGTACGCGATTCAGGTATCGCTTGATTCCGCCGGAAAGCGATTGTGCGATTTTCTCCTGCACCTCTGGTCGAAGTAGTTGCGCGTATTCGTCCGGATGAATCATGAATCCAACCTCTACCAGCACTGCTAGCATATTCGACGGTCGTGTGAGCGCGAGATTTTGATAACGAGAGCCGATATCGGGAAAGCCAACATCGGCGATCAGTGAATCTTTCAAGACCCGTGCTAGTTCGGTGGATTGTGGGTGATACCAGTAGGAAGAGCTTCCGTGCTCTTTCCAGGGATCTCTGCCGTCTGGGAGCGAATTATTGTGGACCGACAGTAAAATGTCCGCACCCTGATTTCTCGCTATGTCGCAGCGTTCGTAGAGACCAAGATCGACATCATTGGTCCGCGTCATAATCACTCGGGCTCCTTCGGCTTCCAGAATTCTTTTCAACCTTTGACTGATGGCAAGATTCAGCTGCGCTTCCGTGACGCCGGAACAACCGGTTGATCCTGGTTGCGAGCCGCCGTGTCCGGGATCGACACATATGGAAAGCCCAGCCAATGCCGGCGCTCCTTGGCGGGCCGATCTTGTGAATGTCGGTGGGTTCTTGACATGAATCATTAGGTTGGTGCCGTTGTAACTCGCTGCATAGCCCCACTGGCGGTGCCCACGCACTTTGATGTTAACTTCATATACGTCGTCCGCTGCCTGTCGGAAGGACACTCCATCAACCATGCCGGGCTCTTGGGCACTGCGGGCTATGGTGCCCGTGGCATCGTTGTCATCTATGCCCTCTTCAAAAGCTGGTTTGTACTGTTGCGACGCAAAGTCGGTATCGGCAGTAGCCCCGAATATCCGAATGGTAAGACGATTCGGATTGAGACTTTGCTCAATATGAAATGGCAGTCTTTGGTTCAGAGGGATAACGACGGCGTCACCATACTGAGAGCGGCTTATGTTGATAGCGCTGACCGTGCTCTTGGGTGCTGGACCGCTAACTCCAGGAGACCCTTTCTCATAGACTGTATCCTCTGCCTTCACAAACACGTGCTGACCCGGTCCATACAAGCAGCGCACATCGGTGCCGTTCCAACCATCTACCATCAACCGGACCCCTTGCGGAAGTGGTGTCATTCTTGCTTTGTCTGGGCTCACCCGAACGACGGTTTCGTCGTGTGCTGTTTGGACAACGTGAGGTTGGTTAAGAACTGTCACCGCACCTTGCGAAATCTCCTGGACGGTTCTGCCATCTTTCTTCAGCGTGAATTTAAATTGTTGTGTATTGAATCTATCTGTCGCCTCTATCTTGTAAAATCCAACATATAGGTCACTTGCATCTGGCAAGGATTGGAATACCTTTCCGTATGCTGTTGCCAGACCGGTATTCACTCCCGATGCTACCGCTTTTGGTGCGGGACTTCTCGTCGCTCTGCCTTTCGCTTTTCCTTTCCTGACCCTGGACTCTCGTACTGCCGGGGCAGGACTCAGAGTAACTGCCCGATCCGAGAACTTGACCGTGAGTTCACCTCCCGGTGTAGCTCTAACTTTGAAAATGACCAGGTCTCCTGGAGACATTCCCATATCTTGCTTTGGTTCTATTGTCTCTTTCAAAATGGTTAGTGGTTGAGACTGCACCGGTGGTGGTGCGACCGGTTTCTGTACGTGAATTGTCTTTTCCAAACCGCTGTCACTCGAAGATAAGACCAATGCGTTGGTTCCGCCTTTCAATGGAACCACGTGTGCGAAAAATCCTTGCTCATTTTTCCGCACTGGAGAACCATTAATAACGAGCGTTTTTCCCGGCTCTGCTGCTCCCACGACAAAGGTTGATGAGGCGGTTACTTTAGTGCCTTCTTTGGGATAGGCGATATAGATCGAATCTCTTTCTGGTGACTCAACTAGTCTTTCCGAGGCAAGCGCCACGAGCGATACCATGATCGGTGTCAGAGCCACTCCTGCCGTCAATAGAACTGTTGATCGTCTCATCGTGCTCTCACTTCAGTCTTTTCATTTGCCATACCTTTCAGCGGATCACATTCTCCAGAGAAAACTTTCGTCAGGTCAATGTTAGTATTGTCCAAATTTTTCGTATTTAGCTGCATGGCGGGTAGTTGAGGGGGTCTCTCCGGGTCTTCTAGACAAGAGATGCACAGGTAAGAGTTAACCGTTACTCGTCGTAGTATACGTCGTTAACGTTGTATATGAACTTTGATGTGCAACTTTCGGGTTTATTTCAAGCGGATCTTCGGCGAGCGTCTGGCCCGAAGGGTTGAGCTTGTCAGACCATCAAGTATCATGCTGCCGTGAGATTCGTTGGCGAGACTTTGATGTAAGCGGGCGAAACATACGTCACTATGTCTTCACTTCTTTTCTTTTTTGACCTGAGACAAGCGTGAAACAAACCTTTGTTCTTCCAGCGCTCGGGCTCCTTCGAGCACCAGAAATCAGCGGCATATAATTGCACATATTTGCGTGAGCAAGCTCCGTGCAGTGTCTCTACATAATCGATGAAGAGTCCGGCTTCGCTAGGATGTCCTATTGGAGTCGAGCGATTTTGCCTGGCTTGAGCAATCTCCCTTCTAATGTATCTACCGCCGGGAATCAGCCGTATAAGTCCAGACAGGGCCTCCAGGTGTACCACCGATTCGCTCAACAACTGAATCGACATTCCCGTTTGGTCCAGCAATTGGTCGAAGGTGATTCCTTCTTCCTCCGGAATTAGCTCGTAGACTTGTGCATGTTGTGGTTCCAACTCCGGCGCGGCGATTTCCGAGGTGGCTATCGGGGCAGATTCTCGTTGGAGCTCAAACACTTCTTCCTCCGCTCGAGGATGAGCGAACGCTGGTGTTGCTCTAGAACGTCTGCTATAGACCTGAAGGAAGGCCGCAGAGCTAAACTCTTGAAAGTCACCCGTCATCTGATCGACCACTACCATCGATATCTTTTTGAGTATCTCGCCGGCAGTCGAGGCTGAGACCCGGACAACATCTCCTAGCTCTCCTTTCTGCATCTCCACACCATTCGTCCTCAGAAAAACGGCGGTCAAGTACGGGACAAGTCGGTGCGCGTGATCAAACATGGTACCAGCGGTAACCCAACAATCTCTCTTACAGTCGCCACATTTTGTCATTCGAGTGTTAAAACTCTGCGATAAAACATTGCCGCATGTACATTGGAAGCCACCACTGTCCCGGTAGAGTTCGAGAATAAAGGAAATGGCATCCTCTTCTGTTCTTACTATTTCTTTGAATTTGGCTACCATCCGTTTGATCCGTCGAATGCGTGCTTTCTTTATTTTTTTGGATTCTGCTCTCGTCATTTGCATCACCTCCGTATTCTAAAGAACGTAAATACAAGCAAAAAAGTTCAATCGGGTTGTCAGTTGCTGGCTGCGGCTCTGCGCGCCGGTTTCCAGCCACAGCCACCTCCACCCAGTGAAAAGTGTATTCCGATATCGATTTTCACTTTTCATTGGAACTAGTGTCCCTTGGGCTCTAAGGTCAGCTCAAGCAGCCACTTCTATCGATCGCGCTGATTGACGTTTTTATTGACGTACTTTCCAAATAGATGCCTTTTTCGCACGATAGTAGGATTCAACTAATTTGCATAGCCTTGCGGATTTGTGGTTCCCGACTGAACAAGTCTTTGCGTTGACGGCCAGGTTACACTTGTCTCTTGTTGCCACACATAGGTCAAGTAGACCCCATGTGATTGTCCTATTCAGATGACTTACCTGGCTGAAATCTGGATATAGGCGGAGCACAGATTAGACCGATGACGATTCGGTGCGAAGGCAAGGCTCGCACCAGGTAAGCAGCGGATCAAGGTTCGCATCGGGGTTCAATGTTCGCTCGGGGTTCGATCAAGGTTCGAGCGGGCTCGAGCGGAATTCGATCAAGGTTCGATCAGGTAGCCGCGACCACGCACAGTCTTGATAATCGACTCTTCTCCGTCTCCACAATCAAGCTTTTTCCTGAGTAGTTTGATGTGCGTTTTTAAATTGCTAGGTGTGGCTGCGCCGTCCTCTAGCCAAACTCTTTGAAGAAGCGCTTCAGTAGTAAATGATTGGTTCGGATGTCTGAGCAGGAATTCGAGTAATGTGAACTCTTTTGGACGCAGATGGACGGATTTGTCTCCAACCAGAACCTGTCCGGTGACCGTGTTCAAAGATAGATTTCCGGCCTGGAGAACGTTGCCGACGACGGCATCCGGCCTTCGAAGAAGCGCTCGGACTCTTGCGGTCAACTCTCTCTGGTCGAAAGGCTTCGTTAGATAGTCGTCCGCGCCCGTATCGAGTCCCTCCTCGCGATCCTCGATTTTCGTCTTTGCCGTTAACATCAGAATTGGTGCGTTACCGCCTTGCTGGCGGTATGACTTGCACACTTCGATCCCGGACTTAAAAGGCATCATCCAGTCAAGGATGATTAAGTCATATTTGCAGGTAGCGAGAAAATCCAGGCAATCCCGTCCGTTGTATACTTGTTGCACAATGTGCGCCGCTTTTTTCAGCGCAAATGTGATCACTTCGGAAAGATCTTCATCATCCTCAGCGAGCAAAATTTTTGCCATCGTTCATTCTACCTTTGGCACCAGTGGCAAGGTGAACCAGAAAGTACTCCCCTGTCCGGGCTCGCTTATGATACCAATTGTGCCACCATGCAGCTCAATAATTGTTTTGGAGATGGCGAGCCCTAAGCCGCTTCCCGAATGAGGACGCGTATCGGACGAGTCGAGCTGCTGAAATTTCATAAAGAGCTTACCCTGTCCTTCCGGTGGTATTCCCGGACCCTGATCCTTCACGCTGAATTTTACAGCATCGCGTTGGTTTTCGACGGTGATTACGATTTCACTGCGGGGAGGTGAAAATTTGATGGCATTGGCGAGCAGATTGATCAACACTTGAGACACGCGATCACGATCGGCGCAGAATTGTTTGGTTTTTGCAATGTCTTTTTTAATACTGATACCATTCGCAGTGATAGCGGGAAGTGAGTCCAGGACGTCGCGTACTAAGCTTCCCGGTTCGATCATTTCGAAATGCAGAACCAACTTGCCAGACTCGATTTTTTTCAAGTCCAGTACATCGTCTACCAGCTTGAGCAACCGTTCTGCATTCTGGCTCGCAATCTGAATGAGGCGCTTCGCTGACGTTGGGATCTCTCCTGCCGAGCCGTCGATGACCAGACCCAACGACGCGCGTATGGAGCTCAACGGTGTCCGGAGCTCATGCGAAACCATCGAGTGGAATTCCGAGACTCTTTGCTCGGCGTCTTTTCTCGCCGTAATATCGTTTTGAACTCCAATGAAATTGATAACCTGTTTCTGACTGTCGAAAACGGGCGCGAGGCTGAGTTCGTTCCAGAAAAGAGTGCCGTCCTTCTTGTAGTTGCGGAGAATCGCAGTACTAGGAAGTCCGGCTGCGAGCGAGTGACGAACGATCTGCAATTCGGGTTGGTCTCGATCAGCTCCCTGCAGAAACCGGCAGTTGTGACCGACTATTTCGTCGAGAGTGTATCCGGTCAACTCCAGAAATGCTGGGTTGACGTAGATTATCGGGTTGTCTTGTGCCGTGGCGTCGGTGATGCATATCCCGTTGCGCGCAGACTCGACGGCGCGATGAAGTATGCCTATATGTCCCGATGACTGCATCAGCGCATCGAGCAGACCTGATGGATTGACCACCGTCTGGGGGTCAGATTCGTTTGGCATGAGTGGTGGGTCTCCTCACACTCATATTCTACTGCTAACCGGCATGCTCAAAGCAGAAGTTCACCTGGTGTTCACCAGGCCTGTTCAGTGATATGAAACTAGATATAGACGGATCATGCCGCCCATCCATGGGAGTGCACCGCCCTCAGTGCTGGTGCCAGGTGTCCTCAGGAAGCACGAGTGAATGTTCCAGTAATCTTCGGGTGCGTGTTGGCGACAATGTCGGTCGCACCTATGGCTCGACTCGTCAAGGAGAGGTCGGATGGAGAGTAGCGAAGTTACTGCTGAGGTCTGTTCGATGGCGGCTATTGGTAGGCGAATTGAAGATGTATTGATCGTGGACGATGACGATAACATCCGCATGATTGTTGAGATGAGCCTGGAAGGGCTGTCCGATTGGAAGCTCAGGCAGGCTCGTAATGGACGTGAAGCGCTCGCTCGCATAGAGGAGCTGCTACCGGACCTGATCTTGTTGGATGTCATGATGTATGATGTGAGCATTCGTCAGCGATTTCTCAATCCACTCTGCAATCAGCACGATTAAACCGCTGAGCGCAATCGTGAAATCTAATCATGTGGATGCCAGAAAACTGGCCGCTCAGATTATCAAAACGTCAGCAGTGGTGATGCAGATCGATCCCAATGACGCCGCCTTTGCCTATCACGTCAAGCCGCGCACGTTGGCTATGAATGCGATGCAATAGGTTAGATTCAGACGTAAACGTTTTGGCGAAGAGGGACATGAAGAATGTCGCCTCTTCTCTTGAGCAATTGAGTTTGTCATAAACTACCCGCGAATCTGATTCGCCGCTTAGATTAATCACTATCTAGAGTTATGGAGCGTACCAGGGTCGAACTGGTGACCTCTTCAATGCCATTGAAGCGCGCTACCAACTGCGCTAACGCCCCGCGTGTAGTCCTTTATACCAAATATTTCGCGCTGAGCAAATGGCGGAGAACGAAATATTACCGAGTGCTGAGCAGATCCATATTTGCGCGCGCGCCAGTCGCTCAATGACAACCGCGGGTTCTGCTTTGTCGAAAAACATACCTTGTCAAAATGACTTTTGTTGCAACGGCTCTCAGGAACCGCTCGCTGAAGCGGTTCTCGATAATGGGCAAACCAACCTAGCCTTTATCTATACTCACCGGAATGCCGGATAAGTCCGACGATATCGCAAGCGGAATGCCTGTCAAATCGTCGTCAGGCACTCTGTCTGCTTCTTCGCTGCGCGCTGGTTCTACCTGCTGAAGCGGTTTTACCGATTTAGCGGGTTGATTGAGAGGATTGGCGGATATTGCAGTAAGGATGGCATCGCGATTGCCGGCTAGCTTTCGCGTCAACTTCATGCCTTGTTTGATCTCCAAATATTGCTTTACCTTTTCTTTGCCCCAGCGGGCTTTGCTTTTCAGGTTGAGGAAGAAATACTTGTCCGGCGGCCAGAGGAAGGATGTTTCGAAATAACACCAAATCGTACAGCCCTGGCAGAAATCCCAGGCTCCCTCCATCTTGCGGCGTTCCTGAACGTGATGCGAACGCCAGATCTCGTCGAGATTGGAGTGACCGTTCTCATGTTTGATTTTCAGCCTCTCGTCATGCATGTGATAGCAAGGCAGGAGCAGATGATCATCCGGCGAGATTACGATTGTTGACGAGATAGCACGGCAGCGCGGCGCTTTGATTTGGTTGCCGCCATCCAGGAAAAATTGCGTGAAGGCCCAGTTCACAGTGACGTTGTCAAACTTCGATAGGCGGTGCAGCTCTTTCACCCCGTCTTCGCCAAGAGTGTCCTGACCGAAATAGTCGAACACCGGTCCGAGAAGTACAACCACGCCTAGCTCCTGGGCTAGACCGATGACGTTTTCCATGTGCCAGATCGACTCTGGTGTCGCCGTAGCTATGATTGACGGCTGCTCTCCGAGCTCTTTGGCGATCTTGATACTTTCGATTACCCTTGTGAAGCCGTTGATGCCGCGCTCTTTCTTGTAGGACTCCGGATCGATCGTGGATAGAGAGAATTTTAAATCGTCGATAAGTCCGGCCAGTTCTTTGGCTTTGTTGGGGTAGAGTGTTCCGGTGTTAGCCACACTGGTGAAGAAACCCATATCCTTTGCCGCTTTTAATACTTCCGGCAGCTTCTTGTATATGAGCGGCTCGCCGCCGGTAAAATCGACGACCTTCACGCCCAGCCGTTTTAGGGCGGCCAGGTTTTCAATGATTACTTCGGCACTGGTCTCTTTGATTGGGATATTCTCCGGCTTTACCGGAATATCGCAGTAGGTGCAACGCGAGTTGCACTTGTAGGTGAGATAGTAATTGGCAAGAAGCGGTGGCAATTTTCCTCGACTCCTTCTACGTTGAGAATGTGCTCATGTCGGGAACCTCTTTCTTTTCAATCGCGACAAACAAATATACTAGCGCGAATGGCGATCGTATTCCGACGAGAAGACCGCTGTCGTATCTCGTCGGTTGCTAAGGTGAAGTGCACATGAGACATCCGAGAATTTTGAATAGTTCTGAAGCGGTTCTGTTCATCATAGACGTGCAGGAAAGTTTTCGCAAAGTACTCTCTGATTTCAATGAGCTCACGAAAAGTATCTCGATCTTGATTGAAGCCGCCAAAATACTCGAGGTTCCGGTTGTTGTGACCGAGCAGTATCCAAGAGGGCTCGGTAAGACGGTCGAAGAACTATCGAATTGTCTCGGTTCTCATGAATACTTCGAGAAGTCATGTTTCAGTGCACTTGGGGAAGAATCGCTCAACAAGTGGCTGTCAGGTTGCGGGCGCACCCAGATACTGTTGAGTGGGATTGAAACACACGTCTGCGTCAATCAGACGGCCCATGACCTCATCTTTCGAGGCTTTGATGTCCACTTGATTACCGATGCGGTTACAAGTCGCATTCCTCTCAATAAAACGCTGGGAATCCAGAAGATCGTAGGCTCCGGAGCGGTGCCGTCCTCGGTAGAAACAGCGCTGTTCGAAATGTTGGTCGAATCTGGCACGGAGAAATTCAGATTGGTACAGAAATTGGTTAAGTAAGCAGGTGAGATTTTCTTCTAAGATACTTTCCTCTCCGGATCGTAAGTTGATATAGCGTGCTAAAGCGCAAGGTAACCTTCAAATGACTTTCAGTGATGAAACAATGAGCGCCAAATGTTGTCCCCGAAGACAAGCCGCATTTGGTATTTCATTTGTGGCCTGTTCACTCATGATCTTGCCTGCATGGGGTCAAGCAGCGCCAACCAACGCTAAGAGACCTGCCATCGAGGTGGCCCAGTCTACTCCGGAAAATCCCCGCTCGGGAGCGAATAACAACGATGTTTTGAACTCCACCGAGCCAAGATTGCGTGAGATTCCTTCGCCGTCTCTCCCCTCTGGCTCCAGCGGTCAGGGCGGCACATCTACAGATGGTGGCAATCCGACTGAGGCGGGACGACTGGATTTACCTCCAGATCTGACGGGGCCAATCGAAGAGCCTGCGTCAGACAAGACTGCCGTACCAACGAGGCGACCCAAATCCAGTAATCAAGACAGCCTCAACAGCGCGGAGCGCAAGCGTGATTTCGAAGTAATCGACACGCAGGCAAGCGAATTCCGAAAACGGTTTTTAGAACCGGAATCAATAGAACTTAGAATTCCGATGCCGGATCAGATGATTCCCTTGGGTGGAAAACTGCCGCCTATCCGCCTTGAAGCGAGATACACCCGACCGATTTCGCTGAGCGATTGTGTCGACTATTCGCTGGATCATAACCTGGCAATTCGAATTCAAAACTCAGAAGCGGACTCGCGGAAGTGGTTGTTTTATGGCTCAGTCGGTCGATTTTTACCTGATATATTCACCAATTACCGGCAGGAGTATCTCAAAGGTTCAAGGCTAATTGGTGGTATCATTCCTGTCAACTTTAATACGCCCAACGTCACTACCTCTGCCGGTTTCAATTTCTATGGTTTTCGCGGAGGCAGTGTCGTATTTGGTGCACTCTCAAATATGCACACTTATAAGGCGGCCAAGCAACAGCTGTTCAGCACCGTCAATGATGCCCTCCTGGCAGTGACCCGAGCGTACTATCTGATGGTTCGCAACGAGGCTCTTCTGGAGATTCAAACTCGAGCCGTTGATGTTTCTCAAGCTCAGGTGAACCTCAACGAACAGCTGGAACGCGCCGGTACAGGCACTCGCTTTCAAGTCTTGCAATCAGAAACACAACTCGCCCGTGACCAACAAAATTTGTTGACGCAGGAAGTGAGCTTGCGCAGAGCGGCAATCGAACTGGGTACTGTTCTTAATCTCGATACCGATGTCAATCTATTGTCCGTCGAGAGTCAAGTTCGAAAAGTGCGCTTGATCGATCCGTCAATCGATATTAATCGACTGATTCAGTTGGCGGTCCAGAATCGACCTGAGCTCAAACAATTCGAACAGCTTCGTCTCGCGGCGAAACGCAATGTGCAAGTTGCTGCGGCACCACTTTATCCGCAGCTGAATTTTTTCGCAAGCACCACCGGCAGTGGTGCAACGCTCGGCAAAAGTATTGTTTTCTCTCAACCGGATTTTAATCCAGTGGCACTGCAGGGACCACCAATAGCTTTGCCGATTATTCGAACCGGCGGGCCGTCATTCGCGGTCGACAACTCGAGTCTGGGCTTCGGTGGCGCACAAGGAACTACACTCGTTTTACCTTCCGGACAGGAGTATATTCCGCCCGGTCCTGTCAACCGACAGGTCAGGACATCCTACAACATCGGCTTTCAAGTCGATTGGAATTTTGAGGCGGCCGGCACCACCAGTCTTGCCAATATTCAATCCAACAGAGCGCTTGCGCGCAAAGCGCTGCTTCAAGCAAACCAGGAGCTGATGCTGGTACTACAACAGGTTCGCGATTCCTACCTTACCAGTGAAACAGCCGAGCGCCAGATTGAAGTTTCTACGAAAGAAGTGATCTCCGCAGCCGAGGAGCTGCGCCTCGCTCGGGTGCGCCTTGCTAACGGAGTAGGCACCAATATTGATGTCATTAACGGCCAACGCGACTTTACCAACGCTCTGGTCAACAAGGCCGATGCGATTATCACGTTCAACATCGCACAAGCACAATTGTTGCGAGACGTCGGATTGATCGGACGCGGTACTCTCACTTCTGGAAGATTGGTTCGCTAAATGGAAAGAACAGCTGATTCCTGCAGTGCTATTTGAGCTGGTCGAGCACGTTCATCGCCGGCACATAATACGGACCGATATCTTTCGGTTTAGTCCCTTTCAGTCTATAGCCAATGAAATCAGAGAATTCGCCTATTTTCTCGTAGTCTTTCATGGCTCGCTTCGAGAAATCTACAGCTTCTAGAAATTCGGTAGTCTGCCACATTTGAATAAAAACGACTTTCGGTTTTTGGGTAAGAATGTCGGAGATGAGTTCATTGCAGTACTTCTGCCGGTACGCCTGGAAGCGCTCGGCCCAACCTTTGGGAGCCACACCTTCGACATGCATCAAGCAACACAAGCGACCAACTTCCAAGTGTGCTAGAGCCGGCTTTCTCCTCAGTTGCAGGATTGCCACGGCGCCGGGCTCGGTCGAGCGGCAGAGCACAGCCACCGGTTCTCCCATCTCCGTATATTTGAGTATTTCCTCCCCGATCAGGGGAATGTCGTATTTAGAACAGAGACCGCCATAGCCGATTCTTGAAAGAGAAAAGCGCAACTCACCATACCCATCCCGAAAGTCTTTCTCGAGAATCGCATTCGTCCACCAGAGAAATGGAACGATAGCAATTGCGAAAAAGAGCAGGTTGACTCTGGTCCTAGGAAAGATTTTTAAATGGTACTGCCAGTGACTGAATTCGATCTGTAGCAGTTTTAAATCTCGAAACATGTTGAGCAGGAGATTCGAACGAATCGCGGCTCTGCGTTTGTAGGAGCGGTTCTTGGTCGTCGATTGTCGCGTCGATGGTCGAGTAAAGGATGGTCTACGGCTCAAATACAACAATGAATTTTTGATCGTAAACGGTAGATCTCTGAGTTGAGCAATCCGATTTGCAACTCCCTGGCGAAAAGAGAGAAAGAGCAGAGCGAGGAACAGTTTAAATGTGGCAAATCGTTGCAGCACTCTGCGCAACGAATGATCGAAAAGGAAAAATATTACATGGAGGGTTGGAAATCGACTCGGTCTTACTCGTGATTTGCCTTTTCCAATTCGTCTTGGTCTTCCAATTCCAATTCCTGTTCTTGTTCCAAATCTCGCTTCTTCTACCCCTGCGCTTTCCCAGAAGCTTGGCGGAAAATTACGTGTCCCTCGCCAGAAGGCGCGAAGATGATTGAAGGCAAGCGCGATCAGAGTGACTGCTTCAAGACTGCAGATCGAAGCTGTCGCGATCCAGAGCGGCATGATATGTAGCGGAAAGCCTTTGCCTTGTAACAAGTACATGAAGTATCCGCAGAACATCAGCACACAAGCCGGTCCAACAAAGTTGTTGACACTACGAAGATAAATAGCCAATCCGGCAGCCAGAAGTGACCACCAGAAGATGTACTGAGAATCAGTGCCATAGTAGTTCAAGATGCATATCAGACTGCGATCGAAAAACGTATAACCAATCAACAGGATCGGTACGATCATCTCGAAATAAAGTTTGCGACTTTCCTCCGGTAATCGCAGGATGGCGACAGCGTAAAGAATAACGGCTGTGACCATGCCGAATAGCTCCGGTCTGAAGATTAGTGCCTTGATTGATTTGCTTCTATGCAGACCGAGGGACAACAGAAGGAAAATGAATATAGGCGGCTTGATTACTATGCCAAATCCCGCAAGCAGACCGATTAAAAAAGTCGTCCAGGGCTTCGGCAGGCTCACCCCTTCAGCACGAAGAAAGCTGAGCATGAACATTGGCAAGAAAGTGAGCATGCAGAGCTGCTCTCTCTGACCGAACTGGTAAACCCAGGCACCCACTTCCAAAAGGTCGAGAAGTATCCAAGCCGGCACGCACACCATAAAGGCGACTATCCCAGGATTATTGAGTATTGGTCTGGCTTGCCAGTAGAGATACAGCGACATGCAAAAGCAATAACAGCCTAAACCAATAGTGAAAAAGGAAAAAACCATCGGAGCCGGCTCGTTTAGCAAGTTGCTGAAAAATGCCGGAACCATGTTAATGAAACAAATTGCCGGGGGGTTGTTGTCGTCGATATCGATGTACAGTCGCGCACCTTCAAGCATTGCTTTACCGATTAACACGTACTGTGCCTGATCGTGACCTATCCTGAGCGGGTGGCGAAGGACAAGCGTCGAGCAAGCGGTAAACAGGATCAGCGCTATCCCTAACCCTGTCGCAATGATCAAGGTGTGCCGGTTTCTTATCAACCTGCCTTCGTTGGTGGTCACGTTTTCCTCACAAAGAAGACATATATGTAGCCGATTCCGCTTGAGTAGGTCGGCTCCATACCTGGCACAGGACTATCATCGACAGCCTTATATTTGGCCTCGAGCGCCATGGCGATTTTGGGATTATTCCTCAAGTAGCCTTCTGACCGCCCCACTTGGAACACAATAATTTTGGGCTCGCCGTTGGTTATCGACTTGGCAATTCCTTCGTCAATCAGAGCGCTGGCACACGCCGTCAGAACCGGTGATGCTTCGGTTGGTGCTCCATACTGATTGACCTCTCCATTTTCGCTCAATACTCGCAATGGAAAGCCCCACAAGAAGGGTGGTGTCGTCTTGCGTCGTGATGCGAGCACAATCGGGTAGCCTGGGTTGGGATTATCGTTGGCCCACAGAATTTGATCTCCTGGTTTGCTGTATTTGTCAATTATCTGGTAAGGCTTGAATAGTTTTGGATCGAGTTTTGTGGCAATCTCACAGGCCCATGTATTCCATAAATTCATGCTGACAATCATTACGCCACAACTGACAATCAAAATTGCCAGGGTCAACAATCTGAGCTTACCGCGCCGATTCAATTGCTCCAGCCCTTCCCCGAAGATGATGGCGCCCACGAACAGCGCCAACGCGACATGAAAGATCAATTGCCCCGATGCTCCATTTTTTTCGAAAATAAAGAGAGCGAGCCCGATCAGGCTAAAAACATAGAAAACTCTCCCGAGCGACTCGACTCGTGGGAATAGATGCGCGGTCATACAAATAGCGATCGCCCCGTAGATCATGTTTCTGTCATCGGGTGATGCATACCAATAGGTCACCGTATGATCGATCTTGGCAAAGCCTGCAGTCACGATAGGAAAAATCGAGGTCCAATAGAAACCCGACACTTCTGGTGACAGAAGAAAGAATAGTGGAATTGAAGCCAAACCAATAGCACAACCGACTAGTTCCGGACAAAAGAGCGGTCCAATAAATCTTTTGCTTTCAAGGAGCAGAAGAAGCTCGAGCACAAGCGGTAAGCCGAGATAGAAAAAGATTTGCCAACAAGCTAGTCCGGCCCCAAGACCGATGAGAAAGGAGAGATCTCGAGAAACCTCCACACCCTGAGAGCGTAACCAGCGTATCAAAATGTAGGGAGTAGCTAGCCAGACGAGAACATGCTCGTGCGCCCCGAACTCGAGGATGAAAATGTTGCTTATCAATAGAAAAGCAAATGCGAAAAGACAAAGCACGTATTCATTCTTTCCGACCTCCGATTGGCGAAGGAGCCATAAACAGGTGGTGAGAGAGAATATCTGCGTGAGAATCGCGCAGACAATGAAGGTTACAAGTAAATCGAGACCGCAAACTTTACTTATCAGAGCCGGAATGAGGTAAAGCACAATCCCGACGGGCGGATCTTTGTCGAAGATGTCCAGGTAAATGCGTTTGCCTTCAAGGACATGCGTCGCTATGTCGATACGCAGGGCCGCTTCCGCTGAGACCAGGTTCGGGTGCGACAGTAAGAACCAGGAGACTGAACCCAGACTCAAGAGAATCATGATCGAAAGAATCCAAAGCTCAAGCCGCGTACATTGCCGCTCGTCGAATCGGATAGAAGCTCTGCTTGTCATGAAAAACGCTCGTGCTCTAAGCGTTCGATGGTTCTCTGATAATTGTAGCGGATTGGACTTGTGGAACTTTGTCGATACAAAAATCTAGTCGACAAAATATATCTTGTTAGGCAGTTTTTCGCAATCGACTGCATAACCTCCAACCAGATCCGAGACTTGATCGCCGATGTTTACGACTACCTTGAAGCCCATCTGCTCTATCTTTTTACGAATTTCGGTTTTTACTTCTATCGCGGACCGATTATCTTTATCGGCACGAAGATATAAGCCATCATATGCGATGCCATTGCGGACTAGATTTCGAATCGTGGCAGCGCGCAAACTCTCAGGTCGACCAGTTACGAAAAAGATGGCGAATCCTTTTTTTCGAGCCCAATCCAGTAAGTCTGCCGTTTGCCTTAAGGTTGGCGCTTTCGATTGCTCGGCCCAGACCACGAATTTAGCCCAATCAAAGTCAGGAGTCTCTTGGAAATGTTGGCGGTTGTCCAAAACAGTTTCATCGATGTCGGCGACGATAGCCATATCCGCTGCAGCCGGATGCTCCTTCAGATACAGTTGGCAGGCTTTGCGGGCGTCCTCGACTGCATTTGAGAACTCTTTTTGATACTGCTCACTCTTCGCGAACTCGAGACCGACCTTATTGCCAGTATCCTTTGGCTGAGTGACACCGCCGGCGAACTGACTGGATGGCAACGCAGACGCGGGTTGGACCCAGAAAATAATCGCAAAAAGCAACAGACCAAAGCCGATTTTGTTCATGGACCCCTTTTTACTCCCTTCCCTTTGGCGTAAGTTGTCGCACCGTACACTGTTCTTTGTGTTGATGCCAGAGGTTTTACCTCGACCTCTCCAACGCTTTGGGTTGCGTCGGAGTCAGAGTAGACACCCCAATGAGAGCTGCCCACGGTCTTCTTTTTCTTGTTAGGCACATCAGGAAGAAGGCGCTCGGGCATCGCGATTGCCAGAAGCAAAAGCACTGAGACGACTATGGCAATTATGAAAAACAGAGTGTCCATAGGATGCTCCATTATAGTCGGGAAGAGTGAACAAGCCTTTAAATCAGGTCTGGAACTCGACTTGTTTGGGAAATCAAGTGGAGTCTATGGGATCTCCATCAATCTGTCCATGGGGCTTCCACGTAAAACAAAGAAGCGCCTGGGGCGCTTCTTTCGGGAGGAATTAGGCTAAAGGAAGGTTAGGCTCTCATTACTCGCGCCAGATCCTCGTACATTCCTGCTACCTGTGTAGTGATTTGGGCTGTGTGCGGATGCTCCTCCGAATAACGGTTGAACTCCTGTGCTTTATGTTCGAAAAGCTCCTTCAACCGCTTCTGCAGTGCTTCCATATGCTCGTTCATTCGTTCAAATCTTTCTAGGCTCTGTGCGATGAGATGTACAGGCGGGCGCCTGTGGATTTAGTAAATTAGTATCGAGAGAAGATGAATTAATTCTGTCTCAAAAGGATGTCAAGCTCAATAGGCTTCGGAAAATTTTCTTCGATTTCTTGAATATTTAAGGTTCCACGAAAACTACATGAAAAAAGAGGCTCTCGGTTGAGAACCTCTTTTTAAGCATTATCCTCGCGTTTTCTTAACGCGACTTAAGCGAAATTAGCGCTTTTTCGATTTAGCTTTTTTCTTGGTGGATTTGTTGGCGCCAGGAGCTGCCCAGTTCGTTTGGCGGGATTTGCCATTGACGATGTCTTTGAGCTCTTGTCCAGCTCTGAACGCAGGCACTTTGCTCGCAGGAATTCTAAGCGGAGCGAGGGTGCGGGGATTGCGACCAGTTCTGGCTTGGCGGGTGCGGCGCTCGAAAGTACCGAATCCGACGAGGGTTACCTTTTCTCCTTTTTGGATAGCACCGGTGACGGTGTGGAGAAGAGCGCTAAGGGTAGCGCTTACTTGGGTCTTTGGTTGACCCGTTAGGTCTGCGATTTCGCTGATCAGCTCAGCACGGTTCATACTCTTTCCTCCTTAAAAAAACCACAGAGTGGGTTTCCAGCCAGGAATGCTATCACCACCCATCTCGTTATACAAGCCGTTTATGCGGATTCCCTGAAATTTTAGTTTGGTCGATATACGAAAGCCCTGATCATAGACCGCTTTCAGTAATGATCTGGATGTCAGTATGCTCACGGATGTCAATCGACGCGCTAAGATAGAGGAAATGGGATTAGTATGGAACGACTTTCTTGCTCTCATCAACCCACTCTTCGCCAGCTCCTTTCCACGGAGTCGATGGCGGAAGCGCAACGTGTCTGGGGTGATGAATTCCTAGATCGACCGGTGCTACAAGTGGTGACACAGCTCGACCCGCCGCCTTCGGCCGGCAGTTTGGTTATTGTCACCCAAGACAACTTCAATCAATTGAAGAACAATCGTATTTCCGTAAAAGGCTTGGTCGGAATTGTTCTTATCAGCCAAGTTGAGGACGCCAAGCAAAAAGTGAGCGCCACGGTTGAGGGGCGCAACGCCCTCGATGTCGATCGAGCCGTAGTTAAATCGACAGTAATTTCACCCCGATTAGATGACGGTTTCGACAAATTATTAAACCTCTGCAGAGAGAGCGATGTTCCCGTGATCGGCATGGCCGCCTTTAGCGAGCCGACTCAGATTATCGAAGATGTCCGACTGGCTTTCTTGAAGGAGACCAAGACGGCAAGTGCGAGAGTGCAGGCTGTCTTGATGAGCATTGTTCTCGAAGAAGGCTTGGACGGTGTGGTCGATCAACTACAAAAGTGGTTGGACCGACCTGTGGCGGTCGAGACCGCTGATTTCAAGCTACTCTCGGCAAGCGGTATGGGTGCCACCGCTTCGCGCCAGCAAAAGCAGCTGACCGCAGAAGCGGTCGATCTTCTCAACAGGCTCAAAGAAGGCGAAGACGAAAAGGATGTTTTTGACTCGTTCCTTTATCCGATAAGAATGGGGCGCCGGGTCAGTTTGCCGCTTCTGTACGCCGGCAACACCATCGCTGGATATATATCGGTAATGGTCAAGCCCACCGATGATGAAGACTCATTGATCTGGTATCTGCAACCGGCAGCACTGGCTGCCATGGTTGATATCATCCATCGCCTCAAAGGCGACTTTGGATTGTCGGTCGTTCAAAAGAATTTGCTCAAAGATCTGGTATCGGGGAGAAGTCTGTCTGCAACGGACATGGAAAGGTTAGAAACCCACTTCGGTTTTGATCTGTGCGATGGATTTTTTGTTTTCGCCACTCAGGTGATACTTGAAGACGACGATGAATCAATCGAACCGCGCTTTCCCGACGAGCCTTTCGTCGGCGTCGAAGTGGAAGAAGGCACGCGAGTTTATATCATTCCATTTACCGAAGATGCGGAGTCGACCTGGCAGGAAGAAGCGGGTGTCTTAGTCGCCAAAATCAAAGAGATCAATGGTCCGGCGCGCGTACAGCTAGGGGCCGGACGTCGCGTCGGTACCTTGATGGAATTGCGTGAAGCGTATCGCGAAGCACGTCAGGCATTGATCGTCGGATCAATGATGCATAGAGATCACGAGTTTCAGATCGGCTACGGCGAGCTAGGTTTAAAACGCCTGCTTTACCTGGTAATCGATCACCCTGAAGCTGATCGGTTTTACAAAGAGACGCTCGCCGTTCTAGAAGCTTACGACGAGGAGTGGGAAAGTGATCTGGTCGACACCCTCAAAGTCTATCTCGCCGAGGGTGCTAATCTTAACTCAGCCGCTCGGGCCCTCTTTATTCATCGCCACACTTTGCGTTATCGTCTTGAGCAGATAGCGGAAGAACTCAAGGTCGATATCGATTCGCAAGAAGTGCTTCTCAATCTTCAAATTGCGTTCTTGATTCGTGAGATGAAAGGGCAGGTCGAAAAATGATACTGCCAGTAGTGCGGCCGCGAGCAGTGATTGACGGCCCATGGCTGTGCATTCTCAGAGCATTGCCCGATAGCTGCTGATAACTGCATACATACGAATCCAGGGTTTTGTTTGTAGAAAAATCTGAAAGGATCTCTTGAGAAACTTTCAGATTTTTCAAACCTCAGAATTTTATCGGCAGTTCCTAGCTGAACGCCACGATGAATCTCGTTCCACTGTCGAGCTCATCAATTATATCTACCTTCCATCCCGAGAAAATTTGTCCGAGATCGTGGTCGTTGTAGTATCTAAGCAGCATTCCTTTTCGGGCTTTGTCTGTGTAGACATGGGTTTTGTCCTGGAGCTCGAAGTACTCGCCTGGACCGCCGCCGACCTTGTCAAAGCAGCCGATAAATGTTCCACCCGGTATGAGTACTGTCTTGAGTTTCTGCAAAGTCGCGCGCGCTACTTCGAAAGGAAAGTGTTCGAAAATAGAATTGGCGACAACGGCATCGAAGAGTCCGTCTGGGTAGGGCATGTCTGCTATATCGCCGACGTCGAAGTGAATGTCAAGGTCTTCTTTCTCTGCCCATTCCCTGCCTAGTTTGATGGCGTGGCGCGATATGTCGAGCCCTGTGACGGCAAACTCATGTTTCGCCAGGTAAATCGACAACCAACCGGTTCCGCAACCGAGGTCCAGGACAGACCGAACACTTCTTTGTTTGAGAGTATCCGGAATTCGGGTCAGATAGGCGAGATCCGGTAATTGCGTGTAGGGTGCCTTAACGCCGCTCCAGGCCCGCTCCCAGAACTCGAGATTGTCGATGTAGACGTCGGACGATAAGAGCTCTTCTAACTGCTCTGCCGTGCCGGTTCTCTTGGTCTCTTCGAATGTCATCAGTTGGGTCCGGGCGCTTCTTTAGCCGAATCGCTTTTGGAAAAGCCCAATGTTAGCATGATACGGGTGTTTATGCCGCCTGGATAGGCTTTTTACGACCGCCCGGGTCGATTGATTTTAAACAAACAGCTCGAGACCGGGTGAACGGATCCGCCTATATAGCATCTCTTGGATACAGTTACACATTGTATACATCAGGTTAGATATTTAAGAGGGGTGGTATCTAAATTTCAAGCAGGATCAAACTCTCTCAGTCACTTTAGGGGACCAAGTTTAGGCTAATGGCGGAGCCACCCCGGATACAGTTGCAGATGATGCTTGTGCAGCAGGCTGGTCCTGGTGCGTTGCCGCTCTCCATTTTGCCACCTCAAAGCTTTCTTCCTTTCCTGAGACAGGTCGAACAGCTCTCGGTGGAAGAGCGCCTCCGACCGGTTCTCGTCTACTGGTCCCGACAGGCCGCCGCCCGTCTTCTGCCGTCCGGACCGCGCTTTCGTGAGCTCATGCGAGATGCCTGCGTTTCGATTTTCTCGGAGGACCGCCTGGACCCGCCCGACGAGTGGTGCTTCCTGCTTGAAAGCAACGGTCTGTGTTTGGTCGTCTATGGACAGCAGGTGCCCGAATCACCTGATGGTGAGAAGTATCAGTGCACAGGCTCGATGGAGCCGGCTCTGGTCAAGCAAGCGTTCGATCGTCTTCTGCCGAAATGGCAGCAACTCGACCTTTCGGAAAGCAACCGGCTGGAAGATGCACGAGCCAATCTCGGCCCCTCTGGCAGCGCGCCGCCTTACATGCAGCGGATGCGTTCGGCCTGGCCAATCGTGAAAGCACCGATTCAGACAGGTCTTATCTTAGACCCGCTCCATGGAGTCGGCGGACCGGATTTTGCACCAGCAATCGGACCTGCTGATCCATTGCTCGGACGAATTCAGCCGATAGCCTTGGATGTCGGTAGTAAATCTGGTGGTGTCAGCTCCAGTGCCATCATGCCTGTAGGCCCAACTACTCAGGCGGCGATCATTGCTCCTGTCGTGCCTGCACTTGGGTCTCCAATAATGGATGCCGGAGCGCCGGAAGCTGATTCGATTCGCATTCCGATACCGCTTACGCAACCACTCATTACGGAGAAAAAAGAAGAGATTCGGGACGGCAAAGTTCTGGAGCTTGCTATGGTCGAAGAGAGCGATGAAGCGCAGCCGCTGATGCCTCCTGCCGCTCAATCGATTATTTCAGAGATTATTGGACGACTGCGTCACCAGAGCGATCTGAGTTCCATCCTTCAGTTCGCGATCGAGATGTTGGCACTGAACACACATGCGGATCGTGGACTGATCTGGCGGATCGAAGGTGATCACTTGAAGGTTACCAACGAGTTTGCTCTGAGCGGCCATAATTGTTTCCTCCAGAATCAACTGACCTCGCATGAATCGATGGCGGTTGTATTTGAATTCCTGTCTAGGTTTCCCGATGAGACAGGGGTAGGAGTGATAAGTATTCCCAACACCTCTCGCGACGGTAACCTCCACAAGGTCTCTCCCACCCTTTCTTCCTTAATCGAGCTAGGTGGTGTGCAAGCTCGACTTATGGCGCAGCTGCGCTCTCGTGGAACCTTCTTCGGATTTCTGGAGCTTCAGCAATGCAGCGGACCACGAGAATGGAACCCAATTGACGCTGTCGTGCTGCAAAAGGTAGCTGAGGTTCTTGCTGTTGTTGTTCAACAAACTGCCGACCAATCGAAGATCGAGATGGACGCGCAGGAAATGAAGCTGATCAATGAAATTGCCAGTCTCTTTCGCGAATCTCGCGGCATGAGTACGAAAGATTCGCTGGTGAAATCAGTTATGTTGGTCGCCAAACACATGGGCTTCATCCACTCTGAAATCTACCTCTACAACAAAGAGGAGAATGTACTCGAGCCTCAAACTAGACACTCGGTGACTGAGGCTGTTGATCTCAGCGATAAGGAAAATCCTTTCGTGGAGGTGTTTAATTCCGGTCGCGGCAAGATGATCAACATCGAATACAGTCGCAAGGCAGACCCCTTCTTCAGGCACGACATGGCGTTAGTCTTGCCACTCACATCAGAAGGCGCACGACTTGGTGTAATCGGTCTATGGCATCGCTCGTCCGATCGTCCCGACTTCCGTCCGCAGGATAGAGAACTGGGTTTGACAATTGCTGGTCACTTGTCCAACGTTATCCGTGCCGACCAGGCCATCCTCCAGATTCGTTCTGATCAGGCCCGAGCTGCGCTTATCAACAGAGTCTCGAGCGAGATCCGCAACGCTCTGAAGCGCGCAGATCAGATCATGGAAACACTCGTCGAAGCACTTCACGAATTCTTCGATCTCGAACTATGCGTCGCCTCGCTGTATGACGACTATTCCGATATGTTCCGCGGCTCAAAGGTCGCAGGCGACGATACGTACAATCAAGACAATAATGGTGACAATCGCTCACCTCTCGAAAATCAAGATGATGCGCCGAAGAATCTAGGAGAAGCATTGTTCAACGCTTTCAAAGATCGCTTGAAAGAAGGTGAAACAATTTTCTTGCTGAGGGACGAACTCAACGGTTCGGTAAGCGCCGAGGTTGCGAGTCATTTCAATGGCAGCGCTGCTACGCTCGTTCCGCTGTTTTATGCAGGGAGCTTTAAGGCAGCACTGTGCATGGTGGCAAAGGAACAGGCCAGGCAACTGCCTGAAAAGGACATGCATATGGTCCTCGACCTCGCAGACAGAGTGGCCGTAGTGATTTCACACGCAGAGCTTTTTGCCAAAGTAGAACTCGAGTCGATAACTGATCCGATGACCACCCTGTACAACAGGAGACATTTCGAAGGTCAGCTCAGTAAGGAAATTGACCGTTATCAACGATTTGGACACCCCTTCTCGTTCATCATTATCGACCTCGATTTCTTGAAGCGCATCAACGACACTCTTGGTCACGATTACGGAGACGCGGCAATCAAGCATATAGGCCTGGTCCTCAAGAAAGCTGTCCGTGATGTCGATACTGTGGCAAGATTCGGCGGAGAAGAGTTCGTCGTACTGCTTCCAGAAACAGATCTTAAGTGGGCTCGTATGGTGGCAGAGCGCATCTGTACTTCGATTCGCGAGAAGACTGTGGAAGGTGTCGGTACCGTTACGGCATCGGTCGGTGTCGCGGTATTTCCTCGAGATGCCGATGATAAAGAAAAGCTGTTCGAGCTCGCTGACAAGGCACTGTTCTTGGCCAAACACCGCGGACGCGATCAGGTCTGCACGGTGGCCGATGACCTCATGCCGTCCGGCAGTGAAGTAGAGATTTCCGAGGATATGAAGAAGAAGGTGGACGCGGGCCGCCATCCAGAACCGGCACCGGCGAAACCGGAGGTCAACCTGAAGTTGGACAAGATTCCAGCCTTCGATCTGGAGATGGTCGCGGACAAAGGAATTCTTGGCATATTGGCGCAGATCATCAAGACTCTGGAAGAGAAGGATTCCTACGGACCAGAGCGCTCAACGAGAGTTTATAGCTACGCCAGTAAGATGGCGACGTCTCTGCACCTCTCGAAGGAACATGCCGAGATCGTTTCACTAGCCGCAGTCTTGAGCAATTTAGGCAAGATATCGACCCCGGAAGAGATTTTGAAGAAGCCTGGACCTTTGACGGAGAGCGAGATGGATGTAATTCATCAGACACCGACCGTTGGGGCGAAACTGCTCGAGCCGGCCAAACTTCTCTATCGCGTCTCGCAGATCATCGAAGCTTGCCACGAACACTGGGATGGGCAGGGCTATCCAAATGGACTCAGAGGGCACGATATTCCTGTTGAATCGCAGATAGTGTCATTGGTCGACTGCTATGTGGCAATGACGAGCGATCGTCCTTACCGTGAGGCTCTCTCTCACGATGAGTCTGTTCGTCAAATTCAATCGGATTCAGGAAAACGATGGGATGCCAGGCTTGTCAAGATATTTCTATCCATCCTGCAGAAAGAGCAGAAGCAAGTCTAGGTAAGCACTTACGAGTCTCAGACCAGTTGGCTTACAATAAATTTATGAGCCTGATTTCATCTTGGCTCCTCTTGGTAACTTGGCTATAATAATTCCAGATCGTCAATTTGCTCTTCACCAAGCGGGCTAACCACAGTTGGACCCGGAAAACATCTTACTCAGTAAGAGCATCTCGACGATCTACATTTCGGCACAGAATCAGGAGTAAGCCCGTCTGCGCCCGGTGGTGAACCGGCAGAGGGGCTTGAAAGTTAGATCAGTATCCGGTACCGTATTTGGTGCTGGCTGTCATTTGAGCTCTGTCCTGTTAGAACACCAGACGATGGGATTGAGCTTCGTTTGCCCGTTGGTGACTGCTCCATCGGGACTTGTAAAAGTAATCAGGCCAATGCGACCGGACTTGTCTCTGCCAACACTAATATCCGGAAGTGCAGAACTTTTGCTCCACCTTCCATTGTCGGCTTCCAATTGCTGCGCGACCTTCTCAAGAAGTGCAGGCTTCTGGGCGTCGAGTTGCCATAGTGAGTCTAGGAATGCGTTTAGGCTCTCCTTCCCATCGAGAACCTCAAAAGCCCTTCTTCTAATTTGCAAGGCTAGTTGTTCGACATCGTCCACCGACTCACCTCTGATTTTGAATCGAAAGTAGCTGGTTGCTGAGATGCAATCTCAAGACATTGATTCTAACTTCTGCATCGACAACGGTTATGAAATGACGAGAAATTTTGGCCGCCTTTTTACAAGAATGTGTTGCAAGCCTAGATATGTTTCAGACAATAATAGAGAAAAAGGCTTGTGCCAGAGCAACTTTTACGTGTGACGGAGCGGAATAGCTCGATGGCTGACGAGATGCTCGAAGAAAAAGAAAAGGTAGGTTTGCGGCTCGATGAGGAGTCGGAGGCTCAACCTGACGCAGTATCACAAGTTCCGTCGATTGTACAACCTGATTCTCCAGATTTTGATGGACGTTTTGACCTGATCGAGCTGCTTGGAGAAGGCGGTATGGGGATTGTGTATAGGGTCCGAGACCCGGTTCTCGACAAGCTATTCGCGGTCAAAGTGTTGCGTTCTTCTCTGACCCGAGATACTCAGGCCTTAAAACGATTCGAGAAGGAGGCCGCGAGCGCAGTTGGATTCGATCATCCCTGTCTGGTTGCAGTATACGAAACAGGTCTTTTAAAGGATGGTACGCCTTTCATACTGATGGACTATGTTGAAGGAAGTAATCTGGCGGATGTCCTCAGGAAGGACGGACCATTTTCACATGAACGCGCTCTGCAGATTTTTCAACAGATATTGGATGCATTGAATTACGTACACGAAGTTGGACTGCTGCACCGTGACGTGAAGCCGCGCAACATTATCGTGAGAACCAACGCTGAAGGAGAGTCCGAAGTCAAACTCGTCGATTTCGGAATTGCAAAAGTTGCCGACAGTGGAGATGCCACTACTCGTGGTGTAACACAAACGGGAGATTTTCTTGGTAGTCCGCTGTACATGAGCCCGGAGCAATGTCAGGGGCGAGAGTTGACGCCGCAGTCGGATATTTATTCCGCTGGTTGCGTTTTGTATGAGATGCTTGTCGGGAACTCTCCTTTTGCCAGTCCTAATCCCGTAAAAATTGTCATTGGCCATCTGAGCGAACCGGTGCCGCTTGTCGCATCTGCTTCTGCCGATTCGCAAATCTCCGGTGTTAACTCAATGATGCTCAAATGTCTGGAAAAGTCGCTCGACAGGCGATATCAATCGGTGACGCAAGTCCAAAATGACCTTAGCGTCTTGATGGAAAACAGAAATCCATTCGAGCCGGAAAAGGTTTCGAAAAAGCTGGTGGCAATTCCGATAGCATGTATAGCTCTGTTCACGAGTGTCAACGTATGGCTTCTTTCGGTTCGTCCGCAGTTTCCTGACAAGACGGTGCCGATGTTACTCGTTTCGTTGGCATTGTTCGTGACATTGATTTGCGTTGCGAAGGACCGCGACAGAGCAAGGCGAACAGGGATATTTTTGGCCTTGGGTGTCGGTTCGATATTCAGTGTCTTGTGTTCGCTCTATCGCGATCTTCCAAGTCTTCCGATCGAGTCGGCTCTGGCGTTACCATCTCAGATCCTTCTGTGTGCCCTCGGAGGACTGAGCATCATCAGCTCTTTCAAGTTCGCATATCATCCAGAGTCCTTCTTCTCGAAGCCGTTGCACGCGCTGCGTGAGGTTGTCGAGACTACTATGATTAAAGGCCGTCGGATGCATTTCCGTGTTGCGATACTGTCGACGGTGCTCTTTGCGTTACTGCTGAATAAGATGCCTGAATCCGAAGTGTTGTCCCTGTTAGGTGGCGGAGCGCTTTACTCGATCGGGCTTGCGGCATTGCTTGGTGGATCACTGGCAATAGCAAGACGGTTGAAGCAAAGAGAAACGACCCAGGCGGGAGATAGATGGCTGGTGCTAATCGACGTCAGCGTTGCAGCGAGCCTTTTGTTTAACGCAGCCGGAAAATTAGTCGCATACCAAGGATCTCAATTCGCAATATCTTCGATTGACGTGGCTCAGTGGTGTGCGGTCCTGAACGCATTGATGATTGCGGCTCTGGTGTCCGCTTTGGCCTTCGTATCGATCTATCGGAATCGAGCGAATAGCCTGGTTCCATTTGGTAAATCAGACGGTTGGTGACTATTGCCGGCTTCCTTCTTTTGTCGATTTTCGAACTTCTTTCGATTAATGCCGGACGTGAATTCCTTCCTTTATGGTGCTTATTTCGATATCGAACTGGATACCAGCGGCGTGCAATGGGATCGCGATCAGCGCCTGTGTTTGGTCTCTAGTACTTGACGAACGGGCACGTTTTTTCCAAAGCGCTTCGTTCCAAATTCGAACCAAGCTTCGCGACTGTCATTGACGAAAGCCCTCCGTTTCCAAAGCATCTATTTCGATATCGAACTGGATCCCAGCGGCGTGCAATGGGATCGCGATCAGCGCCTGTGTTTGGTCTCTAGTACTTGACGAACGGGCACGTTTTTTCCA
>JAIERK010000245.1 GCA_019746975.1 Candidatus Obscuribacterales bacterium
CCAGAGGCTTTTGCCGCTCACAGATCTAACCTTGGTTATGTTTGGGGCTAAAAGTTGTCAAAGTCCCACTAAGCGGTTAACCCATAGTTGCCTATCGTTGACAACATATTGACAGCCACTTTCAACTTCTGATGAACGAAGTGGAGAGTAGCTGTCAACTTGCATTGCCAGGATAAGGAAAAGAAAGAGAGTTTAGATTCCGAGGAGCTTTGCCTTTGCAGCCTTGAACTCGGCTTCGTCGAGGACGCCAGCCGAATGAAGCTGAGAAAGACGCTCGAGCTCCTTAGACACATCGATTTTGGAACTAGCCGGGACCGACTCTGGGTTGATCTTATCAAGCAGGACACCGCCGACTTTCTTACCAATCTTGGTACCTATGAGGCCTCCAACCAGCGCACCGGTGAAGGTTCCGACCACCGGAATCGGCAGCAAAACTGTCCCGACCTGAGCCCCGGCAAGCACTCCGGCGCCTGCGCCTGCCATTTTGGCAGTCTTATCGTTTTCTGCTCTGACTTCTGCGTTTCTATCTTGCTCGTTGCTCATGACTCTGTCCTCGTGCCTACTATTCCACCATTGAACCAGCATCTAGGAAGTAATTCACAACGTCACGTACAGTTAATCTACCGCTCGGATAGTCCGGTTTTGTTCACAAAACAGGCTGGGAATGAAGAACACGCACCAGTGAGTGCATTCATTCAGACGCAATCGTCTCTCTAGGTTCCACATATACATCAGGTTGTTGATGATGCTCTATCCGTTGACTATCACTGCCATCGCCGCCGCGCCCCGGAGGGGGTGTGGGTGTGCCGCCAAACAGACGCGCAATCGAGTCTTTTAGAACATATACAACTGGTACTACGTACAAACTCATTAAGGATGACACGATCATGCCACCACATACGGCGGTACCCAACGAATGGCGACTGTTGGCGCCGGCGCCCTGCGCAAATACCAGCGGCAAAATTCCCATCACGAACGCAAACGTTGTCATCAATATTGGTCGCAATCTTATCGTGGCGCCGTCGACTACAGCTTGTTGCGGTGGAACACCCTGCTTCTTCAATTGATTTGCAAACTCGACGATAAGAATCGCGTTTTTACAAACGAGTCCAATAAGCATCACCAGACCAATCTGACAGAACACGTCATTCTGCAATCCACGCGCGTACTGCGCCAGTATCGCCCCGAATAGGGCGGTAGGAACGGTGAACAGAATAATTACAGGGTCGGTGAAACTCTCGTACTGAGCAGCAAGAACGAGAAAGACAAATGTGATGCCAAGCGCGAATAGAATGAGTCCTTGCGAGCCAGCCTCAATTTGCTCCAACGAAATTCCAGTCCACCTGTACGTCATCGTGGAAGGCAATATCTCTGACGCCAACTTTTCCATCGCCTCCATCGCCTGACTGGAGCTAAAGCCTGGCGCCGCAGAGCCGTTGATCTCTGTAGCGCGGAAGAGGTCATAATGATTAATCGACTGTGGCGCTGTCGTCTCCGACAGTTTAACCAGGTTAGCGAGCGGGATCATCTCGCCTTTGCGGCTCATCACATAGTACTTCGTAATGTCGGCAGGATTGGAGCGGTACTTAGCATCAGCCTGAACATAAACACGATAGACTCGGGTCCCGATATCGATGTCATTGACGTAAAACGATCCAATGTACGTTTGCAAAGTATCGAAGATATCGCTCAGACTAACGTCCAACGTCTTAGCTTTGTCGCGTTCTATCTCGACCTGAATCTGCGGGCTGTTAGCAGCAAATCCAGAGAAAACACCGGTCAAGCCGGGAGTCTGATTTGCCTTACCGCAAATCTCTTTGGTCGCTTTTTCCAGGTCACCGATATTGGTACCACTCAGATCGAGAATCTGAAAGACAAAACCACCGAAGCTGCCCAACCCTTCAATAGCCGGCGGGTTAAACGGTATGACACGAGCATCCGTAATGCCGGACAACGGTCCTCTGACTCGATTGATGATCGAATCAAGATTCTGATCGGGTCCCGTGCGATGCTCCCAGGGATGGAGATTCGAGAACAATATTCCATTGCTTGGCTTATTGCCGGCAAAGCTGAAACCAGCCACTCCAAAGGTAGAATGAATCTCTGGAATACCGTCAAAAATCTTCTCCACTTGCTTGAGGGCCTCGACTGTATAGTTGAGAGAGACACCCTCGGGTCCCTGGACTATGGTGATGAAGTAGCCCTTGTCCTCATCAGGGATGAACGAACTCGGTACAACCTGGAACAGATACCACGTAGCGGCCATGCATCCGACGAATAAGATCAAAGCCAGAGCCTTCAGCTTCAACATTATCTCCAGCGACCCTCGATACAATCTTCGCACCCAATCAAGCGCGAGATTGAAGGGACGGAATAACCAATTCTTGCTTTCGCCCTCGTGATCCGAGGCCTTGAGCCATAATGCAGACAACGCGGGAGTCAGTGTCAACGCCGCGAATGCCGAGATTGACACCGAGCACGCGATAGTCAGTGCGAACTGTTTGTAGAGCTGACCAGTGGTGCCGGGCATGAAAGCCACCGGGATAAACACAGCCACCAGTACCAGCGAGATCGCAACAACCGCGCTCGCTACCTCATGCATGGCTTCTTTTGCCGCTTCAAATGCGGACACGCCACGGTCTGCCATGATTCTGCTGATGTTTTCAATCACGACGATAGCGTCATCAACGACCAGACCGGTGGCAAGAACTAGTCCGAACAGAGTCAAAGTATTGATTGAGAAGCCGAGCAACTTCATGCACGCAAAAGTGCCGATCAGCGAAACAGGAATCGTAAAGACCGGAATCAGGGTACTGCGCCAATTCTGCAAGAAAACGAATATTGTGAGCACAACCAGACCGATAGCCTGCGCCAACGTGATGAGCACTTCGCGTATCGACTCATTGACGGCGAGAGTGGTATCGAATGCATACTCACATTTGATACCAGGGGGAAATTTTTTCTGGAGCCGGTTCATTTCTTCGCGAACACGTTTTACAACTTCTACGGCATTGGAGCCCGATCTTTGCATGATGCCCAGGCCGATCGTCTCCACCCCGCGGTAGCGAACGACTGTTTGATAATCTTCTGCACCAAGTTCTGCTCTACCGACATCGCTCAGTCGAATTATTGAGCCATCCTTGCCGGTACGAATGATGAGCTTTTCGAACTCATCTGCGGATTTGAGCCGTCCCAGCACCCTGACGCTCATCTGATAGAGTTGATTGGACTCGTTGGGAGGTTGTCCGATTTGTCCAGCCGCAACCTGCACATTCTGCTCGCGGATCGAGTCTACGATGTCGCGCACGGAGACGTGGTTCTGTGACATTCGCCTTGGGTCGAGCCAGATGCGCATGCAATACTTACGCTCACCAAAAATAATCACGTCGCCAACGCCATTGACTCGCTTCAACGCATCTTTGATGTAGACATCGGCATAGTTGCTGAGGAATTGGGTCGAGTATTTTTCTTTTGGACCGGTAATACCAATGGCCAGGAGGAATGCAGTAGAGACCTTTTCCACCGACACACCGGTCCGTCTAACCTCGTCCGGCAGCCGTCCTTCAGCCCGGGCGATACGCCCCTGAACATCGACCGCAGCAAGATCGACATCGCGACCGAGATCGAATGTGATGTTAATAAGCGAAGTACCATCGTTGCCACTGGCAGAAGTAATGTACTTGCCGCGCGGAATTCCGTTGATTTGCTGCTCCAATATCGTCGTAACAGCCGATTCGACAACCTGCGAGTTGGCGCCAATGTAGTTGGACGTCACACTCACCTGTGGCGGTGCTACTTCGGGATACTGGGACAACGGCAAAATCGGAATGCTGACGCTTCCTGCAAGTATGATAATCAGTGCACACACGGTAGCGAATATTGGTCGTCGGATAAAGAATTGAACGAACATCGCTACCTCTACGAAGATGGGCCGATCGGCGCGCCATCCGAAAGGTTTTGAATTCCGGAGGATACGATTTTCTCACCAGCTTTGACGCCGGTTACAACTCGGTAGTGGTTGCCTTCGATCGGTCCCAAAGTCACCAACCTTTGCGCAGCATGCAGCTTACCGTCACTGCCGGTAGTGGCGATGAAAACAAAATCTTGTCCGCTGAATCGACTTACGCATGTAACTGGAATAGTGACAGTTTTGACGCGATCCCATATAACCCTGCACTGGGCGGTCTGTCCGGAGCGTAGCAGACCTTCAACATTGGGCAATTCGGCCTTGAGAAGAACAGTCTGTTGATTGGCATCAACCTGACTCGAGATAAAGAAGATCCTTCCTCTTTCGACTGTTTTTCCATTCTCATCAACAATATCGACGGTAAGACCGATCCTCAGTTTTTCAGAGAGCGAGGTAGGAGCGCTGACATAGACCTCAAGCGGCCTGGTCTGATCGACGGTGGTCAGCGTCGTATCAGTGGTCACATAATCTCCGATCTTGACAGGCACGTCGCCTATCATGCCCTCGAAAGGCGCCTTAACCGTGAAATATTTAAGCTGCTCGAGAGCCTCCTGCTTGCTGGAGCGAGCCTGTTTGATTAGCTTCTGGCAGGTAGCTACCTTTGCTTCTTGGGCGCTTATCTGGGCATCCATAGCCTCCAGGTCGGCCTGTGCCACGCCGATATTGTTACGCTTTTCATCAACGCTCTCGGCTGATACGGCGCCTTCCGCATGCAGTCGCTTGTATCGCTCGATTTGTGTATTGGCAAATTCGAGATTCGCCACCTTACTTAGCCGGTTCGCCTTGAGCGACTTGACCATTGCAACTGCATTCTTCTCGTCCGAAACGGCAGCTTCTATGGCAGCATCGGTCGTGTTGACCAACGCCTCTTGCTTACTCTTGTCTAGGATCATGAGAGACTGACCAGTTCTGACGCGGTCACCGCTGTTCACCAAAATTTCGAGCAGGCGTCCATCGGCTTGGGGCTTGAGATTGATCGACTTGCGGGACTTCAATGTGGCCACGAAAACAGTGCTGTCATCAAGGACTTGCTCACCCACAGTCTCGAGCTTGACAGGCATCGACGGAATGACAGGAGGGGCCGCTGGTTGCGCGGACGGCGTGCAACCTTGTGAAAATACGCTGAGGAATAATACAGTCAACGCGGCGAGGAGCCGCTCTTGAGTTTTACGGGATGCCATATGGGACGCCTCGATGATGAAGCAATTCAGGTCAGGTGAGCTGTGCCGTTGAGCGATCATGGCGCTGAGAGCGGGCAGTCGATGCTCGAACTCTCAGCAGGATTCAACACTTTGAGCGCAGAACCCGCACAAAAAGTATACTTCCTTCTGCATGTTGCCAAAACATTACATTTCGCCATCTTGATGTTTTGTTTACGCCTCTGCGATATGTAATGACCTCAGAGCGGTGGATGTACCGGAATCGGCTGTGATAATGCTCTCTGTGATGAAGTTACACATACGAGTATCACCAGTCACTGCTGCGAGTACTGAAGCTCGGTTTGTTCTGAAAATTTTCTCGCGCGACTCCGCTCAATTACTATGATTCATCTCTGCGAGATAGGAATCATAGGTCTGCCTTAGACCGTCAGACAGACTTATCTTCGCCTGCCAACCCAACGCTGCGAGTCGGCTTATATCAAGCAACTTGCGAGGCGTCCCGTCAGGCATGTTTGAGTTAAACTCGGCGACACCGGTATATCCAACCGTTTTGAATATCAAATCGACGAGCTCGGCAATACTTATGTCGCTACCACATCCCACATTGAGCGGTTGAATCTCGGAATAGTGTTGCATAATGAACAGAAGAGCATCGGCAAGATCGTCAACATGCAGGAATTCCCGCAAGGGATGCCCAGTACCCCAGATTTCGACGCTCTCGAGTCCAGCCAACTTTGCTGCATGTGCTTTCATGATCAAAGCCGGTATAACGTGGCTCGAATGCAAGTCGTATGTGTCTCCAGGACCATAGAGGTTGGTCGGTTGAACCGATATAAAGTCGCATCCATACTGAATTCTGTATGCTGAACACATCTCGAGAGCTGCGATTTTTGCTATTGCATACCATTTATTGGTAGGCTCCAATGGACCAGTCAAAAGAGCATCCTCTGATATCGGCTGCGGTGCCAATTTCGGATAAACGCATGATGAACCGAGGAACATAAGCTTTTCGACGTTTGCCAAACGAGATGCTTCAATTACATTAGTGGCAATCATCAAATTGTCATACAAGAAATCCGCGGGACAGCTGTTGTTGGCTAAGATACCACCCACGGTAGCAGCGGTAACGAACACCGCCTGTGGTTTCACTTCTCCTATCCACCTATGGGTCGCCAACTGATCGCGAAGATCAACCTCGGTGCGGCTGACGGTGACAATCTCACAGTCCAGACGTCGCAGCCTCCGCATCAGCGCACCGCCGACCATGCCACCATGACCAGCGACAAAAATTCTCCGACCTGTCAGCTCGAATGGCATATCAATCAGTGGCTTTGCGTACGGTATGCTCTGTCCTGGCTGCCGAAATATCGCTCTCCACCATTTCAGATACCAGCTCGCAGAAGGATGTCGTAGCGCTCCAACCAAGACAGGCTTTGGCCTTGGAAGCATCACCGACAAGCTTATCGACTTCGGTCGGGCGAAAATACCTTGGATCTATTCGCACCAAAATCTCGCCTGTTTGATCGCAACCAATCTCATCTATGCCCTCGTTGATCCATTCGATTTTTTTGTCGATACAGGCGAAGGCCTTTTCGACGAAAGTTCTGACTGAGTTGGCTTGTCCAGTCGCCAATACATAGTCGTCGGGCTTGTCTTGTTGCAACATCAACCACATGCCTTCGACGTAATCGCGAGCATGACCCCAGTCGCGCTGTGCATCGAGATTACCGAGGTAAAGTACTTCTTTTCTTCCGATTGCAATAGCAGCCACCGCTCGAGTAATCTTCCGAGTGACAAAAGTCTCGCCGCGCCTTGGACTCTCGTGATTGAACAAGATTCCGTTGACCGCATACATTCCATAGGCTTCGCGATAATTGACGGTAATAAAGTGGGCATAAGCTTTCGCAGCGGCATATGGACTGCGAGGGTAGAAGGGCGTGGTCTCCGTCTGTGGCGTCTCACGCGCCAGTCCAAAAATTTCGGATGTAGACGCCTGGTAAAATCGAGTCGTCGACTCAAGTTTTAGAATTCTAATCGCCTCCAGCAATCGCAATGAGCCGACAGCATCCGCATTCGCTGTGTACTCAGGGGTTTCAAAACTAACCATCACATGACTTTGGGCCGCCAGATTGTATATCTCATCTGGCTGAATATCCTTTACCAACCGTATGAGATTAGAACCATCGGTGACATCACCATAGTGCAATCGAAAACGAATGTCTTCTTCATGTGGATCCTGATAAATATGATCGACGCGGCTGGTGTTGAACGATGAAGACCGTCTCTTGACGCCATGGACCTCATATCCCTTAGACAGAAGGAGTTCTGACAGGTAGGCACCATCTTGTCCGGTTACCCCGGTAATCAACGCTTTTTTTCGCTTTGCCATTATCGCGCTTGTGAAAATTCTCTTGAGCAGCAAAATCCAGCTACAGTCAAGCTCGGATTACAAGGCTCAAGGGTATCATGTAGACGAAACCGTAATCAATCCTTTCCATCAGCAAAAGCAGAGTTATGAGCGTGGAGCATTTTTTGAGCCGCGCGGTCCTATTCTATACAGACAGGGCAACGGCGGTCTTCTGGAGCTCCTTAGCCAAATTGAGTCCGCCTACTCCACTGATACCCCCACCCGGATGAGTTGCGGGCCCGCAGAGATAGAGACGCTCGATCGGGGTCGTATACTGTGCATTTCCTGGTATCGGACGAAGGAAGAACGCCTGAGAGAGCATCATTTCGGCACCATAGAGGTGTCCTTCCGTCAACAGATACTGATCCTGAAAGTCCTGTGGGCACAGGACCTGAGCCTTGAGAATCAACTCTTTCAGACCCGGTGCAAACTCACCAACTTGCTTTACTGCAGTATTCAAGACGGTCTCGGAATCAGGATGAGCACTGAAGTGCGCATACTGAAGCCATATCGACATGACATGCTTGCCGGATGGCGCTAAAGATGGATCTTTGATAGTCGGAATTGTGATCTCGAGATAAGGCTCACCACTGACCTTTCCTCTTTTAGCCGAGTCGAACGCCTTCTCGATATATGCCACCGAAGGTGCTAGCACGAGCGTACCGGCCAATGCGGCTTCGGTGATTCCAGAAGTGAACTTAGGTAGCTCTTTCAAAGCAAGATTGATTCGCACCACCGAGCCGTTGTACTTGAGACAATTTACGGCTCGGTTAAACTCCGGTTGCAGCTCCGCCGGATCAACGAGATGGCGAAATGTATGGCGTACATCAAAATCCGAGATGATTCGACCAGCAGCAAGCTTCTCCTTGGTCGACAGCTCAACACCAGATGCGATACCATTTTCAATGTTGATGCGTGCCACTCCAGCTTTGGTTCGAAGTTCTGCACCAGCAGCTCTGGCAGCCTCGGCAAGCGCGTTGCAAATTGCTCCGATGCCACCCTTTGCAGTGGCGCGGAAATATCCATCACCAATCGCGAGGTGATGCAGCAAGTTGAATGTCGTGCCACCAGCGAACGGTCCTTGCGACAGTCCACGAACAGCCGCCGAAGCAAGCAATCCTTTCAATGCCGGATTCTCGAACCATTCGTCGAGCATATCGCGAACCGGCATAAGAAGAAGACGCATGATTTCAGTCATCTGCCGGGCACCGTAACCGCGAAGCTTAGCCACCAAAGCCGCCATCTCAGGGACACTCTTCAGTCCATGGGGAGGTGGAGTAATACTCTGCACCTCCTTGAGAAAGTCGCTCGCTTGTTGCAGAAGATTCCACATCTGTTTATAGCTATCAGCATCATTCTTCGCGAACGAGGACAGACCATCAACCGATTTATCCAGATTTTTCGAAAGGGAGAAGGACTTACCATCAGGAAGAAGGCCCGTAATAGTATCGCGCTCAATTACCTCGAGACCATGGCTTTCCAGCTTTAGGTCCTTAACTATGTTGTCGCTAAGTCTTCCGCTCATCAAACCGAGATCAGCACGAAACCCATCGAAGAATTGCGTGGTTGCATTTGCCCCACCGATGGTGTCGGACGGTTCTAGAACCAATACTCGCTCTCCTGAACGGGACAGGTAGGCAGCGATAGTCAGAGCATTAGGCGACGAGCCCAGGATAATCGTGTCAAACGTGGTCATGGACGGTCCTCCAGAATGGCGAGGGCGGCATTACGTCCGGGTGCACCGGTAATACATCCGCCGGGATGGGTGCTGCTACCGCACATGTACAGGTCTTTTACCGGTGTTCGATAATTGGACCACTGTGGTGACGGTCGTAAGAAGAAGATCTGCTGAAGAGCAAGTTCGCCGTGGAAGATATGACCTGACGGCAGGGCGAAGGTGCGTTCTAAATCCCATGGTGTCATTATGTGTTTATGCAGAATGATGTCTTTGAGATTAGGCGCATACTCCGCTAAAGTGTCAATGACGATATCCAAGAACTCGGCTTTTTTCTCTTCATTCCAGCCGCCTTCCAACTCGGAAGAAGCATACTGCACGAAGATCGACATGACATGCTTACCGGGAGGCGCCATGCCCGGATCCAGCAATGATGGAATCAAGGCGTCCATGAAAGGTCTCCTTGCCCAGCCACCGTATTTGGCATCATCATAAGCTTGTTCGAGGTAATCGATGCTCGGCGCCACCTCAATAGAGCCGCGGAGAAGTGCTTCCTTTCCTGGTGGAAGACAGGTGAACTTCGGCAATCCATCAAGCGCCAGATTGACTTTACAGGCAGGACTTGCGGTGCGAAATCTCCTTACGTCGCTGATAAAGTCCTTGGGCAGGTGCTCCGCATCGACCATGCTCAGGAAGGTGCGTTTCGCTTCGGCATTGGAGACTACGATGTCGGCAAAGAACTCCTCGCCGGTTTCTAGCTTGACTCCGCGCGCCTGCCCATTCTTGATGATTATCTTGTCGACGGAGCTATTGACTCCGATCTCGACACCGGCTTCGCGTGCCGCGCTGGCAATAGCCTGACTTAGAGCACCAGTACCGCCTCTTGCAAAACCCCATGCACGGAATACCCCATCGATTTCACCGATGTAGTGATGCAACAAGATATAGCCAGAGCCAGGAGAACGAGGGCCAGTGAATGTTCCGATAATACCGCTAGTGGCTTTGCTGCCTTTGAGAGCTGGTGATTCGAACCACTCATCGAGAAAGTCCGCGGCGCTCATCGTCATCAGCCGAGACAACAGATAGAAATCCTCTTCGCTCAGCTTGTCGATTGCACCTCTAACAAGGGCGAGCTTTGCCACGTCCTCGGCGGCTTGTGAAGTTGGATCAGGAGGAATCATGTTGAGCAATGGACGAATCGCCAACGCAATTCTCTTCATTGTTCGAGAATACTCTTCGTAGGCTTCGGCATCACGACGGGAGTGACGCGCGATCTCCATACGAGTAGCATCATGATCCGGCCACTCGGCAATGTAGTTACCGTCAGGAAGAGGAACAAAGGTGCTTTCCAACGGCATTATTTCGAGACCGTGCCTCGGAAGATCGAGCTCCTTGATGACGTCCGGGCGCAAGAGACTGATCAAATATGATGCGATCAAATATTTGAACCCAGGATAAATCTCCTCGGTGATTGTTGCGCCGCCTACAACGTGACGCCGCTCCAGAAGCAGAACTCGCTTACCGGCCTTGGCTAGATAAGCGGCATTGACGAGACCATTGTGCCCGCCACCAATAACAATTACGTCGTATTTTTGATCGTTCATACTGTGTCCTTTTTCCGGGCTGGGCTGAAGAAGGGCAATTGGGTAACCTTAGCGTTAAACGGTCGACGAAAACGGTCGACGTTCAGGTCTATTGTCACAAGGCTTCCCGGCGCAGAGCAGCGAAGTTGGACATGACCGAGTGCAATGTATTTTTTGAGAGTCGGTGACCAAACGCCGCTTGTCGCATAGCCGACTTGTTCTCCATCGGCAAAAAGTGGAATGACATCGCGCCAGGCAATGAATGGGTATGGAACAGGCAAGCCGATCTCATGATGCTGCTTCTCGTACTCTATATGGTCAATTTCTAGACCGACAAGCACAGAGGTCGAGCCACGTTTCTTCTCGTCGTAGAGCGCTTTGCGTCCGACAAAATTGCCCTTCTTCCAGCTAATCGCCCATTGCAAGCCAAGTTCCAGCGGCGTCGATGTCTGTACCTCATTGACGGCTTTGTTGCAAGGCGTGTAATCGATATCCAGCATGATCAAACCTGCTTCGATGCGCGCTACATCGAGCGCCCAGATGCCCGCCGGCTGCAGGGCAAACGCACGCCCGGCTTCTATGAGGGTATCCCAGATCAATTCGGCCTTGCCGGTAGGCATCCAGAGCTCGAAACCAAGATCGCCCGTGTAACCGGTTCTAGAGATCATTACAGGTGCGCCTGCAATTGTCGTGTCGACGAATTTGTAGTATTCCAAACCACCTAGAGGCGCATCGCACAAGGACATCAGCAAATCGCGAGAGCGCGGGCCCTGCAACGACAGGCTTGCTACATCGTTGGAAACATCCTCGATTCGGACATCCATGCCGATAGCATTGTCTTCGAGCCAGCGCTGATTTGGCTCCGCCGATGTGAGGCGATAACGATTCTCACTCAAATGCGCAATGGTACCGTCGTCTAGAATCTTGCCGTGCGAATTGCACCAGGGAGTGTAGAGCATGCCGCCAATCGGGAATTTGCTCACATCGCGTGTCACAAGGCGATTGAGAAAGCGCAGAGCATCTCGACCTGTAATTTCGTACTTACACAAAGGAGAAACGTCGATCAACACGCAAGCATTGCGCATGGCAAGGTACTCGCGATCATGTGTCATCTCATAAGCACTAGCAACCTTGTGTCCAGCCCAGCGCCGCCATTGATCCGCCTGCATGAGAGCGGATGTGCGCGAATGAAAGGGCGTCTTTTTGAGCATGGTTATCTCTCCAATTTGCCTAGTTAGCCCAGACCTTAAAGATTACGGCCGAAACCAGCTAAATTTCAAGGCTGGCCGACTCAGAATGTGTCTACTTTTCACCGATTCCAACGAAATGTTGGCAGAGAGGTCCACAATATAGACAATTGCGATTAATCTGATTGAGCCCCTGGAATGTCGCAGATGTTCATCAGATTGACCAAACCGCTGGATAGCTGTCGAGTCAAGACTCTTGATTATCGAAAACGATCAGGTGCTTGTACCTTAATGAAAGCCTTTCTCGAAACAAGGCAATCTCAATTTGACCTGGTAGCGACAGGAAGCGGTTTGGTTTGGTTTGGTTTGGCTGACGCAGTTCGAGTATGCAGCAATGATCGACAGAGAATTGCCATGACTGAATACTGTCGAATATGCCAATTCACGATCGTGGTCGCTTGAAATCAGGATCGTTGCGAATGAATTTCGGTGGCTGATTCGGACGGAGAACTTTTGCTACAGCAAAGTCTGCTTCAGCCTCTTTGCGCCTGTTTATCGCCATGTAGGCTTTGCCGCGGTTGATGTAATTTTCCTGAATCTCAGGAAATAGTTTTATCGCTTCGGAAAGATTATCAATTGCGCGCTCCCAATCTTTTAGCATCAGCTGGCAGTAGGCCCTTCCTTGGAAACAGCGAAAAAGCTGATACTGTCCGAACTCCCTGACCTTATAGATACGCTTCTCTTGTGGGTCATCGTATGCAATGATTGCCGCCGAGTAGAGATCAGCCGCTTTCACGTATGAACTCTGGTTCATTTGCATCACGGCTTGTCGACGAAGACGTTCGAAATTGCTGCTCTGTGAGCTGACTTTGCCATTTACGTAATACTTCGCGTCCATGACCTCCATGGACTGCTTGATTTTATCTTTGATGATCATGTTGACATTTGGAGATATCTCAAGTCCATCGAAGAACATCTTGGGCAGCGAGCGAAGCTGCGATGCGCGCGCCAAATCTTCTGCCGCAAGGTCATTCTTATTCAAACGCTGATAAACTTTGGCCCGAACTCTATAGGGGATGGAATAATCAGGGCAGAGCCGAAGGGAAAGTCCGAGATCATCGAGCGCCTCGCTGTACATTTTCAACTCGAAATTACTATGCCCCCGGAGGCAACACGCTCTCGATTTATCAAACGACAACATCTCTTTGGTTTTATAAATCGCCTTCACGTCAGGGCTATCCAACGCTGCAATAGTTTTTGTCGCCAACTCCTTAGCCTTACCGGCTTTGCCCTGTTCAAGGGCCATTTGCGCTTCGAGCACCAGATGCTCAGCTTTTGAATTTCTTAGCCCCTCTGCTCCTCCCACGTAATGCTTTCCAAAAAATAGCTTTTCACTGCGCACCATCTCCTGCTCGACAATCTGTTTTTCGCGAACCGAAAAGAGTCCTTTCTGCACCGCAGGTCCCTTGGTGTTAGCGGGCGAATCCTTAGAAAACCCAACACTGCTATGCACCGCATGCGCGAACAGTAAAATGGCAAGTAATTGAACCGATTTTCGAACTGTGTTCATTCTTTTCAATCAACCGATTCCGTAACGATAGAGCACTGCATGATTTATGCCATGTCAACAAGGCACTCAAACCGATCGAATAACTAGAAGCCCCGCCTTTGCCAGTCCGATGCTCGTTTCGACATTACCGCCCTGACCGTGATGGAAGAGAATAGTGCAGGCGGCGTGCGGCTTCTCAAAGAAGATACCGCGCAGCATATGCCCGGTAGCAAATCGGAAGGAGATCAGCTCGGTCCTTGCTTGCAGGACCTTCGAAGGTATCTCTTTATAGGTCTGGACTTTCACGGAGTGAAACAGCAGATAGCGTTGCAACACCACCGGCGACAGCGAAAAGTAGATTGCGACAGATCCGATAATCGACAGTGCTACCGAGACAATTATTAGCGCCCTGACGAGTTTTTAGTGTATAAAGCGATACACGCTCAACCCAAGTCGAAAAAAAACAGTTAATGAACCGATTTTGTCGCGCTGGTGCGATCCATAATGTGTGTTGGCAGGTTGCTCGTGGCAAAGTCGATTGACTTGTTAGCGCGACACGGCTGAGCGAATATAAAAGCAAGATTCGGAGAGTCGTTAGGCGTGGACAGTTGTTACATTGAAGATCGATTCCTATGAGGATAGCGCAATGAAAACACGGAGCCAGACAATATCAACCACGGCGACAGCCGACGATCCTCGCTGGCAAGCGATTATGGAGCGGAGGAAGGCAGCTGACGACACTTTTTTCTACTCCGTCAAGACGACCGGTGTTTACTGCCGCCCGTCTTGCGCCACCAGACTGGCTAATCCAAAGAATGTAGCATTTCATGCCTCGACCACCGATGCCGAACAAGCAGGCTTCCGCCCTTGCAAAAGATGCAAACCAAATGAGGCACCACTGGCGATGCAGCAGATCGATCGGATCACGGAGATTTGTCGCTTGATTGAAAGAAGTGACCAGCCACCAAAGTTGGAAAATCTGGCGCGCCAGGCCGGAATGAGCAAATTCCATTTTCATAGACTATTTCGACAACACACTGGCCTCACGCCGAAGGCTTACGGTGCCTATCAACGAACACAACGCATACAGCAGAAGCTCAGGGAGAGTAGCTCCGTCACTGAAGCTATTTTTGATGCCGGGTTCAACTCCAACAGCCGATTTTACGAAAATTCCGATGCAATGCTGGGCATGAGCCCAACCGAGTTTCGCATGGGTGGACCAACTGGAGAGCTCAGGTTCGCCGTCGGCGAATGCTCATTGGGAGCAATTCTAGTCGCGGCTAGTTCGATTGGGGTGTGCGCGATTTTCCTGGGCGATGATCCACAGGAGTTGGTAGATGAATTGCACGCACGATTTCCATCGGCAGCTTTAGTCGGTGGAGATGAGGAGTTCGAGCGGCTGATAGCGATAGTAGTCGGTTTTGTCGAGGCACCATCTATGGGGCTTTCTCTGCCGCTAGATATTCGCGGAACTGCATTTCAACAGCGCGTTTGGAAGGCTCTTCGAGAGATCCCTCTTGGAACAACCGCCAGCTACTTGGATATTGCTCGGAAGCTCGGCAAGCCAGAATCGACGAGGGCGGTAGCCCAAGCCTGCGCAGCCAATCCGATTGCAGTGGCGATTCCATGTCATAGAGTCGTGAAGTCAGACGGACAGATTTCAGGATATCGATGGGGCATCGAGCGTAAGCGCCGCCTTCTCGAGAAGGAAGGGGTCAACTAGAACCTCAATTCATAGTTCACCGACAATGACCTTGGTTGCCTTCATCGTGCCCTTAAGGTTCGCCTTTCTCTTCTCCGACATTTCCATCCCGCTCAAATCGAGCTCTTCCAGTGTGCGCATAGTGGCTAGTTCTCCAATAGAAAAGTCGCTAACGTTGGGGGCACAGAGCCGCAACTTCTTAAGCGGTAGTTTGACTATGCCATTTATGTCCGGAGCAGAAACTGGAGTGTCGATTATCGAAAGATACTTCAAATTGCTCAACTTTTTCAGCTCGGATAAGGCACCGGTAGCCAAGGTACAGCTTTGGAACATCACTGAGCTGAGATTTGGACTTTTTTGAAGTTGTGCGATATTTGATTGCTCGATATCGTACTGCCACAAGACCAAGGTCTCGAGCTTCGGCAAGTCGGCTATGATTTCGAAGTGCCCATCAGCCTTTCCTGCGCATCGAATCTCTAGCACCTCCAGGTTCTTTAGCTTGGTGAGATTGGCTACAGCGGTCTTGGATAAGGGCTGCGCGTTGATGAGGCGCAATCGCTTTAATGTGGACAGATGACCGATAGCCTTCAAATCAGCGTCATTGAGCGGAGTTTGCTCGATGCGAAGCTCCTCCAGATCCAGTGGGAGGAGAAGGTTGAGTCCATTTTTGTAAAACGGCGTTCGGTAAAAATGGAAATTCTTCAAATCACGGTATTTTTCAATTGTACTGGCCAGCGCCCTGTAGCTCAAATCTCCCGAGACATCGCAAAACCACTGCCTAAGCGTGTCATCGTGCTGTTTACTCACGCGCGGTGCTAGCTGTGCTTCAGCAAGCTCTTTGATACCATCAGTGTCATCGGCACCTGCATCTGGTCGGCGCGCGCCAGGCTCTCTAGGAGCTACAGCTTTGCCCTGCTCCCTCTCTCTGTCGAGCGTAGCAATTGCCACACTCACCAGCAAACATGCTGTCGCCACTAGTACCAGATATGGTTCCAATCTTCTCCATATCGAAGGTCGAGCCGGCGGAGTGTTTTCGCCTTGCGATGCTGCCAGAGCGGCAACCTCGATTGACACAGAAGATCTGGCACCCACGCCGGCCAGATCTTCGCCAAGTATTTTCGCGCTCTGATACCGCTCGTCCGGATTCTTCATCAAGCACTTCCGTACTATTCGCTCGACTTCATCAGGGAAGGAAATGTCGGACATCTCAAAAAGAGTCGGGGAGGGACGTTCGCAGTGCATCGCCATGGTGTCTAGTGCAGTGGGCCCGAGAAATGGCGGTGTTCCGGCAAGTAGCTCAAACATGAGGCAGCCCAGACTATAAATGTCTGACCGCTCGTCCAGATCCGCTCCGCATACCGTCTCGGGACTCATGTAAGCCGGGGTACCCATGGCGGTGCCGGTCTTGGTAATGTATTGATCTTTCGCGGTAAGTTTGGCCAGCCCAAAATCGACGAACTTTGCGTCGAAGGCACCAGACTTGTTTGCCACCAACATGACATTGCTTGGCTTTACATCACGGTGCAAAATCCGGTGCTGATGGGCATAAGCGAGCCCCTCAGACAATTGAATCATGATATCGAGAGCCGCACTGAGCGGCATGGCACCATCTTGATCGATCAATTTGGCCAAGCTCATACCTTTTATGTACTCAACAACCAGGTATAGCCGCGTGTCTTCAGCCTGACCGAAATCCAGTATTCTCAATATGTTTTGGTGGTTTGCCTTAGCGAGCGCTTTAGCTTCAACGTGAAATCGCTGGATCGACAGATTAGGCGCGTCCTGATTAAGCAGTTTTACAGCAACCTGACGCTCGAGCTTAGTGTCATCGCAAAGATAAATTTGCCCCATACCGCCTTCGCCGATTTTTTCGACAATGCGATAACGACCATCAATCAGGTCACCACGCTGATTTTTTCCTATTATCTGTGCCATCGACTTGTTGAATAGCAGGCCAAACCAAACTCATAGAAATAATATTCCTTGGTATATAAAATTCCAATCGTCATCATTCGTGCAGCTGCGTCAGATAGTTACGTTTTTATGAATTCAGCCGGGTGCTGGGTGTCGACCGCAATTGTTGCTGACCGCACCGCTTTTCCATTTTTGCCGATGGTGTAGATCGAAATTGAATCGACAGTGCGCGGCAGCGAAATCGCCTCGATAAAAACCCGCGTTGACGCAAAATTCGAGTCGCTCGACCTGGACTTACACGAAGTGATTGCCGGTAGCGAACTTTGTGCCAAAATAGATAGACTCGCTTCAACTCGCAGTTTGGCTTGACGTGCTTTTCAATTCGCTCGAATTCCTTCAATTTTTCTGCATCGTCTTCACATGCTACTATCTGCCGTTTGGTCGCAAACTGCAGCCGCTTATTCTCATTGCTGCGAGTTTCTATTTCTATTGGCGCGGTGCAAGCGATGTCACCCTGCTGTTGGCGGTTGCGGTGGTAGTCAACGCCGTTGTCAGCCACGCGCTTCAGGGACGCACAGACTCGCCGCGGTGGCGATTGTTGTTTTTGCTCGGCGTGCTTTTCAACATTGAAGTTCTGTTTGTATTCAAATATGGCTCGCTGATTCTCGGAACGGCAAATTCAATGGCTGGCTATGATGTCCTCCCGGTCGCACTCGGAAGCCTCATCTACGCACTAGTTCTCCCAATCGGGGTGTCATTCTACTGCTTTGAAGGAGTCAGCCTGGTCGTCGACAGCGCAAAAGGTCGATTCGAAAAATCAGGACTCCTCCAACATTTCCAGAACACAGGACTTTTCATCGCATTCTTCCCTCACCTGATCTCCGGGCCAATTCTTCGAGCAGCCGAATTCTTCCCGCAGATTCGCCCCAAGTATTTTCGCGACATCAAGTGGCAGGAGAGCTTCGAGTGGCTTATCCTGGGCTATTTCCTCAAGGTCTTCGTTGCAGACAATCTCTCGGATTTGACCGGCTGGCTCACGTTCCCTGTGACCGAAATCGCGGGCACCACCAACAATATCATGCTGTTAATGGGATACTCCGTGAATATCTTCGCCGATTTCGCCGGATATTCGTATATTGCACTGGGACTCGCCAAGCTGCTCGGTTATTCGATCCCGAATAACTTCAATGCTCCATACATAGCTTGTTCTCTTGGTGAATTTTGGAAGCGGTGGCACATATCATTGTCATCATGGATTCGAGACTACCTCTTCATTCCGCTTGGTGGCACTCGCTGCGTATGGTATCGAGCCGCTTTCAACCTCATGTTTGTAATGTTGTTGGGCGGACTATGGCATGGCGCCAACTGGAATTACGCAATCTGGGGAGCTTGCCACGGGGGTGGATTGATTGCTGAACACTTAGTCGCCGCACGGCTAAAAATGAAGGAGAGCACTATATTATCCTTCATAAAGATGCTCCTCACCTATGCATTCGTAACGCTATGTTGGATACCATTTTTGGTGAAAGAAACAGAGAAGATGCCATTGTTCGTTAGTTCATTCTTCTTTAGCGGGTATAAACCAATTGACATTTTGCGTGGCAGTATAGTCCTCTTCTACTCCATACCGGTAATACTTCTGCACATGTATTGCTGGAACAAAGAGCACCAGAGACTCGGTCAGGCGCTTTTCGATAACTGGTTATTCAGAGCTGTCATTGCAGGAATAATGCTTTTCCTGATATTTATAAATCCAGGTCCGAGCTATGTCTTCATCTACTTCCAATTTTAAAGAAATCAGAGTTCCGCTGGTGTCTATCGCCGTCGGAGTCGCTCTCGTCGTGCTCTATCACTTCCTGATCGTAGGATTGAAGGTTCGACCAGGCTGGGTGGTTTCGCCGTTCAAACTCAATGAAGCTGCAGTCGAACGGTACGCATACTCAACAAAACCAGCGTACATAGTGGCAATCGGCAGCTCGCTCTTGAATCGACCTGCCGCCCAAATTACCAATGTAAAAGAATTCGAGAATCTTTGCCTGAAAGGTTACTGCTCACTAGATGGAGCTGTAGTAATTGCAGACACGCATCGATGGCCAAAACTTCTTATAGTCGAAGTCGGGCATACGCTGGAGACAGAGCGGCGTTATCACTTCGAGGACGAGATTCCCGATTATAGACGCGTGCTCGCCAGGGTGACACCGGTGGTCCGAATTCAATACCAGCCGGCAAGTTTGCTCGTGCGCATCGTCCAAAATTGGCAAAACAAAATTAACGCAGCAACCTTGACTGCCCAAAGGCAGTTGGAAAGTAGGAATAATCAACCGACAACAAATGCGAAAGATGAAAAACTACAAATTCAGATTCAAGGCGAAAAGCCTGGTGCTCGCGTAGAAAATTCCATTCCTAACACTACCAACAGTACTACTAACGGTGAGCGCATCACATCTGATATCAAAGGCGGTGACAAGAACGAGTCAGTACAGACACACGGCACCGAATTCAACACCGGCAATACTACCGGCACCACTATTGGTACCGATTCCACCCGGACCGTCAATAGAACTAGCCCCGATACTGCAAGTAGTACCAATACCTCGACACCTAACAACAAAGACGATAGTGGGACGGCTCAAGACAGCGCACCCTCGCGTCATCAGCACACCGCCGGACGAATCGACCTGGTAGATCCGTCATTCTTACCGGCCCCCCAAAATGAAGAAGGACGGCGGTCCAAAGAGGCAGCGGTTCGATATGCAAAAATCGACAAACAAATCAGATCAGATCCGCGCCGACCGGATGCGCCGGGGTCAGGTCAACTTCCCAGGATACAGCGAATGAGCTTGCTGACGCGCAAGAGATTTCTTCGCAACGTAAAAAGGCTGAGTGCCTACGTGGAGAAGTTCGAGGCGCATGGAACGACGGTGTGTTTCGTCACCGTACCAGAATCACCGGATTACATGAAGAGCGCGCGGACAGAACAGCACCGCGAGATCTTGAACAAGTACTTTCCAAGAACAAGGTATAAATGGGTCGAATGGACCGGACCCGAACAATTGAACACCATCGATGGTGCACACCTCACCGAGCACGACTCGCGCATATTCGCGGACTTTATGGTATCCGAGTTAGGGCCCGTTTGGAAAAGCATCGTACGCGCCGCGGAACTGATTCGCTGAAAGTAGCGAACTGAGCCTTCAGAAGAACGCACCAGGGACCACCACCTTCTTAACATGGGCTATAAGTAGGTGGAGGCGAGCAGACGCAGGCGGACAGAGAGTTACAAAATGCAGCAAAGAAGATTCTTGCGACGGCGCGCACCGCACTAGCCCGTGCAGAACTTAGAAATTTACCGGCTAATAAGCCCGGGAATCTCACATCCTTCAGAGCTGAGAAAAATGTCAAAAAGCTCCGCGATAACTAAGCTCTGCAGGTTCTTCCGAATTTCTCGACTCAACTAACTCATCGATTAGCTGTCTTCTTGTCGACTTGGTACAAACCGGATCTGCTTCTGATGCATCACCGGTCAGAATGAAAGCCTGGCAGCGACAACCGCCGAAATCTACTTCCTTTCTCTCGCAGGTCAGACAAGGCTCTTTCATCCAATCGTAACCACGATAGCGGTTGAACGCATCAGATTCATTCCAGATCCAACCCAATTGCGAGCGCCTTGCCGAAGGAAACTCAATGGAGTCGATCTGTTCTGCAGCCGCGCATGGCAGAGCGATACCGTTAGGCGTAATGATCAACTGCCGCTGTGCCCAGCCGCCCGAGCAGGGCTTAGGGAAATCCTCGAAATAATCCGGCATAACCCAAACAATCTCGACGTTTGTGTCGTTCAGATCAACAGTACGCCACCGCTCAACTACCTGTTTCGCTTCCTTCAATTGCGATAAAGTAGGAAGTAATACCGAGCGGTTGACTAGAGCCCATCCATAGTATTGACAATTTGCTATCTCGATGCGACGGGCACCATATGAGGTGCAAAGCTTCAAAATCGAATCGAGCCGACAAATGTTTAGCGCACTGAGCACCACATTCAATGTCAGTGGAAGTCCCGATTGAGAGAGCATTTGAGCAGATTCACATTTCGAGCGCAAGGCATTTACTCCGGATATCTTCCGCGAAGTCGCCTCATCATCGGATTGAAAACTAAGTTGCACAGAACAAAGACCTGCGGACTTAAGAGCTTCCAGCAAGTGTTCTGTCAGGCCAACTCCACTGGTTATAAGGTTCGAGTAAATGTCGAGTTCAGTGCAAGTCCTAACTATCTCTATCAGATCAGGTCTTGCCAATGGCTCTCCGCCAGACAAATGAATCTCCACCACGCCAAGAGCCTTCGCCTGCCGGACGACATCAATCCACTCCGATGTCGAGAGTTCTGATCCTCTGTTAGTTAGATCGACCGGATTCGAGCAGTACAGACACTGCAGTGGACACCGATGCGTGAGCTCCACAGTCAACCCGTAAGGCGGCTGAACCGAGCGAGGCAAACTACCTGCTCTGCTGGTATGGCAGGCGTCCCGTGACATGTTCAGTGCCCAACTTGGTGCGCAATCCTCTGGGTGAACCGGTGCGCTGCCCAGTGTTTGAACAGGTACGCTGCCCGGTGAGTGCTCCGGTGCGCTGTCCGGTTTGTGCACAGGTGCGCTGTCCGGTTTGTGAACCGGTACGCTGTCCGGTGTGCTGCCCGAAGTGTCGTTCGGTGTGAGGTCAGTCAAACCGTTCGACGTATGACGCAGTAAACCTCCCCGCATGTTTGCTCCTTCAACTGATCCATGAAATTCAGAATGAATCCCTACCCAGCCGCGGCTCAATGCATCCTGCAAGAATACTTTCGCCTCTTCCAGGTAATCTGGATTTTCTCCATACTCAGAAATCATCTCGTTGAGAACGTCTGCGAAAGCTTTCGTCCCATCACTCATTGAGAGCAGCAAAAAGGCAGTGCGGTTGAGCTTAACAACTCGTTCGGGCAGTAATAGAAGGTATTCGTCTCGCGCTGTATCGTGCCTGAGCCGGCAGGCGGAATCAAGATTTAGTCGGACGTCTTTGGAAAAATCGCCTTTCATTTGTTCTCAGGCAACCTCAGTGTCAGGTTCTGTCGAGAGTGGACGCAGACCTCGTGCTCGTCCCGTGCTGAATTGCGTCCAACATCGACCAGAGAACATCGCATTTAAACTTCAGGGCAGCAAGAACATCGTCCTGAAGTTGGACTGTAGTGGCATGAGTCAGCACAAGAGACAAAGCATGGTCTGAATCTCGCGGAGCCTGCTCCAGTCGGTTTTTAAAGTAATCCAGACCGGCCTGATCGATCCAGGCATAGTGACGTTCTAATATCTCGATGCGTCGTGAAATCAAGGTTGGTGCGAAGAGCTCAGTTAGCGACGATGCGACGGCTTCGAGCCAAGAACTCTGCCGACAGAAATTAACATACGCATCAACTGCAAATTTAACGCCAGGCAATATTTCGGAATCCGAGAGCATGGAAGCCGACTCTATTCCAGCAGCTTCGCCAAGGCGCAACCAGGCATCGATGCCGCCGTCCAGCCCATCTCGTCCATCATGATCTATAATTCGCTGCAGCCACAACTGACGATCTTCCCTGTTAGGAAGCTTACTCAGCACAATAGCATCTTTGATAGGCAGATTTTTTTGGTAGTAAAAGCGATTACTGATCCACCTGCGAACCTCACCTCGACTCAATTGACCTGAGTGCATTCGCTGATGGAATGGATGATGATCATGATAGAAGGTGCTGCCGGAGGTCTTAAGTCGTTCGAGAAATTCGTCTCGCGGCCACGGATCCCTATTCATCAATAACCTCGGAAGAGGACGTCAGTGAGCGGATAAACTAGAGCAGCAGTATAGACGAATTGCTCAAATTTGTCTCGGCGATTGAAGCGGTGAGCAGCATGATGTGCTGATCAATTCAATGTTAGTACCGACAGCTTCTCAAGTCCGCGCAATCTCACTTGAGTGTCATTTAAACGAGCTCGTTTTGCATAGCACCCAATTCACGGGGTGCGCACCGTGACATCGTGCTAAATCTTCATATGCAGAGTAACAAACCATCGTCAACCACTTCAATCTCGGAGTCGGACAGAACTTTCCTTTCCTCCGAGCCTGGCAACATTACGGGATTTGTATTGTTAATATGCAGAAGTAGAGTCTTTGCGGGCATCTTTCCGAGAAGGCGTCTTCTCGCATTGACTTTTTTGATACCACTTATAATACCAGCATCACCAAACAGAGGGAGATGTCCCATCTGGGAAGCGGTCCTACCCGTAACTCCAGCTCGCTGGAGATCGTCCTCATAGCAAAACGTGCCGTCAAGCAGTATGTAGTCAGAATCGACTATTCCATCTATTATGTCATCGTCGAATCGGCCTAACTGCGGCAAAATTGCAACGCTGCCACCAGAAGTGACGTCCTCAAATCGATAGCCAATCACCCAATCCGAGGAAGATTCGTCGGGCTCTGTTTCCACATATCGCGGTGGTTTTCGATCGACGAAAAATGGATTTACCCGCAACAACCCGTCTTCGATCTCGACAGGTCGTCCACTATTCAAACGGCACCACTCTAATGTCGCATACTTGGACAAAATAGAGGCAACTGGAAAAGAGGAAGACATTGCCGTCAGAATCGGAGAGCTGCCGAATATCCGCAGGTTAGAACCTTCTCGAAGCATCAGCAAGCCGATCGTGTGATCGAGCTCCGCGTCTGTAAGAAAGATACCTCTTATCGGCGTCTCACGAACACCGGGTCCCGGATGCAAATCCTTAGTGTTCTCGATTTGCAGTCGAACATCTGGAGTTGCATTTACGAGAAACCAATTGCCCTCTCGAACGCTCAACCCGATGGATGCGTGGAGCCGTCGAGCAACAGTCGCAGGTGTCGATCTACCAGATTCACAATACTTGCAGTTGCAATTCCACTGGGGAAACCCACCACCAGCAGCGGTACCAAGAATGACTAGATTCAAGTTCGTCCCCTTCCAACGAATTCATCCCGGATTCCGTGTTGCTTCAACACATACTCATAGAACAGGCTACCGGAGCCCCTGCAGGCATGCGCCATTGCGCTCTAGCTCATGAGGCGGACGCTACTCTCCCAGAAGGCAGGTCAGACCTGGAGTTACAGATCCAAACTTCAGGCGCCATTGCCTGGAATCACGACCTTAGCATCGGTTGATTTCACAGGAGCGATATCCGCATCAACAAGGACTTTATCGGTATACATGTAACCGGTCACCTCCGACCCTAAGTCGACGATCTCGTAGGCCGGCTTTTCCCAAACTTTTGAAGTTACAAGCGCGCGATCTTTGTTGTCATAGTTCATGATAGTCACCTCTTGTTTGTAACCATAGCACGAAAACTTATTGACAGAAAGGAGGAGATGAGTCGAGGCGTGGAACAGCGCAATCGCTGGAATCGTGACCATCAGCGTTGAAGTACCGACCAAGCAAATCGATCAACGTCAAGAGACAAATCCGGATGCGGATATCGTAAAATTGCCCTGTCGCAACTCACTTTTTGACAAGCTCATCTTGCGACTAGGCTTTGCATCTATTGCAGAGTTTCCGCCAGGTTTTCACGGGGTGCTGAAGAATGTCCAATGCAAGTAAGAGTACGTGTGCTGTAAAAACAGCTAAAGTAGCTCGTGTAGCCCAGCCGAATGGACAGCTCGAATTCGTCGAGAAAGAGCTTGCCGAGCTCAGACCGGACCAGGTGAAGATTCGAGTCCAGGCTTGCGGCATCTGCCACAGCGATAGCTTCGCGTTCAAAGGCGGCTTTCCTGGAATGACCTACCCAATCGTGCCAGGTCATGAGATCGCCGGTTTTGTCGAAGAAGTCGGTAGCGAAGTTACAAGACTAAAAGTTGGAGATCGGGTTGGAGTAGGCTGGCACGGTGGACACTGCACCCAATGCAAAGCTTGTATGAACGGCGACTTCGTTGCTTGCGCAGAATTGAGAGTTCCTGGCATCACCGTCGATGGTGGCTATGCGCAGTATGCGGTTTTTCAGTCAACAGCCTGCGCGCGGATACCAGAGAATCTAACAATGGAGGAAGCGGCACCGCTTCTCTGTGCCGGCGTAACTACCTACAACGCCCTACGTCATATCGGAGCGAAGCCGGGAGACACCGTGGCAATTTTAGGAATCGGAGGATTAGGTCACTTAGGTGTTCAGTTCGCCAACAAAATGGGTTTTAGAACAGTGGCTATCGCCAGAGGCATGGACAAAGCGGACTTCGCAGAGAAGCTCGGTGCGCATGAGTTCATAAATTCTGAAAGTAGCGATGCGGTGGATAGCCTGGTCAAGTCCGGCGGAGCGAAGGTGATACTATCCGCCATCACCAACTCCGATGCCATGACACCATGGATAGAGGCACTCGATCTCGGTGGAAAGATGTTGATAATCGGAGCTGATTTCAAACCCATACAAATCAGTCCTATCGCTCTGATAGGGCGACGGCGCTCAATCGTGGGTTGGCCCAGCGGCACAGCCAGTGACTCGGAAGACTGCATGAACTTCTGCGCGCTCACAGGAATTCGACCAATGATCGAAAAGTTCCCTTTCACCCAAGCGAACGAAGCATACGAGCGTATGATGAGCGGCAAAGCACGATTTCGAGTCGTACTTCAACTCGGCGATAACTAGTCGATCGGTCTTATGTTCGGCTGCGTTGACGTCCATTATGCAGATCAGAGTGCAACTTGCGCGCTGGTGCTTTTCGACGGCTGGCAGGCAGCCACACCTATTCAGACCTTCATCAGCAAGACTGGCGACTTGGAGCAATATCAGCCGGGTGAGTTCTACAAAAGAGAACTGCCTTCGCTGATAACGGCAATTCAAATGGTTGCACAGTTGCCAGACAGTATTTTGATAGACGGAAACGTCTGGATCAGCAACGACATTGATAATCCAAAACCAGGCTTGGGAGCCCGTCTTTATGAAGCACTCCAGCGGCGGTCAGTTATAATCGGTATCGCCAAGACGCGCTATGCCGCCGGTGTCGGTATTGAAGTCTTCCGAGGGCAAAGCAAAAATCCGCTGTATGTCACAGCCGTCGGATTAGACGTCAATCAGGCGGCCCAGCACGTCCAAGATATGCACGGGAAATACAGAATACCAACGATTGTCCGTCTCACCGACCAATTGGCGCGAACAAGCTAGAACCATCGTATCGTTACAATGGCTGCAGCCTTCGGATTGAATCGCGCCAGGTCTGCCACGGAGCGCATTAATCAGATAAGATTAAGGCTCCGGTTTAATTGGCTCTGCTATTAATAGAGCCACTGCTGAGCATTTCGAAGGTTTATGATTTCAACAAGCGACATACTGATTTTTACGGATGGCGCCTGCACAGGCAATCCCGGACCGGGTGGCTGGGGAAGCATCGTTGCTCTACCGGACGGGACGGTACGAGAGTTAGGTGGGGGCAACAAGGATACCACCAACAATCGCATGGAGATGGTTGCCGCAATCCGCGCTCTTGCCGACTTGGAGTCGCCAGGACAGTCGACCATCGTTTTATACACGGACTCACAATATCTGATTCGCGGCATCACACAATGGATCTGGGGATGGCGCAATCGGGGATGGAAGAATTCGGAGGGAAAGGATGTCGCGAATCGCGACCTCTGGGAAGAGCTCTCGAGGCAACTAGGTAGAATCAAACCGGCCAACGTCGAATGGAAGTATGTTCGAGGACACGCAGGCTATCCCGGCAACGAACGTTGCGACCAAATAGCGGTCTCCTACGCCACCGGCAAGCCCGACCACCTGTACCAGGGTCCGCGAGACGGATACTTTGTCGATCTAAACGAACTGCCTTCGGAAGATCCGCTTCCGGAGCCTAGTAAGAATGGTAGCAGTAAAGGCGGGAGTTCAAAGTCAGGAAGCAGCAAATCCGGCGGCGGTCCGGTCACTTACTTGAGCTACTATGCAGGTGTGGTAACGCGACATTCGACCTGGGCCGCCTGCGAAAAGCTGGTGAAGGGCCGCAACGCCAAGTTCAAAAAGGCAAAGTCCGCTCAAGAAGAGCGCGAGATTCTAGTCAGCTGGGGTCTGGATCCGGGCACGTCCATCGAATAACGGCCGCCTGACCTTATTTGAGGAATGCACCAATTCGCAGACTGATTGAGCGAGCTTTGCACTGAGCTCCGCTCACCTATCGGTGCGGAGGCGTGTAGCCCCTGGAGGGAAAATGCTACAACCGCGACAGGAAGAGCGCTGGAGGCGAGAGGAATGACGATCTCTTAGAGCCGTGGCGCCAACGTCTGGCTATACTCAATGGTGGCCAATCATTGGTACTATCCTATCAGTGATTTTTCATTATTCTGAGCATCCAGTTTCTCTGTCCTAGCGTAACACCGATGTTTAAGAACGCGTACAGCACCAATGTAATTTTAGGCAACCTCTGCGAGAGCCAAGAGCACTGCGTGTACGTCTTATCGATCTTTTACTTCCTGATGGAGACACTCGCGGCTTTTCTGATTGGTTTTGCAATCCATGCTGGTATTGACCTGATTACTGGACCATCCAGACAAAAGCGCAGAACACAGGCACGTCACCAGGGCGATCTTCTCAATCCAGAGGTCTGAGGATAGTCAGTATCCGGCGGTGCGCTCGATCTCAGCGATGACCTGGTCCTCACATTGAATATGTGGACCGTGCTCGCAATCGTCGATAAATACAGATCTGCAACCTGGAATCTGACCGGCAAGGTTCATTGAGTTCTTCACAGGCATGAGCCTATCCGTGTTACCGGAAAGCACTGTTGTTGCGACTTTGATCGAGGGCAGATATGTAGTCCCGTCGAATCCTCTAAACGCGTGCGAGTGTCCAAGTAATGCGGCGACAGGAGTCGGAGTATCCTTCGAGTTTTCATATATAGACTTCAGCGCAGGAAGACATCGATCGAGCACTTCAGGTGAATACATCAGACGCCAGCTCGACAAGTACATATCCCATAGCGTGTCGCCTTGCGGATTAGCTAGCGCCATTGAAATCTCCTTGTCTGGTTTGGCAAAGAGAGAACCGCCCGCGGTACCAGAAAGCAAGAATAGACTTTTAACCAATTCTGGATGATCATGGATGAATTGCAAGGCGATACAGCTGCCCATGCTGTATCCAAGAAGATGATGCCGTTCGACTTCAAAAAGCTTCACTACTTCGAATAAATCATCAGCCATTAGTTTAATAGTGTAGTCTTCGGCCAGATTCGGAATGATACTGGCACCGGTGCCACGATTGTCGCAAGTGATCACCTCGAAGCGCTCGGCAAGCCTGCTAACAAATGTCGAAGGCCAGATTCGAGAGCTACCTGCATATCCCATAACAAGGACCAAAGCATCTCTCGAGGTCGGCGAAGAAGTTCTTCGACAGGCGATACCGCCATCCGTACGCCGTTCGTCGACTGTAAGTACCGATTGGCTCATGTGATTTTCGACCTCCTGCCTAGCTTTCGAGAGTATCTTGTAGTACCGCTATGTCCCGGAATGATTCCTTCAGTATAGGATAATAGTGCTTCCAGATTCGAAATGCATCGTTGTAATATTTTGAACTACGGAACGTGCTCTGCGTTTCAGAAACGACTCTGATTGTTGCTTCGCAGGCTTCCTGCACAGAACTGAACGCCCGGGCGCCGACAGCACCAAGCAGTGCAGCGCCGTACGCTGGTCCTTCGTCACAATTGATGTTAAATATACTTTGTCCGAATGTGTCAGCTTGAATCTTAACCCACACAGGGGATTGGGAACCACCACCTGTAGCCCTTATCTCATTCACAGGCAAGTTCAAAGCCTTCATCATCTCGATGCTGTCGCGCATATTGTAAGTCACTCCCTCCATGATTGACCGGACAAGATGTCCACGTGTATGCGCAAGAGTAAGACCGAGAAAGCAGCCACGAGCGTAGGGATCGTTGTGCGGGGTCCGCTCGCCGGAGAGATACGGCAAGAAGAAGAGCCCATCACTTCCTGGTGGAATTCGCTCCGCTTCTTGCGACAGGGTCTCGTAAAAGCTGCCACTAGAAGTGGTATCAAAACGACGCTCCGATTGAAACAGATAGTCCTTGATGCAGAGTTGATTTCGGAACCACTGCAGCGCACCGCCGCCACACAGGTTGGCACCCATGAACAGCCATTTGCCGGGGACAGCATGACAGATCGTATGCAGTCTACCCTTAGGATCCGTCGCAAACTTATCGGAGTTGAGCACGGTAACGCTCGCGGTGCCAAGAATTGTGGAAAGAATGCCTTCGCTCACGACACCATTTCCGATGGCAGCGGCGGCACAGTCTCCAGCACCACCGACAACGATACAATCCGGCGATAAACCCAGAAGCTTCGCCACCTGCTTGCTGACTTTTCCGGTAACTTCAGGCGACTCGTAACAACGAGGGAACAAGCTCGGATCAAGATCGAGCGTTGACAAAAGCGGATGACACCACTTTCTCGTTGAAACATCGAATAACAAAGTTCCACTTGCATCGCTTACATCAGTGGCGAACTCGCCCGTCAGCCGCCGTCGAATCTCATCCTTCGGCAACAAGACCTTATAGGTCTTCTCAAAATTCTCAGGCTCGTGTTTTCTCAACCACAAAATTTTCGGAGCCGTAAAACCAGTCAATCCAGGATTTGCAACCAGGGAAACAAGCTGATCACGACCACCAACACTTTCTTCAAGCTCAGCAGTCTCACAGGCCGTGCGTTGATCATTCCAAAGAATTGCCGGTCGAATGACGTTTTTGTCTTTATCTAAGAATACAGAGCCGTGCATCTGCCCCGACAGGCCGATCGCTTTGACTTCCTCCGGACTGATGTTCGCAGCCCACAAGACTTTTCTAACTGTATTGACGGTCGCAGTCCACCAATCGTCGGGGTTTTGCTCACTCCAGAGCGGCTTCGCCTGAAAGCTCGAATAGCTTTCGCTTGCCTGGGCCAATACAACTCCGCGCAAATTCAGCGCTATCGTTTTGGTTCCAGAGGTTCCGATGTCAATACCAAGAAAAACACTCATCGCAAATGGTTCACCAGTTTTCGATTATGATCTCAGCTTTGCAACCGTTCTAAATGATGAGGATGCCATGGCGTAAATCAACTGCTCCAAGCCAGTTAAAAGTAGCTCTTTCCAGGCGGTGACTCTCTTTTTGTAAAGCTACGCTGGTAGTCCGGATCGAAGAGATCGACTATTTTGAATACGCCGGAAGTCTCCCACCGCCCAGGAGTCCAGGATCCATTCGGCTCGAGTTTCTTCGATATCGTTTGTTCCAGAATATACGCCTTACCCCAGAAAAGCCACTTCCCGTCTATGTTTTCGACCAGAAATATACGCACTGGATCGAGATGAAAAATTCTGGCACCGTCCTTTTTAGAAAAGGCGAATTTCTTATCCTTCACATGCTCAGTAGTCACCGGATTTTTCAGATGGCTAGCTAGACTCAGCAAGTCCGACGGAAAGCCCTGTTCATCAGTTACTAAAAGAGTGTCGTTAAGCTCTAGATTACTTCCCATCACAACTCCAATCTCGAATTCTGTCTATTCGCGAGCGCGGACCAGACAATGACATCACACTACCAGTAGTACTACTTGGATTTCGATGTTCATTTAAGCAGAGGTTGCGGTTAAGCATATGCTTACATCCGACAGCGAGCGCAATTTGAATTGCATAGTCTAAGATATTGTCAGATTTTCTAAAGTTGCTAATGTTTTACCTTAGCTTACTCCTCATATGGAATGCCTACATGGAAGACGAATCGCTGGAAAAAATCAGGCTTGACCAGTTCTTAAAGCTCAAAAATATCACTCAGTCCGGCGGAGAAGCCAAGCACGTCATCCAAAATGGCGAAGTGAAGGTTAACGGCGAGACAGAGACTCGGAGAGGGCGAAAGCTTCACCCAGGAGATCTCATAGAAGTGTTCGGCCACCGGCTGTCAGTGGAACAGACCCAGATTTGATTTTTTAAATCTACCAAGCTCCTAAACTCTTCCTAATTCATGGATTCAGGCGGTTATCGTGTTAGTGTTTGTTGACGTCCCGGACGGACGTCGAGAGTCAACGAATTGCCGACAATCGCTGTCCACTATTTCTGCTTGAGGTCCTTATGAAAAGAGTCTTGCATACTATTTTAATAGCCGCTTCTCTGTCGATAACGGCTACAGCAGCAATGGCAGAGGGGTCCAAAGCAGACAAGTACCTTCAGTCCGGTCAGCAAGCTTATGAATCCGGCGACTACGCTAAAGCCGAGACCAATTACGAACGTGCAGTTAAGGAATTGGAGACTGCCGGCACGACGTCGGATCAAAACTTTGAATTGGCGCTAAAAAGATTGGCTCAATCAGCCAGACAAAGCGGCCATTATGACGTCGCCGGTAAGCATCTGGATCGGGCGATCAGCCTGTGCAAGACACTCGGCATCAATGATCCTGAAATCAACACCGAATTTACTGAGTTGTCGAAAGTCTGCAAGATCGTCAATCTGGACCTTCTGGGATCGGGTTCTGCTAATACCCTTAAAAGCAACGCATCAACAATAACCATCACCAAAGCAGAACCAGGCTATGCCGTGCATATCACCAGCCCGGCACGATGGGAAAAGGGCTTGGCTAGCGACAAAATCGACCAGATCGCGCTGGAAAAGGAAGTCTCATTCAATCTCGTTGAAGATGCTAGCGGCACAGTGAAAGCAAAAAGCATCAAAGGATTCAAGATCCACTCAGTAGAAAAGGGAATGTGGGTCAATCTTTTGGGTTGCGAGTTCGGCCCCAAGAATGCGGAAGGCGGGCACGACTCTGTCATAAGTGCCGGGAAAGCCGGTATCGTGAAGAATGTGAATTCCTCAATCTCGAGCCGAACCTACGAGCCGATTAGCGGACTCGTGATCTCAATTCGCGAAATGGGACTGCCGACGCAACTACCGTTGGCAAGCTCCCCTGCATCAACCACCGCATCTCCAGTGTCGCAACCGGCATCAGCCTCAGTGGCAGCTCCTGCCGCTCAACCAGATACTAGCACCGCATCATCTCAAGCGGATACGAGCGAACCCGCCACCACAGCGATACCGCCGACTAGCACCCAGACCGCCGCGCCGGAACCTTCAAGACCAGCCGCGACCGGCTGGGATACTGCGGCGACCACGCCGACTTCTGTAAGCGCACCTCAGTATTCCGAGACTAAGCCGTCACCATCGCCGGTATCATCAACCGTAGAAGCGACCACAACCAGCTCAATACAGTCGCGGCCGACCGATTCACAGCAAAACAGCGAGTCTCAGCCAACAGTGCAACGCACCCACGTCGAAGCGACACAGACGACTACGAATGTCGAGCAACCGATCCAAAGAGCATCGGAGCCTGTGGCTGAACAGAGAAAGGAAAGCTCAGGAGATTCGGACAAGGACCGTCGAGACTCCTCAAGAAAAACATCGGTCTCGGATCGTGATGATGATGACGACGACGATGATGACGATGATGACGACGACCGCGAAGAGAAGCGTAGGCGTCAAGAAAGAGCTGCGAAGCGGCTTTCACAGAGCGGTGATCGAGACGACGACTAGTTTGGTTTAAACCCAAAGAACATCGGTATCGCCAGTAGTTACAGACCAATTGAGACTCTGTGTACAGATCTCCTGGAGAGCCTCGTCATTGAATTGTGCCTGGAAAGACAAGTCCTCTGAAGGCTGCCGGGTAAATTCAGAAAAGACAAGTTCAAAATAACCTCTGTCGTGTCCATAGAATTTGACAAGCTCGACGTTTTTTTCGAGACTCTCTTTGATCACGGTGCTGACCAATAGCTTTCCGAGTGAAACATCGTAACTGGGAACCAGTAATTCCAGGATGTAGAGGATGGAGTTACGTTGTGCGTAGTTGACCAGGCCCACTATTGAGTCACCGCGTCGAGCGACTATGTACACAGCCTGGCGAGAAGGGTTGCTGTCATAGCGCCAACGCATGTACTGGCTATCTTTCCATATACAAATGAGCTCTCGTGTTTTCACTTCATTCCAGAACTCTTCGTATCCATCCGGTAACTTCTCACAACTTTGGATCGAAAGACTGCTGTCTCCGCGATTGCTCCAGAGACAGATGGCATTTTGAAAAATTCTGTATGCACGAAATACCAAAGCGAGGGGATTTGATCGTTGCACTGATTTCCCCACGACTCCAGAATCACTGTCACTTAGTCCCGATTGAAGACTCAGACGCAGTGAATAAGTGCTCATATTGAAGAGGATAAAGTCGGTCCGACTGTTGAAAAGAATCGGTCGCATAGACTGTTCGTTTGGAAATCCATACACGATATCAGAGAATCGAAATCCAAGTTGCATGGTCCCTGAAAACAATTCGTTGAAGGCTCCCGTTCCCCGATAGTCCGGATGAATTACGACATCGGCGCTCTGGCTGATCGGTACTGCTCTGCCAAATACGCTGAAGTACATCCCGACTACGGAGTACCCGGCCACTATCCTCTCACCAACAGCGCCAACCCAAGTCGCCATTTGAACATAGGGATTATCGACCGATCTCCACTTCCAGTCCGCCATCGTTCGCTTGGTGCCAAAGTACATGTTCTGAAGAGCAAGGAATTGTTCAACATCCTCAATTCGAATGGTGCGAAAGTGGGGCATCGCTGCTGGTGCCCTCGTTTCTCGTCGAGTTAGCTCATTGCTTTCAGAATTCGAGTTCAATCAAGATCCTCGCTCAGCTCTCTTTATTTTACCAAGCCCTCCAGCAAGTCCGATTATCGGTTTCTGAATTCGAGATCAAGGGTTGCTCACTTCATAGCATCCAACCAACGTGGTTTAATAGATTGCATACTCGATAGAATTTCGCGAATCCGATTGAATTCCATTAGCTGATGACTCCGTCAAATCAAGCAAACAGCCTACCGCCAGAAAAGCTTCAGACTACGGCTCAACACTGTTCTCTGAGAGCCTGCACCCCAGCCGATGCGGACAGGATCATCGCTCTTCAAAATCGTATTTTCAATACGACTCGAACAATTGTCGATTGGCGTTGGAATAATGAGCAAAACCCCTATTACGGCTATCTCGGTGTCATCTGCGAACTTGATGGCGAGTTAATCGGCTCGTATTGTGCAATCGGCGTGAAGTTGAACCTTCTAGGGCTGCCCATTTTGGCATGTCAGCCGACCAACTCAATTATTGCGGATGAACATCGCGGCCACGGCATCTTCACAATGATGACGAACAAGATGAGTACCCTATATCAGGACTTCAAGGTTCAAGTCATGTTCGGCTTTCCCAATCACGTAGCGCTTCCGATAAATCTTGGAAGGTTGGGCATGTACAATTTAGGCATAATCAAGAACTATACCTACAAGTTACGTCTGGAAAAACATCTACCGCTGCCTGCCCGAGCATCGTATTCGCTTTATGCAAATCTTCGACTGACACTGAAAGAATCATTGTCGAAACTCTGGGCATGGGGCACCACTTTTAGTATCGTTGATAAGATCCCCGACGACTACGATGGTCTCTGGAACAACCTCCGAAAACAAGAAGTGGTGGCATTATGGAAAGATCTGGAATATCTGCGATGGCGCTATGAGCAAAATCTACAGTTCAAGTCTTCCTACTTCGAGTTCAGAGTCAACGGAAAGCTCGTCGGACTAGCTGTCACCGCCATGCATGATGGTGCCGGAACTATCTGCGAACTTTTGTGCAAAGACAAGAGTGTAGGCCTGGCCAAATTCATGATCTACAAAATTTGCCGCTACTATATGGACAATCGCGTGGATGCAGTCAAATTCTACGGACACGATCGCGGCTTTTTTGACACAGCATTTTCTGATTTCGTGCGCATTCCCAATCAAGATCTATTTTTCGTGGGTAAAGCGCTGGAGGGTGAAGAGCACATCCAGAGACTGTTGCATCAGTCGTTTAACTGGTCGATTAGCTCCGGCGACTTCTTCTTTTAAGCGGTCAGATAAAATGCCCTCACGTGGGCTACTGCTATTCTCCGGCACAACATTGCCCGACGCAGGCGGGTGACCGTGAGTTTCAGCATTCTGGCGTAAACGCTTCCCCCTCGCTGCATGTATTAGGGGTTAACAAAGGCACTACTGTTGGTGCCCTTGGTGCTCTCGATGCGCTCGGCGTTCTCGATGTTCTCGATGTTCTCGATACTGTCGATGCACTCGATGTTCTCGGTGCTATTGGTGCTCTCGCTTCTGCTGCGACGCGCCAGTCAAGAAATTTACTCCAGTAAAGTAAACCTTCGATAACGGACGAATCAGACCATACATCCAATACAGTGGTTCCGGCAGCTTGATTCGCACCCAATCATTGAAAGTAGGCTTGAACAGGTCGGATAAGATCTGCTCCATTACCTGCCCTTTATCATCATAGACATGCCAGATTCGTTTCCAAAATGGTAATTGCGACCAGCAAATTAGTGGTGGCAGCACGCGATCGTAACGGTTTATGATTTCCGAAGCAATAGAAGAGAGATTGGCACTCATGGGTAGAAACGGTTGAGGAATCGCTGCGCCGAGAAGTTGATTTGCTAACAACATCGAGAGTTGGACTGTTTTAAACAATCCGAGCGCACGGCTAATTCGAGCAACCTTACGCCAATCAAAAATGTTCTTGCTGGCAAGCGCATGCGCGATATCGCTGATCCAGATCAGTGTGGACCAATCGTGCTTGGCCGCATGCGCACAAAGATAGACGAGATGGAGATTGGGCTCCAGGGTTCGCAAGCGATGCCCGTTAACATTTAGCTCGATAGTGCGCTTCATCAATTGGTCACCGGTAGCGAACCATGCTCCTGCACCCCAATGAAGATCCACTGCAAAAGAGCCGTTGCTACTGACGAATTCCTTCTCATGCGCCAGTCGGAGAAATAAATCCGACGTGAAGAATTCATCGGGATGATCGCATCGGCACCACATCTGGTTAGGCAGAAAACCTTGATTGGCAAGAATCTCTCTCACTCGCACTGCATCTTTCGGCGAAATGAAAAAATCTATGTCGCAGAAGGAACGTTGCTTCACCGCGGTTCCATAAAGCAGGTGTGCCACAGCGGTCCCTTTGACAAATACAAACTGAATACCGGCTGCTTTCAATGCGTCTTGAAGTCGAAAGAGCCTTGCCGTGAGCATCATAGCCTTTCTCTGAATCTCAGAACTCTCTTCCCTGACCATACTGGTTTTGTCTAAATACTCAGGAAATCGCTTGAGTTCGCCGGAAAGAATCGGACAAATCTTATGTGCAATCGCAGCCAGATTGAAAAATTGCCAGTCCAGATCCTGCCCGAGAAGCTCGACCATGCGCTGATCGTTCTGCACTTCTCGCGGCTTCATCGCCAGAAGATAGATTTCAATCTCTGGTCGCATCGGTGTCCTCCACCATCGCACTTAAGCTGGAATCGTTATCGCTCATAGACTCTCGATCAGGACACGGACCCTATCCACCGCAGTCGTCCAGTTGAGTCGATTTTGAAATTCCAAGCGAGAAGTTCGACACAACTCCCCGTAGGTAACTTTGTCGGAAAACAACCGCGCAATACAGTCAGCATAATCTGTCGCCTGTTGTGGTTTAGCAAAAAGAAATCCGTTCTGTCCATCTCTGATTATTGAAGCCACTCCTCCGGTTCGATGAGCGAGAACCGGTACACCATAGGCGTTGGCTTCACAGATGACCATGCCGAAGCAATCACCCATCGTCGGAAATATCAAAAAATGAGAGGCGGTAAGGAGCTCACCAAGCTGTTCTGCGTCGCTCTCCACATGTTTATTCAAAAATGGTTTGTTTACGACCCGCGCAGACAATCTCTCGTTAACAGCATCTTTCGGTAGTTCACAACCAACCACCCAGAGCTTCGCATCAATGTTTCGGCTGACGAGTTCGGAAAGCACATCGATGGCGAAAGGGCCGCCCTTTTCAATCCAATTTCGTCCGATAAACAAAAGGCGACATTCAGAAGAAGTGCGCTGCTCCAGGATGGCCGGCAGGGCTTCCAAGGACGGTGGTTGAACCGTAAGATTGGCGCCGAACGGCACGACAGCTACCCGATTATCGTCGAATTCATATCTGTCCAGAGCAGTCTTTGCGGCCCAATCCGAAGAGAAAATTGCAAGAGTCGTCTTATCTAGAATTCTTTGCTGCAGTGCATGTCCAGCCCAGATATTCTCCTCGCAAATATGCCGGTAACCTGGGTGCTCCTCTACCAAACCAGCAAATGAAGCATCGGCCCAGAATACAACTGGGATATCGGTTTCCAGAAAAGCGTTGGGGTAAGGAAAGCTGCCGGGGCTGAAAATCAGGTCTATCCGTCCACGTGCCTTCAGCAGCCGTGCTGCCTGCATCGACAAATATTGGTGCACGAGTGGCTCGAGCTCCCAGATGTATGTTTTTCGGAGCATCTTGTCGTATATGGAATGCTTTTGCTTGAACGGCTGCCAGACTAATTGAAGCGGTCCAATATGTACGAGTTCGTCGAACTGCATTGCCAGATGCCGCTTCATGAATAGCGGCGTCCCCGACCAGTAAGAGCCGTCGTCAGGTCCTGATACGCTAGAAAACGCGATGCGCATTGCCACTTCGCTAGTCGTTGTGTCTCCCAAAGCAACGTCTCAACAGACGCCTCATTATGTCCGGTCGCCCACAAAGTTGAAAGGGTGAGTGCGGGGTCCGTCACTACGATTTGACCCAGCCAGCCGGGTTTCAAAACAGTCTATTACCATTGTTATCATGGTTGGCACCAATCACGGGCTGATAGAATTGGAACGGCACTTCGTGAACCGAACTAGTGAAAACTGAAAGGCTTAGTCGAATACGTTACCCACGACATCGATTGTCTCATGAGGTGTGGGAGGCCGACGCGTCCGGCACGCCTGTCATTCTGAAGACCTGCCTCTGGGGCAATCAAAATTCGCCGCTATTGGTCGTAAAGAAACAGATCTTGCAGCGCGAGGCGAACATTCTGAAATGGTTTGAGCAACACTGCCCTGAAGTCGCCCCCAGGCTGCTCTA
>JAIERK010000196.1 GCA_019746975.1 Candidatus Obscuribacterales bacterium
TCAAGCTCGACCTTAACCTCGATAATCCGCCGACGCGCAAGGATATGGAGAAGATTTACGCTACCTTGAATTGGAATAGCGAGGCAAAGAAAGTCAAAGAAGCGGGCTTCAAGGAGCGTGATTATCGAGAGCTCGAGGGGCTTTTGAAGCGGATGAATCGCGCAGAGTGGATTCCAGGTGAAAAGATTCACGGCGATAGTCTGGCCTGGGAGCGCCGGATGAGAGAGGTCGCGCCGATCGCCAGCACGTTCTCTCAAGTTGATGGAACTGAAAAAGCGATCAAGAAAATGATCGAGATGCGGCGTGAAAAGCCGGGTTGGTACGCGCAGCTATTTAACGATACTTCTACTAAAACGACCTGGATGGATGAAGCCATCAAGGAACTGCAAAAGCTCCAGGACGATCGTGGCATGGCGCTTCCCAAAGATCTGTATGAGACACAAGACAAGCGCGATCGCATGGTTGCCCTGCAAAAGTGGCTCGACAAGTACCAGGACAAAGCAAAAGATCAATACCTCAAGATCATGGACAATGTCGAGCAGAACCGCTTTGTCATATACGGAGATCGACCGAAGATTGCCGGATTCGATCCGGATAAAGGACCGAATGGTCAGGATTACAATCTTGTTCGAGACAATTTTTGGTCTAAAAAACTGCCCGGCAATAAGTGGGAGGTCCGCACCGAAACGGAGTATGCCCAGAGTGAAGTCTACAGCGTGTACGACTGTCCTCTATTGTGCGGCTCTGCCGGCAAGGTCGTCAATCATGGCAATAAAGATCCGATGATCTGTGAGGATGGTGAGCTGTTGCCTGTCTTCGAGCCGGGCGCCGGTAAGCTATTTCTCGTGGAAGTGCAGAACCTGGGATCGTATAAGTTCTCAGAGGCCTCTGCCTATTACGCCGCGCTCGTAGCCGAGGTCGGCGTGGACGCGGCTATGACTTATACCGGAGTAAAAGGGTTCCAGCAGGCCGGCAAATTAGCGGTCAAAGCCGGACAACTTGCCACCAAAGAGGCAAGCAAGCAGTTGATGAAGCAGGCTGTGAAATCGGCTCTTGCTGGAGTCATGGAGTTTACCCTTGGTGCGAGCGGTCCCTGGTTGCACACCGCCAAGGCAAGATATGAATCGGATGTCGGCAAATGGCTCAATAAGCGGCGAGGCGAAGCATTTGTCGTTATGGCCGGCTATAGTCTCTTGTCCTTCGGTAAGAATTCGGTGGCCTGGGCCGGTAGGCAAACCGGCATGTTGTCCGCCGCTCCCAAGGCAACTGAGATGCTCGTCGAGCAAGCGAAGGCGTGGAAGGATCTAAGCGCTATGGGTAAAGCCGGTCGTGTGCTCGAGACATCGCAAAGTCTGGGAACGCAGGCCTACTTCCTGGGGCTTTCCGGTAGAGAGTTCATCAACATCGCCGGCTTCAAGCAAGGGATCTTTGGCGACGGCAAAGGCGATTCGCTCGAGAATACACGCACCAACTTCATCGGACGCAAGGCTCGAGAACGCATCTCCGCTATTGAAAATCGGACCGGCTCTGAGATTTTTGCCGACGAGAAAGGCGGTTCGAAACTATCGGATTATGGCAAACACTTCTTGCTTAGCGAGGGAAAGGCTTTGGCCTCTGGTAAGCCGAAAGAGACAGCCGATGCCATAACTAAGACGATGACTGATGCTGCCGCTGTTCTTCGCCTTGATCCAAAAGACAAAGGTCGCGAATCAACAGTCACCAAACTCGGTGACACATACAGGACGGCGAAAACTCCAGAGGAGAAGCAAGCTGCTGCCATCGCGCTCCTGGATCTGAGTCGCAAAGACGGAGTCATCGATCATGGTGTCTCGATCGCAGGACATAAAACAGTGGATTTGCTCGATTTCCTCACGAAGGAGCAGACCGAGGGCAGTCCGGAAAGAAAGATCGCGGCCGCGAAAGCGCGTTTTGCCTTTGCTGAGATTCCAGGACAGGATTATGCCGGAGTTTGCGAGACGTTGTTGAAGGACAAAGGCGCTTCGACCGACGTGAAGATGCAGGCAATAACAGGCTTGGGCATGAGCATGTGGGCAGCGCAGGATGCCGAAAAAAGCTTCGAGAGCGCAGCCGAATTCATGGATTACTGGAGCCGCAGCCATGGACGCTCGCAGGTAGAGTTGCAGGAAAAGCTTACTGCCATCGCCGACGGATCATCGGGCGAGGAAAGCGCTGACCTCAGAGCCTTTGCCGGCAATGTCCTGTTTGCCCTCAATCGTCACGACACCTCCGATCGAGCATTCCTGCTCGATAGCGCCTTCAGGGATTGGGCTGCTGGACGAGCAAAAGGGGACGGCGAATATGCCAAAGCATTCGTCGCGGAAATGCGGAAAGATCTTGTTTTTACCCCGCCGAACAATCCAGCGCAATACGCCGATGCCCGTTCGCATCAGTTAATGGCTGCCACCGTCCTTTCCACCATTAGAAATCCTGGATTGTCGCCGAGCGAGTGGAATATGGCCCAGGACGAGGTCAATAATGCTCTTGCCGATTGCGTAAGCTTCCGGGCGCCGGATGTGGCCGTTCAGGCGTTGGCACGATTAGGTGGCGATCGCCTCAAGTCTTTGCCTCGCGATGTGCAGGACAGAGTGCGGATCAATGCAGTCAACATCTTGAGGATGGAGAACAGTAACGATCCGAATTTGGGCAATCCACTGGAGTGTAAATTAGCGATTCTTGCGATGCTGCCCAATGTTCTCGCTCATGCCAATCCGTCCCAGCGCCAGCATGCCGTCGCTTCTGTGACTAGCCTAATCAAACAGGGCGATAAAAATTATGCCGGTAGCAGTCCTGAATTGAGAATCGCAGCTGTCCACGCACTCGCGTCGATGGGTGACAGGGGCGGCGAACAGGTGCTTCGTGACTTGTTGCTCTTCAAAGATGGCGAACCGCTAGAGCCGTCTGCCGACGTCCGAATCGCCGCATTGCAGAATCTGCATCGCATGATCTTGCCTGAGAACCGCGACAACAATGAGAAGTTTAAGGCCTATCTCAAAGAGTACAAGGCGAGAGAATCCGACCCCAGAGCCAATCAAATTGCTGAAGCTTTGAGTATTGTTCGTGAGATTCGCCCGATTCCTCAGGATGGCGACAAAGAGACAGAGCGGCGTGAGGTGCGCTATTACGATGAATTCGGTACGCCTGACCGAATGCACATGTCTATCAATCGTTTTCTCGATCAAAATTTCGCCAAGCTCAACAAGCAAGATTATGACAAGAAGATTGCCGATAACACCAAGAGTTACGACAGCAGTTTTGGTCTCCTTTCATATGCGAGTGATACCTGGTCATGGCAGTACAAGCACGGACACTGGGCACCTGGTCAGGGAAAAGGCGCCGTGGAGTACAATCGCGACGAGCGCGAAAGAGTTGCGTATGAATATGCCAGCGATTTGTATCGCCTGGCGCGCTGGTCCAAAGGCGATTTCAAGAATGATAAGCTGCCCGCAAACGAAAAGAACATCAAAGACGAAGACCATAGGCTGGATGTGCAAAAGCAGGCGATCCGAACGCTGGCTTATCTGATCCGTCACAGCGGCAACGCCGATCCCGGTGAGCACGCCAACGGTCCAGGCGTCATGTATCCGGATGTCGGCGAGATTCCAATGATTGACTATAAGGGAAAAAACTTCCTTCGAGATTTGGATAGAAATGAGTGCACCGCGGTAGCAGCAAAGGCTTTAGCCGATCTGTGTAAACCAGGTCAGGGAGATGGAGTTCGTGTTCAGGCATCGAAGTATTTGATAGAGCTGATCAAGAATCCGGATATCAGCCCTCAAGCGAGGCTTCAACTTGCTCGCGGACTCAACAATCTTTACGATTTTTCTGCGGAAAAACTGAAGTCCACGGACCATTCGCAAGCAATTATCAGCAAGGAAGAAGCGGCACTTATTACAGCGGATGCGCTCAAGGCACATCGTGCCGGACGTTTGCCGGAAGACGAGGGAGAGCCAGGCGATTCCGAGGAGAAGAAGCGATGGCAAAGGGATGTCGAAGCCAGCAGAAAAGTTCAGGACGAACTCATGCTCGGACTGATCTGGACTCATGAAAATCGGCAGGTAAAGCGGGTTATCGAAGACATTATCCACAAGACCAAGGATGATAATCTCAAGCGCAGAGCCGAGCTCATGTTGGATCGAACCATGGGAGTGGCCGTCAGAGACAGAGAATACAGCCGAGGTGAGCGAGCTCTGGAATCTGGTAAGTCGCCTGCCGATCGAGCCAGGCAGGCGCAGGACGCTCTCGATGCTGTCCGAACTGGCGCGAGCGCTTACGAGGCCGTCGAACATATTTTCCGAGCATCTTACGGACGCGGATTCGAGGAGAAGGACGAGCGCCTTCCAGTATTGACCGCGGCGCTCAATCACAACGACCAGCTGATTCGTTGCGCGGCAGCATTCGCTCTCACGTCCGCGCACGCGAGACAAACCATACCAGGTGCGCTTCAAGGTCAAGCATTGAAGACGCTGGCAGACCTGTCGAAGCATTCGACCAATCCGCACGTTAAGTCAGAGGCCAATATCAAACTGAAGGAGTTGACTCTCGAAACCAACCGCGCCTATAACCAGTCTAAGAATAAATCGGACAAACCCGCTTCGACAAAGGAGGAGCGAGACCGGACAGACAGTCTCAAGAGACGTGTCGACTTCTTCGAGAAGTTAGACTCGGAAGCAACAAAGGACAGGCAGGGCGTCAAGTCGATCTTCTACGAATGCGCAACCGGTGCTCAAAACGCCTCTATTCCGCAGCGGACAGCAGAGTTGAAGAACCTTGTAGAGGGCAAGTCCACAGGCGATCCGGTGCGTGCAATCTTCCGCGCCTGCCTCTCACGTGTCGATGATCCGGAGTTGAAGACACAGGGTCTCCTCAACGCGAGGGAGTCAGATGAACGGATTCCCTTGCTCAGGCAGCTCGCCGAATCAACGGACGAACGGACACGCGTAGCTGCCAACATGATGCTGGCGCGTTTCGCGCCGAGTGTCACCGATCGGGTTGCATCTTTCAATGCCCTGGCCAATGCCGAGGGCTACAGTACATCTGATGTTTTGCGCTCGGATGCAGGAAAGGAGCTGGATGGACTGACTACTGTTTTCGCCCAGCAACGCTTCGGCAATCTAAATTTCGACGGCAAAGTCAAAGCCGCCAGGGAGAATGTCGTTAAATCGAAAGCCCTGGAAGCTGAGCTTGCTAAGCCTCCTTTTGAGGTGAAAGCGGATGCACTCCAGAAGCAAATCAAGGAATTGTGTGGTTTTCAAAATCCAATACTCACACCGGACGATCCTCGCATGAAGGTTGTTTTGAGAGCCACCGAGTATGGTGACACGGACAATCCTGAACACAAGGAGATTCGTCGAATAGCCGTACAGGCAGTGCTGGAGTCGCACGCTGGTCGCTTCCGCGAAACAAAACAATTTATCGAAATGAACTCCATGCTGGAGACGAGCTACAAACTCACTCAGGAAAAGTACCCAGGTGCGCAAGCTGATAAGGTGCCGGAAGTTAACGAGAAGCTATCGCTGATGCGTGATGGACACACTGTGGCCGGTCAGTTTTATTTGCAGAACGAACAGCCCTTGTTCGCCAGACATGAGTTCCAGAAAGCGCTTGAATTCGAGAATCGCCGGACTCCACGCGATAAGCAAGGTAAATTCCAACCCACGGCTCAAGCCAAAATGTTGATGTCTACGATAGACAATTTGAAAACTGCCTCGAGTGATCAGGAGGATTTCGAACGAGATAGAAGGCGCAGAGCCAGTGAAGATTACAGCAGGAATTCCGAAGTTCGAATTGCGGATGTTCTCACTGCCTACCCTCAGGTCAAAGATATCGCGGAGGCTGGTACGACCACTGATGCGGCTGTCGATTCTCTCGACTCGAGGACGTCGCAGCTGGTTAAAGATGGCAAGTACTCAGAAGCTCGTGATTTGTTAGTGGCATACAACAGGCTGTTGGAAGCATCTGATACTACAGGCGGTGTTAATCACGCTAAGATCGTCGGGATCTATAACAGCGCAATTTACGAGCTGGGCGGCAAAGGGAAGGCGACAGCAACCCTGGACATAAAAGACGAAAGTATCAGGCTGGCTATCCGCGAGGATGAGCTCAGAATGCGCTACGGCTCCACTGGAGACTCTGCTATATCAGCGCAGAGAGAAATCGCCAGGGATGTTCTTCAAAGCTTCAGGAGCTCTTCTAGCAAGGCTCACCCCGAGGAGTTGAAGCGGCTTACCGGTCGCCTCGCCCTCCTGGAGAAGCAAGTCGATCAAATGAGTAACGGTGATCCGATTGATTTGGCACCGCGAGTGAGCGGTCCGGCTGTCGATGTTCAGGCCAAGATCAGGGCTGGTTTGCCGTTGTCGCTGGATCAAACCTTAACTGCATATGCCGACGCTGTGAAAAAGGGCGATGCCGTGGGGGTTGCTCAGGCGCTCGATATGCTTACGGCGCCTGGAATGCCTGAGTTGAAGAGTGGCGATCGTAGATTGAAACTGCTTCAGGATGCATCCAAGTATGGAGACGAGTCCAGGCTGACACCGGCGGACAGAGAGGTTAGACGTAAGGCGGAGCTTCAACTGACCCGATTTCGGGCGCAGGACGCCTTGACTACGCGCAACTTCTCGCAAGCGCTAAAGGAAGCGGAGAGTGCCGTCAAGCTTGCGGGTGGTGACAATGCTAAAGAAATTACTCCTGAGTTGACGGCTCAGTATCGGCTTTTGACCAGGGTTTTAGACGCCCAAATGAAGGTGAACTTTTTCGAAAACAAAGACTACACGGCTGCCGAAACCCAAGCGAAGCGAATTTTGGATATCGAGCGCACTTTGTCCGGCGGGGAAACAAACACGGGCGTCAAGCGCGCATTCGCTACGTTGACCAATCTGCGCTCTCGGCAAGTCCAGGAAAGCTATGACGAACAGGATTGGCCCAAAGCCGAGGGCGTCCGCGCTGAGATCCGTGAGCGTCACATCAAGGACGTCAATAATGTCTTCAAGAAGGAGCTCGATGCGCGCGAAGAGCGAGCACGCGACGAATACAAGTCGGCCTCGAAGAAAGAGCTTGGCACCTATCAGGAACAGCAGCGCGATTTGCGAGCCTTCTTTGATCTTCTCGATGTACTTGTGTATCGCGGGAAATTCGATGACGCTCGCAAATTGGCTTCTGACCGAGCAGAAGCTGTTTCAAAGCGTGGTGGTCTGGATTTCGCCGGGCGTCCGCCAATTGAGATGGCTGTTTGGGATTTGAAGATTGCTGCTCAGATGCTGAGTGAGAGAAACCAGCACCAGGTGAAAGGTATGGTGCTGGTAGAGGTAGCGAAATTCATGGAGAGTGAGGCGGAGCTGGAAGAAAAGGTTCACGACGAAAAGTACGGAAAGGACAGCTACAAAGGGATTGTCGATATTCTTCATCTGCCGTTCTTGCGTGAGTATATGAATGACATTGGCACGGTTGAGAAAAAGGCTATCGAAGCGAGCATCGAGCGCCTTGAGAAAAAGTATCAGCTCGGAAAGCATGCGCTGAAGGCGAAGTAGGCAGCGCAGTTATTCCTGTCGGGAATACCCATCAGCCTTCCCGGGCGTAAGTAACATACTTTCGATTATGCGAGCCGCGACAACCGTTTACGAGCGGAGTATGTCACCATATCTGGTACCGATAATGATGCGCGTGAACTGTGGAAAGGGACCGACTGCGTTGTGTAATTGCACAGTCCATCAGGGGTTTAATATCCAAATAATAGATTGTGCTATATGTGCGTGATCTAGTAATTACTAGATCATGGGTGGTTTCGTTTACAGATCGAAGTCTTGAAACGCTTATTCTTGCCGCCTTTGAGGCTGTATCCCCTGTGAGGAATGTTTATTGATGTCAATATGAGATTTTGCTTAGTATTTGTTATCAACTCCATCCGACTCGATGTAATACCTCTACAACTCGAACACCAAGCTAACTAGAGCAAAACGAATACAAAACGTGCCATCAGCGCGTTGAGTGTTCTAATCGGCTCTGTGACCTGGTTGTTGAAGAGTGAATTACGTCGTCGGCGTTCTTACCGAAGGGGGCAACGGACAAGAAGAGTCTGCGAGATTCGCGATTGAGCGTCAACCCGAAGTGATGTTCCATTCCCAGTTCACGAGGACCAGCCATGAAGAACCTGCTCGTTCGTATGTTCCGTCCCGTAGTCGAAGTGGTCGCCACCATCGTCGTCTGCCTGTTCATCTTCGCCCTGTTCGGCGGCTTGGGCGCGAGCCTGAGCGAGAACAACCGGTTCCGAGGGACGTGATGCAAGCTGACCCCTGGGTGGCGCACAGCGCCACCGTCTGATTGACGGGCTCGCGGGGTGCCCGTCCAGGGCACCCCGCACCGCTTTTGCTGGATCATTGTAATACTAAATAAGATAATAGGAGGCCGAAGTAAAACCCTTTCGAGCGGACGCCCGCTCGAAAGGGTTTACAGCCACCAAGCAGCTTCTGCCAGACGCGTCTTTGTGTAGCACCCGGCAGCGGTTGTGACCCGCTTTTGCTACAAGCGTCATCTGCAGTTTGAATGCTCAGAGGCGCTCCCCGTCGGGCGGAGAGCTTGGGTGTTTGGTCCCGCGCCCATCAGAGCTCGCTTGCGGCTGTTGGTCAGCCTTTAAGCGAGCCCTGTTGCTGGCCCGTCGCCTAGTTCTGGTTCGGCTTCCCGTCGCTCTTGGGAGCGTTCTTGGGGGCGGCCTCCATCTTCGGGGTGGCGTTGTTCTTCGGGGCGGCGTCGTTCTTCGGAGCGTCCTTGGTCGGCTGGGCTGGCTGAGCGGGCTGCGCCGGCTGGCCCGGCTTCTTCTTCTCGAAGAGCGGGACAAGCTTGGTCGCCGGGTCCAGGCACTTGTCGATCACCTGCTTCAACTGCGCCTCGGAGAGCGCGCCCTTGGCTCCGCCCGCCGAAATTGTGCCGTTGGCATCGGGGCGCAGGAAGATCGTCGCCGGAATCGAGGTGATCCCGAACAGGTCGGCCACGTCCGGGTTGTCGTCCACGTTGATCGAGACGAACTTGACCTTGCCGGCGTAGTCGCCCGACACCTTCTCGAAGACCGGCTTGAACTGCTGGCACGGTCCGCACCAGTCGGCGTGGAAGTCGATGATCACCGGCACGGTGGACTCCATCACCTCCTTGAGGAAGGTCTGGTCGGTGACGACGGTGACGTGGGTGTTGGCGGCCGGCTTCGCGGCGGGCTGCGGTCCCTTGTCGAAGAAGATCAGGTTGACGGCGATGGCCGCGGCCGCGACGGCGACCAGGATGCCGATGACGTACTTGGTGGGAATCTTCATGTTGAACCCCTTGGGTTGGGTCGTCCAGTCTGTTGGACGAGGTGGTGAAGTTGGACCTAGTCTGTTCTCGCACGAGTACAGCCGTTCGGTCCGTGAATACAGGCGGAGCTACGCCTTAACGGTCGCCGGGTTGGACCGTTTTTGCCGGCACCGCCTGAGGTGTCGACTGGGGCGCGGGTGTCTCGTGTCGGTCCGAGTGGAGCGTACGAATCAGAATTCGCAGGAGCAGGAGGATGACGATCAGGTGGAGCAACCTCGTCCTGCCCATCTCGTGGTGTGATCTGCGCATTTCAATCTCCAAGTCTGGAGCGTTTCGACGTCGAGCAACAATCCAACTGTGCCGACGAGGCACAGAACAGTTCGCTGAGAGCTTGATAGTTTGGATCTTGTGCTGGGCTTACTCGACAAAAAAGAAAAAGGAGTGTCACACAACCTATCCCTCAGCTGTGTTTCAAAACAAGATGAAAATGCCTCAGGTATATTGTGTTTACTTAATCAAGAGGCAGCGCGTGGCAAATCGTGACAGTGATACCTGATATTGATTTATATCTTGTTAGCACGGATTAAAACTGCTGGCTTCTGATCAGATTTAAGTGTTTAAACGGCTTTAAGACTTGAATAGAAGCGTGCGGCTTACCTAGGTTGGAGAGTGATATTCCCCAAACTCCGACGAGCAAGTCACAGCAAAATTCAGGCCTGAAGATCCTCCCACCGTTCGCTCGATTCTGCGCAAGCAGATCAGGGATTCCTCGCTGAGTTGCCGGAGCAGATTTTGCCGCGCGGCTCTTTCGTACTAGGGCACGTCGACTAGTTTCGGCGCAGTGCTCTCATCCGCAGGAGATTTATGCTCGAGGAAAAGTTCCAAAGGAGTGTCGCATGAAACCACCCAAGTTGGCTCTGCTGGAGTTGTCCCATGAATTTTCCGATGAAAGTTTGCATCGTAGGCGGCGGCACCCGCGCCTGCGAACACGTGGAGGCTATGCGTAGTCTTCGCGATCTCGAGGTGGTAGGCGTCTTCGACCCTAGTGTGGCTGCCGCGAAGCAGTGGCTAGGTCGCATGCGCGTTCCGTACTACAACAACCTCGACCTCATGCTACGTGATCTGCACCCGGATTTTGGACTCGTATCCGGACCTCATGACGTGCACCTCGAATCGGTGCAGGCGCTGGCTCATCACGGCGTTCACGTCTTCAAGGAAAAACCGCTGGCGCGCAACCTCACGGAAGCGCACCTCATGCGGAACGCGGTCCAATCCGGCCGCGTCAAGCTGTTCGTCGCGATGCAGCGGCGTTTCAGCGGGATGTTCGGACTGGTTCCTAAAGTGATGAGCCTCATCGGTGAGGCGCGCAGGTTCTCCGCCTGCTACACCCTCAACAGTTCGACCCCGTGCGTCGGCTGGCGTGCGTCGAAGCTTCGAGCAGGAGGAGGCTGTATTCTCGATATGGGTTACCACCTCATCGATGTCGCACTCTGGTACTTCGGGATGCCGAGCTGGGTCAGGTGCCGGTTCGAGCTGGAGGGAGAGGATTCCGTCGAGAACGAGGCCACGATCGAAGTCGCGTTTCCTACTGGTGTTGTCGGTGAGCTGTTCATCTCGCGGCGCGCTGCGCCTAAGCGAGAGAACATCACCATCGAAGGCACCGACGGGAAGCTAGAGGTTGATCGCGGGCACGTCATCGTCGTCTGTCCGGACAGCGCCAGTGCGCTCAACTGGAGCGACCTCGAAGACTGGAGCGGAGTTCTGACCCGACAACTGACAGGATTCATCGACCATATGCGGGGCGGTCCCGCATATGGCATGGAAGCACATCATCACCTCGGTCACGTTGCGTTCGTCGAAGCCTGCTACCAGAGCCAGGCTCAGGGCGTTCGTGTGGATCCGCGTGCGTTAATCCGACCGGAGGAGTGTCATGTCTGAACAGCTAGCACTTCTGGGCGGCAACCGCGCGGTCACGCACGGTCAGCCGCGTTTCGTATGGCCAATCCTGACGGACGCTACCGACCGCGCCGTCCTCCGTCAGATGCGGGACACTATCAGCATCTACGACCGGTCCGGTGTATTCGCGCGCTTCGAAGACGCCTGGTCGGCGCGTCACAAACGGAGCCGCAGCCTGCTCACCAACTCGGGCACGTCGGCTCTCCATTCGGTGTACGTCGGGGCAGACCTGAAGCGTGGTGACCAGGTCATCGCGCCGGCATACACCTTTCACGCTACCGTGAGCCCGCTCTTCCAGGCAGGAGCGGTGCCGGTCCTGGCGGACTGCGACGCCACTGGCAACATCGACTGTGACCACGTCGAGGCGCTCATCGGTAGCCGCACCCGCGCGGTGGTGGTCACCCACATGTGGGGAGTGCCGGCCGACATGCCCCGGCTCTCGAGCATCTGTGCTCGGCACGGGCTCATGTTGTTCGAGGACTGCTCGCATGCTCATGGCGCTACCTACGGTGGCAATCCGGTCGGCGGCAAGGACAGCACGGCCGCTGCCTGGTCGCTCCAGGGGCAGAAGATCATCACCGGTGGCGAGGGCGGCATCCTCTCCACCGATGACGATCGGCTCTACCACCGCGCCACGCTCTTCGGTCACTACAACAAGCGCTGCGTGAAAGAAATTCCGAGGGACTCGGATCTGCAGCGTTTCGCGGTGACCGGGATGGGTCTCAAGCTTCGGGCACATCCCTTGGCCATCGCCATGGCCGAGGAGCAACTCGGACACCTGGATGGGTGGCTCCGAGAGAAGCGTCGCTTCGCCAGGATCATGAGCGAGCGATTTGGCAAACTCAGGGGGCTGCGGGCTCCAGTCGTGCCTGAGGGCTGTGATCCAGCCTGGTACGCCTTTGTCCTGCAGTACCAGCCTGAGGAGCTCGATGGGCTTCCCGTCGAGCGCTTCCATGCAGCCTTGCTCGCCGAGGGCGCAGTGGAAGCTGACCTTCCCGGCTCAACCTGCCCGTTGAGCTGGTTCCCCTTGTACCAGGAGCCGCACCAACTGTTTCCGGATGCTGTCCCGGAGCAGCCATGCTACAAGCGCGGTCAGTTTCCCACAGCCGAACGATTCTCGAGCAACGCCATCAAGCTTCCCGTCTGGGTCAATCCAGAGGACGGGGAGGTGGTGGAACAGTACATCGCTGCGTTCGAGAAGGTCGTTGGTGGCTACAAGCAGTTGCTCTAGGCCAGCCCTAATCGGGTAAGGCTCACCCGCTGCCCACTTGGGCGGCGGGTCGCTTGACTTTTCCTGCCGCGAGCAGATTCGCTGCTCTCGGTCAACACCATACACGGAGTTCAGCATGTCTCAGGTAATTCTGACGCGTCTCGGGGAGATCGAAAACCGCGGCCTCGCGCTGTACAGCCGCTCGATTGACCTCGTCTCGCTCGCGCGTATCCCGCTCGCCGAAGGTCCGGTGGCGCTCGCCCGCGCGTTCACCATCCGCCGGCTGGCCGAGCTGGTGAAAAGCAACGGCGTGAGCGCCATCCAGACGCTGCGTAAGCGCAAGGTCAACAATCCGCCGGACGTCGATGTGCAGCGCGACTACGGGATCTTCCTCGAGCGCAACGACGGCCACGCTACGGCGTCCGGCTTGAAGTGCGAGGTTACCGCGGACGCTTTCTTCGTCGTCGCGGAGCTGCTGCTCAAGTCCGGCGACGACGCCGTCGCGCGTGCCGAGCTGCTCCTCGGCGAAAATCCGCCCACGCCGGACCTGACGTTCGACGCCAAGGCGCGGCTCGATGCGGCGCAGCAGCGTGCCCTGCAGTTGGTGCGGCTGTCCACCGACCTGGCCACCCGGCTCCGGATGCCGGCTGCGGCCGAGCCGAGCGTCCACGGGCGTGCCTTCAAGGCCAACTTCCTGCGGGGGCTGGTCAAGTCCAACGCGCTGAGCGGCCTGCAGGTGCTGAGCGACGAAGTCGTCAGTGACCCGCCGGCCGTCTCGCTCGACGCGGACTTCCGCGCGTTCGCCCGGCGAAACGCGGAGATCGCCGGGTGCGAGGGTCTCGACCCGAAGGCGACGGCCGACGCCACCTTCCTGGTCGTGTCCCTGCTGCTCGACACCGCCGAGCAGGCCGGCAAGGACGCCGAGGCGCTGATCGACTTCTGATCCGCGCGTTAAGGGGTCCGGGCGGCAGAAGTTTTTGCAGCCGGCCGGACCCTTCGCGGGGAGGTACTTTCGTCCCGTTTGTCAGGGGCAGGGAGCAGCCGTGGCTGTTCTTTGTCGCGCACCATCAGTGGTGCGCCGGCGAGTTGGTTGAAAAACCTCCGGAAGCTCAAGCGCAGGTCACCTCCTGCGCTCGAGTTTCTTGGTCGAATGAATATTATAAGAGCTAGTAGAAATATTTTGTTGTTTTGTATAGGTTTATGGACGTATTGGGTTAGTGATGGAGGCTGTTGTGAACTAGCTTTCGTGCAGCATGTTCCGTCAACCGTTCAGTCAGGAGCGTTTGCGAGTAAACCGGAACTTGTTTCTACCGGTGATGGTGGTGGTGGATAAGTGCTGGACCGCTGCCCGTCTGGAAATCTTCACGTTGATCGTTAATCAATTCAACTCTTTGCGCAAGAATATTCGACTGTGACCGTCGGGGTAGTTCGGCAGCTCTCCGAATACTTCGTATCCGCATTTTCTGTAAAACGGCAGAGCCTGGAAACTATAAGTGTCGACAAATGCATATCGGCAGCCACGTTTGAGTGCTTCGCCTTCTGCGGCTTCCAACAGTTGAGTTCCTAGACCTTTGCTCCTCGCTGTGGCGTGAACTGCAAGAAGGCTGATTCTGAGCCAGTCCCAGTGCGTAGATCCTTGTAGTCCTGCCAGCACTCTTCCGGAGCGATTGTCTCTGATAAAAACATTCAGCGGTTTTGGATCGTAAACCAGCCCGCAGTCCTTGTTGTATTCATTCAGTATCGCACTTACTTCCGCAATGCTTTGCTGTCTGGAAATGGTTTCGATACTAATGGCGGTATCAGTCATGAATCATCGATGCCTCGAGCCTTTTATTACCATAGCATTTTTCGAGCGTACCCAACAGCCGCAAGTTGTTTCGCTCCAAAAACAATTGCATCATTCAGACGCGATTGAAGTGAAACAAAGATCTTAAATTGGATTGGTTGCCAGGGTGTCAAAAATCCACATAGAAAACCCGAATTGCAGTCCTCGCGGACCTGAATGGTTTTCTATTAGCGCGCAACAATAATCGAGAAGCGTTGGCCTAAAAGCGGCATGGATTGGTAAACTATGCATCGATCGAATCCAACTTGAGTAGCGACATGGAATGGGACACATCCAGCTTTGGTAATGAGAGCGCGCAGACTTGGCTGCAGGACCTGGCCGCTTCGAAAACGGGCGATCCGATTCGCCAGGCTATTGAAGTGGTTGATAGGGCCGAGAAGTTTGTCGACGCCCAGGATGCGGAGCGCGCTATTGCGGCGTGTGAACTCGTGGCCGCCTCCAGAGGTTTTGCCTCTGATAACATCCCTTCTGAAGCACAACTGTGGATAAAGTCGCAAAAATACAGAGCGCCCGACTCTTTGTCTATGAAAGCCATACTTGTGGTCACACGGATAATGACCGGTTCTGAGCTTCGTGATCTCTGGGATGGAACGGACGCAGCAGATGCCTGGCTAAATACCGTTCGCGACCTTCAGGGGCGGCTCAGTAAAAGTGAAAATCGTCCGCTCACGACACAAGATGCCAACGCGCTGTCCACTGCCAACGTCGACAGCTATTTCAATGAGGCGGTAGACTTCGTTGCAGAGGGAAACCACGAAGCGGCTGTTGAAAAATATAATGCAGCAATAGCCTTGGAACCCGCATTTGTCGTCGGCTTTATCGGTCGAGGCACTTCCTACCTCGCGCTCGGTCGCTTTGAAGATGCGCTTACCGACTTGAATCGCGCAATCGATCTAGAGCCTGAAATTGCGGAAGCGTACCATCTGCGCGCGCAGGCGTACTTCCAGACTGGTAAGACCGGAAGAGCGATTGCCGATCTCACAATCTTGATCAACATGGATTCTACTCGTGCCGACGGCTATTTTATGCGTGGCATTGCAAACGCAGACATGGGACGCTTTCCCAAAGCAGTCGAAGATTTTTCGAAAGCGATTGAACTCGACCCGGACCTGGTCAATGCCTACTTGCACCGCTCAAGGGCATACGAGAGGTCGGGGCGGTTCGATCTTGCCGGCAAGGATCTTAAGCACTACGAACGTCTGACTGGCTCTACGCGTTCACTCTGAGCGGGAATAGACCAAGAAAGCCTGTAAAACTCGGACGACCAGGGCGCATCGGGGGCGACTTTGTGCCATGGTGCTGTGACGACATTGCGCTAATGTTACGGTTTCCGTTTGAACGCGCTCAGCATCACAAAGAGTCGAAAATTATGGGCGAGTGCTAATATCAACCCATCAAACGGGGAATACAGAAGTTGGAGGTGCTTCCATGTTCAATGACTTTATCGCACGCACAGCTGCTGTTTTAGTTGCTTTCAGTCTATCGCTCCGCCTTCAACCGGCATTGAGTCAGGGTCTACCACCGGATATTCAGGCCTCATCGCCGTCGTCTCAAAATGCTGAAGCGCCTCAACAAGCAGTCGCTCCCGCGCAGCCTGCTGACGACGCGATTCAAGTCAGTCCCGGACCGCTCGAAGAGCAGCGTAAGAAGCTGCTTGATACAATCATGACCGCAAAGGGTTTTGGGTTCGGAATCGCTGCCTACATCAATGCCTTCAAGGCGCTCGATGGGGAGGTCAAATCCGGCGCCGACGAGAAGACGATCAAGGGAAGGCTCGATTCAATCGTCAGCGGCCTTGACGAGCAGCTTAAGCGCAGCCAGCAGCTCAAGGTCCAAAGACCGGCTCCGCCTATCTCGGCGTCCTCTCCTCCGCCATCGTCCATGTCCGGAGGCGGGCAGTTCTCCGGAGGGGGCGGTAATACCGATGCCTTGATAGACAAAATAAAAAACAAGTGGTTCGGCGGCGAGATTCCGGATTCAATCAAGAAAAAACTTCCAGCCAATTTCGATCCGAGTATGCTCGATAGCGACCAGGCTAGGGAACTCTTGAAAAAATACACTGGTGGTAAATGAATCTCTAATGGCACGATTGCTGATTGGAGTGATACTATCAGCGGTACTATGGGTGGGGCCGTCGGCGCTTGCTCAGAGTAAGTATGTTTTCCAGCAAGGCAGCAGGCAAGCTGTTGAAGTATCTCCGGAGCAGCAGCGGCAGCAGCAGCATCAGCAAAGCGGAACGTACTACCACCGTGGCGGCATGGGTGGGCGTGGAGCCGTAGTAATAACTGGAGCCGCCCAGCAGGGCTCGCGCCAGGCTCCTGCCAACTGGCGTCAGCTCGACGCTGCTGCGAGTAGTTCTCGCCAGTCGGGTCAAGTCTGGAGTAGCGTGGCACGGCAGCGGGGCTCGAGCAGCACAACACTCCAGTCCGGGGAAGTGTGGAACAGTCTCTCGCGGCAACGGGGCTATAAGGCAACACCACAATCCGGGCAGAATCATAATCAGGCGGCGCGGCAACCTGGCCACTTTACTCCGCTTCGAGGGAAGAGTGACTACGTTGATGTTGTTCAGGTTGGCAATGTCCAGCGCAAGTTTACGGTTCATCTGCCGACCAGTCTCAATCGTTCCAAGCCAACGCCTGTAGTGCTGGTGTTCTCCGGCTTGGGCATGTCGGGTGATTCGATGATCGCAGTTACCGGACTAAGCGGTATCGCCAATCGCAATGACTTTATTGTTGTTTATGGCGAGAGCTACAATGGCGAATGGGAAGACGGCATGAAGAATCGGCGAGCCGACGATGTCGGTTACGTCAACGCAGTGCTGACAAAACTGGCTCAGACAGTCACGGTGGACAACCATCGCGTCTATGCCGTCGGATTGAGCAATGGTGGATACTTCGCGCAGCTCCTCGCTTGCGCAATGCCGGACAAGATTGCGGCTGTGGCCGTAGTCGCATCCACTGCTATGGAAGCGGCGCTCAAGCGCAGTTCGGCCGAACGTCCTGTGCCAATCGTCTTTTTCATCGGCACCGAAGATCCGCTTATTAACTGGGGGGACGGCAGGTCGAAGAATCTTGGGAAATATGCCTCTAAGGTTGGATTCTCTCAGATCGATCCTGGGTTAATGGCTCTGGTACAGTTAGGCGGCTGGTTCAGCGTGCCTGACGTGATTGGCTTCTGGACCGCACACAACCACTGTCAGGGCAATGCTCAAACCACATACATGCCTGATCTCGATTCTCGTGACGGTATGCGCGTCAAGCGAGAGACTTGGGGAAGTCGCGGTAGCGATGTCGTACTTTACACAATTGAGGGCGGAGGTCATACCTGGCCTGGCTGTCTGTTCTTGGCTGGACAGCGACAGAGTAGTTGCTGTCAAGATATAAACACCGGCGAAGTTTTGTGGGAATTTTTCAAGAATCAATCACGATAGTGATTTGATTGTGGCGGTTTGATCTCCAATCTAGTTCTGGTACTAAATTCGGTGCATAAATTTCGAGATCGTGGAATCTAACGAATCGCTTGACAAGTCATATTTGTCTTGTTTCCCAATATCATATGACAACACTAGCTTATTCTGAATGGTGATATGGACGTCAATTAGGGCTAATTTCTGATCATCTTGACTATGCAAATTGCCCGGTTGTCATGAGGGTTCCGAGCAATTCCGATTACGTGCTGGTTACGCAGTTGTCTGCACGTATATTAGCGTCGAATCATCTATGGCTGTCGAGTTGTAAAAATCGCGGTATCACGGGTAACGTCTGGCGTACACAACCATTTCGACTGAACGCTAAGGACCCAACGAGCAAAGGCAATATCTGCACACCCTCAAGTTAACTACTGAGACGCCCTAATGGTGTTCCATGGAGGCGGAGTGCAATTTGTTGCTGGTGGTTGCTCGCTCGGCTTTCTGTCGCGTCGATGCTCGTCATCGTCGTCCCACGTTTGTATGGAGAATCCACCATTCTCTTCTGACATGCCCGATTGTTCGACACAACAACGGCAGCGAATCGCTTGCCGTCCTTCTAAGAGGAGATCAGACCATGATCGCTACTGAAGTTCTCGGTGCCTACACGCGACTCTTGACCCAGATGGACAAGGTGGTCATCGGCTACGCCGAGATCAAGCGCATGTCCATCGCGGCCCTGCTCGCGGACCAGCACGTGTTGCTGGAAGGCAACCCCGGTACGGCGAAGTCGCTGTTCGTGGAAGTGTTCCAACGCGCCATCAGAAATTCGCTGAAGGCGCGCATCCAGATGACCGCCGACGTCAAACCGATGGACCTCGTCGGTGTCCGCATCTTCAACCCGCTCAAAGGCCGCTTCATGATCCAGCGCGGCCCGCTGTGCGGGAAGAACTTCGTCCTCGTCGACGAGATCAACCGCGCCCCCGGCAAGACGCTTTCCGCCGTGCTGTCAGCGATGCAGGAGCGCGTCGTCTACATCAGCGGCCGCGAAATCGAACTGCCCGACCCGTACTTCGTCATGGCGACACAGAACCCGATCGAGCAGGAAGGTGTGTTCCCGCTTCCGGAAGCGGCCATCGACCGCTTCGCTGCCAAGCTGCTCGTGCCGTACGCCACGGCCGAAGAGGAGAAGGCCATCCTGAAGAACAGTGCGCTCGACATGCGCAATCCGCAGAGCGTCATCGAACCGGTGATCGGACTCGAGGAGCTCGTCCGGATTCGCGAAGGCATCAAGAAGAACGTCTTCGTCTCCGACGCCGCGATCGACTACATCGTCGCCCTGGTCCGCGCCACTCGTCCGGAGTGCCCGGAACACGGCGTCATCGTCAAGAAGGACGGTGAATTCGAGATGTTGATCGACTGCGGCGGCTCCGTCCGCGGACAGCTCGCGATTCGCGGTCTGGCGCGCGTCATGGCCGCGATCAAGGGGCGCAGCTACGTGCTGCCCGAGGACATCCGGGAGGTAGCGCCGGCCTGCATGCGTCACCGCATCGCCATGTCCTTCGAGGCGCGCGCCGAGGGCAAGACCGCCGAGGTCGCGGTGAAGAAGATCCTCGACAAGACCGACTTCAAAGACAAAGACGCTTACTACCTCCCGAAGGCGGCTTAACTTTTGGACCGACTGCTGGAGCAAGGACGGGGTGCCGGGTCGCAAATCTGCTTCGGCAGAGGCGAGTTGGCGCCCCTCTATGTTCGTCCGAATAACGCTCGAAAGAGCTCAACCTAAGTCACTTTCAGGAGAACGTGCAATGAAGATCGACCCCGAGGTAATGGGTGTCGTTCGCGAAATTGCTCGTCGTGTCGTCTCGGTGAAGCTGCCAATCGGCCTGATGAAAACGCACCAGCGTATGACAGGCTCGAGGCTCTCGATTCACCGCGGCGACGGCGACAACTTCGATGGGCACGACATCTACGTGCCCGGTGAGGACGACCCCCGCACCATCGACTGGAACGCCACCGCTCTCACCGGCGGTCAACAGGTTCTGGTCGCCTTGTTCAAAGAAGACGCGCACATCAAGAGCACCATCCTCTGTGACGTGTCGCCACCCATGGACTTCGGCAGTACGCGCGTGACGAAGCGCGTCCTTGCCGCCGAGCTAAGCGCATGCGCAGTGCGCTCGCTGGCCAGCACGCACGAGCCGGTCTCGATCGTGACCTACTCGCATTCCGGTGTCGAGCGCCGGGTTCCGAGCAGCTCGGCATCGTCGATGATGCTGCCTGCCATCGTGCATGTGCTCGACTCTCGGCACACGCCTCGTCCCGGCAAGACCGACGGCCTCGGCAAGGCGCTTGGGCTGGTCTCGCGCAGTCCGTCTATCGTGTTCGTCATCAGCGACTTCCTCTCCGCAACAGACGCGGATTGGCAGTCGCTCAAGCGTATCGGTCGACGGCACAGGCTCATCTGCTTCTACGTGCAGGACAAGCGCGAGAGGGAGCTGCCCCGAGTCTTCTTCCCGGCGCTCTACACCGTGCAAGACACAGCCGGTGTCGCTCGAGACCTGTGGGTCACGCGAGGCCGGGCGCGTCGACACAAGCAGAACTTCGAGGCGCACGAGGCCGGCATCCTCGCTCGTCTCAAGGAATGCCGCGCTACTTCCATCGTCGTCTGCACCAATGAGGGCGACACTGCGTCGTCCCGCGTGCTCTCCCAACTCCAATCACCCGTTCGCTAAGGAGGCTATCATGTCACTGAAATGGTGCGCCCTGACGGGTGCTCTGATGTTGGGTTTCGTCTACCTGACCTTCCACCACAAGGAGGTCTTCACAGATCCGCCCGGCGTCAAGACCCGCTGGTGGGACGGAACGATGGCGTCGAAGGAGACAGTCCGCAAGGACGGCAGCGTCGAGAACCGCACCGAATACGGTGACGACGGCAAAACCGTCGTCTCGTTCAAGGAGTGGGATTCGGAGGGCGTTCTCTGGCACTCCAAGATGCGCCAGAAGGACGGTCGTGTCGAAGACAAACGCTTCGCGAGTGACGGCAAGACCCTCCGCCAGTACACCTTGTGGAACGGCGACGAGAAGACTTTCTGCATCCGTCGGGAATTCGGTAATTCCGGCAAGATGACCGTCGAGACGATCATGACCGAAGACGGGCTGGTGGTCCAGGAGGAGCGTAACTTCAACGAGGACGGCACGCTCTTCATGGAGCGAAAGGTGCTCGACAACGCCGACCAGGAGACGAAGATCTTCAGTCGAGACGGCAAGGTCGTTCGTCGCAGCCTCTTCAAGGGCTCCGGCGACATTTGGGAAGAGCGCTACCACGCCAACGGCAAGCTCGCCGTGCGCACGAAGATTATTCGCCTCGACGGCAGCTCCGACACGGAAGCGTTCACCGAAGAGGGCAAGCTGCTCTGGACCCGAGCAGTCGAGAAGCAGGGGAAGAAGCGCATGATCCTCACCGTCTGGGACGGTGACAAGGTCAAGATGCGTAAGTTCACAGACCTGAACACCGCCACTCTCGAGACGGTGGAAGAGTACTCGCAAGAGTCCGGCAAGGTCACGCGTCGCATCTGGTTGGCTGGCGACAACCAGCCCACCAAGGTGGAGAAGTTCCGTGCCGACGGGACTCTCGAGAAGGTGCTCACCATCGACCCGACGAAAGAAAACTTCCCCGTCACCAAGACGGTCGAATACGATGAAACCGGAAGCAAGGTGACCTCCGAAAAGGAGGGCGGCGAACCCGAAAAGTTCGACCGCGGCATCCTGTCCGACGGGTTCGGATACATTCAAGGAGTTGACTTATGACTTTTGCTCAACCACTCTGGTTCGGGCTGCTCCTGCTGCTCCCCGCACTCTTCTTCCTAAAGAAGCGGGGGTACCTGGGCTATTCCGACCACCGTCTGCTCAAGGCTCGTTTCTCGCCGTTCTTGTGGCTCGTGGGCAAGCTCCCGATCGCTCTGGCCTTCATCGGGCTGGTAGCACTCGTGGTGGCTCTCGCCCGCCCGCAGATCCCTGGCGACCCGATTCATCAGCGGATTCCCGGCCGGGACATCATCCTGGCCGTGGACATCTCCTACTCGATGACCTTCCCGTGGAAGGGTGAGCTGGCTCCGTCGGATACCCCGTCGGACCTCGCTTTTAAGACCGATTTCAACGAGCGCCGCCGGGAACACAAAGGCCTGAAGTTCGTGGTGCCGAAGGAAGGATTGCAGCGAATCCATCCCACGCAAATCGCGCTCCTGAATTTCATCGAGAATCGCTGGCGCAACAAGACGGGTGATCGAATCGGTCTGATCTACTTCGACACCCACCCTCGCTACGGTTGGCCCATCACCGACGACCTCCGGATGCTGTACCGCAAGGCCCAGTTCATCCAGAACAACATCGGCACCGGCACCAACTTCGGCAGGAGTCCTCCCGGTCCGTTCGACCTCGCCGCCGAGCACTTCAAGGAGTCCGGTCAGGCGAAGTCGCGCGTCCTCATTCTCGTCACCGACGGTGAGGATGACATCGACCCGGATACCGAGCGCCGGCTCATCCAGATCCTTCAAGACAACAAGATTCGTCTTTACCTCGTCGGTATCGGCGAAACGCTGGCCCAGAAAGAGGTCGGTATCGTCAAGCTCGCCAACAAGTTTGGCGGGCACATCTTCCGCGTGGAAGATACCGAGTCTCTCAACCGGTGCTTTGCGACGATCGACCAACTCGAGAAGTCCGAGGTGACAATCTCCCAGCTGGAGACGCGTGATGACGTGTTCTTCTACTTCGCCTGGGCGGCGCTTGCGGCGCTGGGATTGTTCCTCCTCTCGGAAATCTTTATCCTGACGAGGTGACACATGCGAACCACAGCCAAATTCCTGGGGAGGCTCATCGTCTCCCTGACCATCGCTTGTGCATTCGGATACGGCTTCTACGGGTTGTTCACGTACGCCCTGCCGATGTCCAAGCACAACCTGACCCAGGCCCGTACCAGTTACGTGGCCGACGAATCCGAAATCCTGCTCAACGGAGCAGCGGCCGCCTATGACGACGAGCGGCTGGCGGAGTCAGCCAAGGTCCTGGAGATGGCGCTGGAAAAACTCATCAACCGCAAGGGTGAGTACAGCGCCGCCCAGCGCGCCAAGCTCGAGCGAATCTTCTTCCTGCTCGGCAAAACCTACCACCGCATGGAGATGTTCGACAAAGCAATCCAGAACTACGAGGACACCTTGCGGATGAATCCCAATCACCTTCCCGCCAAGTACAACCTGGAGATGATCCAGATGGAAGGCGGCGGTGGCGGCGCAGGTGGCAAGAAACCCCAATCCGGCAAGACCCAGCCGAAGATTTAAGGAGCACCACATGTATTACTTGAATCCGGAGCTGGCTAAGTTCATTCCGGTGGCGGCGCTTGTCGTGCCGCTACTGGTGTGGCTTAACTACCGGCGAAAGCAAGCTCTCCAGGAGGTGTTCGGCAACCGGACCCTCCTGTCGGGGACATCGAAGCCGCTCTCGCGAGCGCGCTACATCGTTCGAGGTCTCGCAACAACCGCCGCGGCGTGCCTGATCATCGCGGCACTTTGCCGCCCCATCCTCAACAGGGGTGAGAAGACCATCGCCGAAGGCACCGTGGACGTGATCGCCGTAGTCGACGTAAGTCGCAGCATGGCGGCGATGGACTACGAAGGCAAGGTCCCGCAAAGCGCGGTGGCCAAACGCCCGATCGAGGCGCCTCGCAAGCTCAACCGACCGGTCTTCCGTGGGCTCGAGCCCGAGGACGAGCCCGCTCCTGCGCCGGCTCCTCAGCAGCCTCAGGGCGCGGAGGATACTGGTACCCGGCTCGAGATGGTGCGCCATATCCTGCAAGACTACATGGTGAAAACCCTCGACGGCAATCACCTGGGTCTGGTCAGCTACGCCGGGGAGTCCTTTCCTCAGGCGTTCTTGACGAAAGATACGCGCGCGCTGAACTGGATCATCGACCGAGGTCTGACGATCAGCAGCGCTCCGGGTGAGGGAAGCGCCATGGGTAAAGCGCTTCACCTGTCCCTCGCCATGTTCGACGCGGACTCTCCCGCCGATCACGAGCGACTGCTCATCCTCTTCTCGGACGGCGGCAACGACGACAAGCCCGAGGTGCTCATTGATTTCGCGCGCCAGGCCAAGGTGCGCGGCATCAAGGTGATCGTGGTGGCGATGGGCAACGCGATGCCATCCAAGATCCCGGTCAGCAAGCTCGCCCCGGACGACGACGTGGCCATCGCGCTCAAGGCCAACGGCAAGCGTTGGTTGGAAACCGAAGGTCAGATCGAGAAGAGCGGGATGAATGCCTCGCTTCTGCAGGCACTGGCCAACCAGGCGGGCGGCCAGTTCATCCATCTGCAGAACATGTCCGACCTCAACCTGCTCGAACATGTCGGGAAGAAAGCGACAGCCAGGAGCGTGGGCAGCGTCGAGCTGTTCCCATGGCTCATCGGCCTGGCGCTCATCTGTCTCGTGCTTTCAATCACCGTCACTCACCAGTGGCGTAGGAGGACCGTGTCATGAAGCGAATTGTACTGATCACAGTGGCGGCGCTTCTGCTCGGCGGCCTCGGCTACCTGGGCTGGTGGCTGACACGTCCGAGCTGGCCGCAGTTCGCTGCTGCCGCCAACAACGAGCCCCAGGCAATCGTCAAGGTCGAGCGCGACTACGCGTATCACCTCGGTGACCTGATTCAAGTGGACGTCTTCGTTCGACAGCAACCGGGCACCGCAATCGACCTGAAGTCGCTGTCCGTAGGCGGCGACTTCGAGCTGTCCGCGAAGCAAGAAGTTAGCGAGAAGAAGCTGGAAGACGGCTCTGTCGTCTATCGCTTCCACCTCAATATGCAGAGCTTCAAGGTGCAGAAGAAGCAGGTGATGACAGGCTCTCTCGGGTGGAGGGCCGGCGACCAGCGCAGAGAGCTGACGCTCGAACCGCTCGCCATCTACACCTCCAACACCTACGACGGGCGCAAGAAGCTCATGGAAGGACCCGATGCGCGCGTGACCTTCTGGACCTACGGAATGCGGCATATCGTTCCGCTCGCGGCGTCCAGTATCATCTTCCTGGTACTGGTCGTGGTGGCGTTCCGTCGGGCCATTCTGGCGGTGCTCAACCGCCCGGTCGTGGTGGACAAGGAGCGCGAGCGAGTCGTCGAACTTCTGCGTATCCTCGAGTCTGGCAACATGACGAAGGATCAGCACCTGGAGTTGGATGCCTTGATTCGCCACCACTTCAAGGTCGGCCCGATTCCCTGCAGCGAACTCGACGGGCGGGGGTTCAACTCGGATCTCGTCGATTTCCTCAAGGCGAACGAGCCGGGCATCTACGCGGAAGACCCGCTCGACCCGCACGGACAGGAGACCGTCTGGGGCCACGCCCGGAAGCTGATCGCGAAGAAGTGCTGGTGACAACCGGCGGACGGCCTGCACGAGGTGAGCCGTCCGCAATCGTAAATCCCATAGACCGCGCCCCGCAAGCGGTCTGTGGGAGGACGAGGAAGAAGGACCGATCGTGGCTCGCGCTGGCGAGAAGATCGGTCCTCTTTTGCTTTTTGCTGTACTACGTAAGAATATAGTATAAAAATCTGTTTTGGGTAGATGGTTAGTCGCGGACGTGTCCAATGGCTCCCTGAGCCTGCCTGCGAACCCGCTTCAGTGTGTGGGGTGTTTCGTTAAACGCTCAGATGGAAAGCGTTTGAGCGTATGCGAGTAAACCAGTACTGTTTTGGGGGGTAGTTAGTCACTACTGGACGTGGCAACTCGCCATCTGGAGCTGTTTTGCAGAAATGTTCTGCCGCATGTTCTGCCGCTTGTCCTCACCGAAAGCCGCTTCGAAACGTCTGCAATTAAGCGTCTACGTTTTGGGTGAAATGGTCATGCCAGGCTGGTCCTCACCAATGCGGAGTTCCCTTTGGTGAGGACCATTGTGTGTCCATCACTGAACCCATACTTTTTGTCGATTCTTAATGGCGGACGTGTGCGGCTGCAGATATGTGTTGACGAGGTGACTCACCGCAAGATCTCACGAAGGTTTTTCTTTCATGTCATAGGAATGTTATGTCGAGGCGTTATTCTTTTTTTGTAAGTATTGCGGCTTTCAAATATAGGAGCAGTTTGCGGCTAAGGACAGTGCTTGAGGCGGAACGGAGCTGCCTCAGGCCTGGTCTTTTTTTGTGTTGGTTGTTTTTTGTGCCGCGGTTGTTAGCCTTGGTCTTTTGTTATTTTTGATCTCTTTGTTCCTGATTGTTAGTCCTTTTCCTTTCTTGTCAGGGCTTCAATTGCGCGTCGCGCACTCTGTCTGTACCTAGGATCATTGATCATTCGCCAGATGCCGGCTGCTTGTCCCGGGTTCGAGTTCTCTAAACTCAGTAGCTCCTGGAAGAGCGGTAATGCTGCTCGCCTGTCACCTTCCAGCGTGTTGGAGTCAGCGAACATCTGGATAAAGAAGGCGCGCGCAGCTTCGTTATCAGGACCCTCGAATCTTTTCTCCAACTGTCTCAATTCTGTAGCGGTGAACCCGATCAGGGCTGAAATGTATGGCTGCTCTCCCTCTTCCGATCGAAAACGATCATGGAGCGCTCGGGCTTCGTCGACCGACAGTGGTGGCGTTTCTGAAAGCAGTCTGAGCATCTGTCTTCCGAAGCGGCTCTCGGCGTTTTCATCGCTTGTTGCCAGCATAAGTAGCTGTCGAGCCAAGTCTGTTTTTTTTGCGCGACTAGACTTGTCTTCTTTTTCGTCCGGTATAAGCAAGTCGTAGATTGCCTTGAACTGACTGGCTGTAGCTGAGGCGAGTAACTGCTCTATAGCCGGAACGAGCGCTGGATCTGTTTTTGCCTTTTTGAGTAAATCGACGAGAAGCGGTCTAGTTTTCTCTTCTTCGTACAATCGTTGAGCGCGCTCGATTCCGTCGTTCGAGCTCAGCTGGATGAGTGTTCTCGCGAGTTCGTGCGTCGTCGGATCGTTGAGCATTCCGAGCACCCATGTAGAGCTTTGTCTCTCGTCTGTGAGTACTGCTTCTATGCGAGCTATTTCCTTGCTGCTGCCGTACTTCAAGACCTCTCGAAAATATTCTGTCGCACCTGCGAACTTCGGATCCTTCGCGAGTCTGAAGAACTTGGTGCAGGACTGTTCTGAAGTCAGACTCTTCAAGGCATCCAAAGCTTGGTCCTTGGTTCTGGGATCAAGCAGTGCATCGGAGACCAGTTTGAATGCCTCGCCGCTCGTGTCTTTGGCACCCAGGACTCTTGCTATGTTTCCGAGTATTCGCTGGTTGCCGGGCTCGGCGCTGGATTGCACAAGCCCCGAGAACATGGTTCCAAGTGCTTTTTCCCGTTCGTCCTTCGGCGCGGTCATCATACGGAGCATTTCGTGTGTACCGCGTTGTCTGCCCATACTCAGTGCGTTTATCAGCGCATTACCCCGCGCGTGAGTGGCTGGATTGGCGAGCAAGTCGACAACGAATTTTGCACCACCAGCGGTGTCCGGATTGGCCGCTAAGTCGAGAATTGCGGCTGCGGAAATCGATGGTTGCGGTGGGGGCGGGAGGTCCGGATCATTAGGAGTTCGCGGTAAATCTCGCATCTCTAAGAGCTGTGCTACCGCCTTGAGCTTGCTATTGTTGTCGGCGATCTGGAAGATCGCTTGAAGGGGCGGCCCGGCAGGGCGAGCTGTCTTTGTCAGAATGGTCACTGCGAGCGTCGAGTCTCTCTTGAATAGGTCGAACAGCCGTTCTCCGAGTTGGCGTCGCTGAGGATCTTCGGCTTCCAGATTGGTCACCATTTCGGAGAGTTGCGGGCGGATTGTCGGGTGTCGATTTGCCAGCTCTAAAATCTTCATTGCTCTGAATCTGCTCTCGTCTTTCGATGGATTGTCGGGATCGCTTTCCATCGATGTTTTCAACATCGCGATTGCGTCCGATGATAGCCCCGATTGGAGCAAACTTACAGCGCGCTCTCTTTCTACTGTGTCCTTGCGATTGATCCATCCGTAGTATTTCTCGGTTTCAAGTGGTTTTCCATCACTGGTTGTATTGAGCATGTCGAGCAGCCTTTTGCCGAGAGCTGATTCAATCGAGTTGTTAGAGGCCAACATCGACATCAGACCGGCAGCACCGCTGTCAGTACGAAGCATATCGCACAACACTACGGCTGCGGTGCTTGTCGTTTTATCGCCATAGACTTTCAAAAACTCTTTCATCTGATCGGCATTTTGCATCTGGGTCAAAAATGCTTTCGTCAACTCTGGCTTTTGCTTCAAGAATGCAATCGTGTCGGCTGCGAGCTTGGAGTTGTCTTTGTTGGCAAATATTTTGGTTAGTCGAACCAGATCCTCGGGTGATTTTGCGTTAGCAAGTATAGCCCTCGCGAGATCTCTGGTTTTTGGATTGGCATAGAGACGCTCGAGATCAGCAGCACTAGTAGGGTCTACGTCACTAGCCTTTCCGTCACTGTCTCGCAGCGAATCTCCTAGTGATCCCCTCTCCTCGCCTGGAGTGGCCATACCGAGAAATAATCTGCGTGCGGCGATTTCATTCTGTCCACCTGGTACCGTCAGATCGCGAACAACTTGACGGTAAAATTCCTGTTTGGCTGGATCCACGCGCAAATCGAGAAGTCTTCTCACGGCCTGTGGATCGTTGAGGATGCGCATAGCCTTGGTCAGTTCGGTGATCTCTTCCGGCTTGGCGGTTTTCAGATGTTCGATCACCTTGCCATATAAGTCCTTATCACTTCTCCTAGTCTGCATGAGAAGTTCAATAGCTCTGGCTCCATCCGGTCCATTCATCAGGCGCGACAGCGATTGTGTGGAATCAGCTGGCGATGCCGAGCCTACGGCAGACATGATCGAGTTGAAAGTTTGAATGTCAGTGCCGCGAAATGCGCCGATAGCGAAAGATCTCTCGTCATTGCTTCCACCCAGAAGCTTGAGGAATGTGGTTAAGCCTTCTGTTTTTCCAGTTGACGAAGTTGCGTATGCCAGCATCTCATTGACCGCATCAAGGGCGCGATTCCTGCGTCTGGGATCGGCTGCGGCATCGGCTCGTAGCTGCAGAAGATGTCTGATACCGGGGGCGGTGATCGGATCTGTCAAAAGCTTGTGAGCGTTTTCGCGCTGGACGCGATCTGAAATCGACAAAAGTTGTAGCGCTTCTTTTCGCTCCTGGTTGGTCCCGGTGAGCATTTTTGTGATGTTTTCCGCCATTGTTTTGTCTGCAGGCAGCGAACTACCCATGAGGTCGAATAGCTCGCCAGCAGCTGTGGGAGAGTTGAGCAACGTGTCTAAAACGGGCTTCTTCTCAGGGGTTTTGACGAGATCCAGTAATCTGGAAATGTGTTCGGGATTGTCGAATCTGTTGATCATATCCAGAACATCTTTTCGGTGAGCGCCATCCAGTAGAGCCGAAGCGCGCTCGAACAGTTCCGGATTCGTAGAGTTCAATTCGAGCAATCGGCTGGCGCTGGTCGAATCGCCTGATGCGAGAAGTTCTTTGAGCTGGTTAAATTGTTCGGGTGATCCAGTCTGCCTTAACTCGAGCATCGAGGACATGTTTTCCTGTGTAAATGGAAATGGTGCGCAGAGGATAGTGAGTGCGTCGTCTCTGATCGCCGGCTGTTTAAGCATTGCGATCATATCTGTGAAGAGCTGGTTGTCAGCCGGCTCTTCGCTAGTCATGCATCTAAGCAACAGCTCGGCGGCAGAGTTGTATTTTGGGTCATCGCTCTTTAAGAGCTCGACTATCTCCTTGACTGCATCGGTGTTGGTACCACTTCTAACAAGCTCTAGCAGTCCGTGTCTGTGATCGACGAGCCTTAGTTTGGACAGCACTGCACTCAAGGTGCTCTTGTCCAATGGTGGTTTGTCGCGATCGGCATGCTCTAGAATCAGCTTGGCGTCTCGGACTTTGTAAGAATCGATGTTTTCCTTGTCCTGGGAAAACATCTTCGATAGCGCTTCCGCGAGTGCTTTATCGACGGGGTTGTTTGATTGCTGTAAGGCGGCGATCGATCTTGCAATTTCTGCGGGTGGTGGGATGGGCTGCGGATCGTCGTCTGTTATTGGGATTTTCGTATCGCCCTTTCGAGATGCCTTGTCATCGGTACTCGATCGCACATCATCATCATCATCACACAGTGTCAGTGTGCCGAATATTGGTGAGATGATGTCCTCAGGTTTGCTCTTGGTTTTTTCAATGCTCGTGCTCCACAACGCAAGCACGTCAATGCCTAATGGTGTCGAAAATTTTTCAAACGGCGCGGTCGAGTCTGAAGCGCCTGTACGCTCCGTATTCATGCCCAATTCCTCATCACATTCTTAGTAACGAGCTTGACCAGCCTCAAGCCTCGATTTGAGTATTGACCGCCAAAGTTACGCCAGAGTTACATGCGAACACAGGCTGGCAATCAGCATCTGCTCTTTCTTCCGAGCTCGCTTTCTCGACGAATCGACTTTTCGGAGGAGGTGCATCTCCGCTGCGGAGGGAAGTCGCCTGATGGCTGAACTGCCTCAGTGGGCACTAGCAGTATGTGGTGTTCTGAAACTTTTAGAGTTGATTGGTTCCGCCTCGCTGGAACCCGCGCGCCATCTTTGTGTCCCACTCGGTCGGCTCGGTCTCAATTGGTGCGATGACGGTGAAGGTCTTTCCGTCCTTGCCTATGGCGACACTCATGTCAGCCGACGGGACCAGTGTTATCCACTTTCTCATTTGAGCGGAAAGCAGTCTTTAGCTAACGATGTGGATTCTGGTTGCATCCGCATTGCGTTGCCGATTTTTGCAACATCGTTTGCGTTGATGTCGTCCGAAGCTGTTTGCGAGTTTGACAGTAGCTGTTCACGACGGAAAACGGACTTGTCCTGTTGGCGGTGCACCCCGTAATCAGTTCTGATTCTTGGGAAATTGGTCCAGTTTGGGATAACGGACATGCTTGTGGGAGAATTATTTTCCACTCTTTTTGTCAGTTGACTTCTTGGAAAACATTGTCATTGCACGGCTTTGGACAATTCTGTCGGGCGAGTGTCGCTTGCAAAGCCAATGGGATCAGCAAGGAGATCCCTGGTAAGATCAGCACGTTTCACCCAAGATACCCCTCGAGGACGCTTCCATGAGCGCTTTTTTTCCAAGGAACTTTCGAAAACGATATCCGGTAATCAAGTCAGCCAAAGGCGTTTGGATTACCGATACCGACGAGAAGACCTATCTGGATGGTTGCAGCGGCGCTGTAGTTGCCAACCTCGGCTTCGGAGTCAAAGAGATTTCGGATGCGATAACGAAACAGGTCGAACAAGCACCGTTCGCGCACACTTCGCAATTTCTCTCAGAAGCGGCGCTTCGGCTTGCTGATAGAATCATTGAATTGGCTCCTGCGCCATTTCAGAATGGTGGGCGTGTATACTTCGCCTCCGGTGGCTCCGAAGCGGTCGAGACCGCGCTCAAGATGGCGAGAGGGTTCTTCGTCGAGACCGGTGAGCCAACTCGAAATATCGTCATCTCTCGTTGGCCTGGATATCATGGAGCGACCCTGGGAGCGCTGTCGGCGACCGGGCATCTTGCTCGTCGCAAGCCATATTTGCCTGTCCTCAAGGCACCTGCAATGATCCACACTGATTATCGCTATCGTTGTCAGTGTGGTGCCGGACCAGAGTCCTGCTACAACGATCGCTGTTCTATTCAACGTGCCGATGAACTGGAAGAAGCGATTTTGCTGCACGGACCCAACAATGTAATGGCTTTTATCGGAGAGCCGATTGTTGGAGCCGCTCTTGGAGCTGCTGTTCCAGGGAAAAATTACTGGCAGCGCATAAGAGAGATCTGCACCAAATACGGTGTGCTGTTGATCGCGGATGAAGTGATGACCGGACTCGGTCGCACTGGTGCCAACTTTGCCATGCAGCATTTTAATGCTGACCCCGACATTATTGCGTTAGGAAAAGGTGTGGCGGCCGGATATCAGCCGCTCAGCGCGATTTTGTCCAGTGCGAAGGTGTCCGCCGCTTTCGAAGCTGGCAGCGGAGTCTTCGAGCATGGGTTTACCTATAGCGGGCACCCAACCTCGTGCGCAGCCGGGCTGGCAGCGGTACAGTATGTCATTGACAATCAGCTCGTCACACATGTGGCTAAGCGCGAGTACGATTTCTTTCTCCGTCTCGAGACGCTTAAGAAGTGGGACTTCGTTGGCGATGTAAGAGGTAAGGGATATCTGGCTGGTATCGAACTCGTAAAAAGTCGAGACACCAAGGAGCCGTTCCCGCAGTCCTTCAAGGCTAATGCTGTTCTTTCTGAACTGGCTCGGGAAGAAGGTTTGCTCGTTTATCCGGGGTCTGGGTTTATCGATGGATCCCTTGGCGATCACATCATGATTGCGCCTCCATTCGTAATCAAGGAAGATGAGATGGAGGAGCTGTTCAAGCGGCTCGAAGCTGCCCTGACTCGATTCGCTGTATTGGTCGGCGACACATTCCCGCGAGCGGAGCTTAAGCAGACTCTTCTGAGTGTGTGAGATTCTGATTGAGGTACCCGACTACCTCAGCAATAGTTTGTAAAAGCGGGATGCCCTGGCTTATGGCGTGTTGCTGACAGTGGCTCTCTACTGCTTTCGTCGAGGCGCATGACGCGGACTCTTGGTTGAGAATAAGAACGTGGGTCATCGAACGGATACCTGAGGGTCGTTCAGTGAAAAAATCGCAACACACCGTTCTTGTTGTCGATGGTATAGCGCCAATCGCTGAAGAATGGTTGCCCCAGCAGTCCGTGTGGATGATTGAGCATCCCGGAGTTAGCGCTGGTCAGCACTGATACCATGTGTCCTCGCTGCACGATGGGGCCTAATCGTAGTTCATCCACCGGGAAGCTAATCGCTTCCTGCATTCCTCCGACGCCGCTCATAATCATCCGCTGTCCATCGGCGGGAACCTCTATCTGGAGCTGTCTGATGTTGTTCGCCGTGAGCATGGTCATTGCGGCACCAGTATCGACGATCATACCGGACTTTAGTCCGCCTGGCATTTCTACATCGACAACCAGGTGGTTGCCTATCCTTCGGAATGGCACAGAGAATGGGTCTTTTGCAACATTGCGTTCGGTGGGTTTGCGAAAGTAGATGCAACTTCCCTTGTTGTCGAACTCGTACTCGAGATTTTCGAAGAATGGTTGTCCCAAAAGGGGATAATGATCCCATTCATCTGCAACCGTGCATCTGACGCGCTTCTTTATTCCACCGACTTTGATCTCGAGATAGACTACGTGAGCAGCAACCAGGCCGCCTATGCCACCGCTGATAGTGCTGCGTGCTTTTTCGGGGATTCGAAGTCCCAACGCCTCCAACTGATTGCGACCCAGGAAGACGCCAGCGGCACCTGTGTCAAACTTCATTTCGATGGGGCGACCGTTGATCGCACCGTTGACGATAATGTCGTCGTGACCGGAGCGTTTGAAGTAGACCTTCGATGAGTCAGGTATGATATCTGGCTTCGCTTCGGTATCTTCGTCCATATCCTCGCGGGTGAATTTATGCTCTCTCTTGAACATCAGCGCATCTGGACGGACTGTATCCGGGGTTTTTACCTGTTTGACATCATCCAATTTGATCAAATTCTGTTGCGCTAACTTGGCTGCCTCGGAGCCTGGGAAGCGGATGACGATGTCTTGATACAGGCTCGCAGCGGTTTTTACATCATGAGAGTGATGATAGGCAATGGCTTTATAATAGAGTGCCATGGAGTCATTGGGAGAGATTCCTAGTCGCTGATCGAAGTATCTTATCGCAGCGGCAAAATCCTTCTTCTTCAGCATCGTCATGCCGTAATCGAAGTATTGATCGGCGCCGGCTGAAGGTGGAAAAAGTACGAGCATGGCTGTCACGATTGTCAATACTCGCGTCAACGGTGCGGTCTTGCTCGGTCTTGGCGTTGACAAATCTCAAATCCTCACGTGCGAAAATTTTCGTCCATCAGAGGTATGGAAAAACAAAATGTGCTCCCCTTGCCCTCTTCGCTTTGCACCCATATGCGCCCCTTATGTTTTTCAACAAGCGATTTGCAGATTGCAAGCCCGAGACCAAAGCCTCGACGCTTTGTCTCCTTCGGTTGATTGAGTTGTCTGTAGCGTTCAAAAATGGCTGATTGCAGTTGTTTTGGAATTCCAGGCCCACGATCTTTGATTCTAAATACGACGCCTGCACCTTCTAGACCGGCTGAGATTGTCACTATGGAGCCAGCGGGGGAAAACTTTATGGCATTGCCGACCAGGTTGACGATAACCTGGACAACTCGGTCTTCGTCGGCCCAGAAGACATCGTTGGTGACTTCTTTGTCGATTTCGACATTGGCGCCTTTAGCGGCAGCCTGACTGGCGTATATCGCTCGATCTACCACAACGTTGGTGGTTGTCTCCTGTAAGTCCGGTTCGAACTCGCCCGAATCGATCTTCTCGGCATCAAGCAGATCGACTACCAGAGATATGAGCAGATCGGCGCTTGATTGGGCTCTGTCGATGGCGCGATTGCCCTGGTCGGATACCGGTCCATATGCGCCTTCCGATGCCATGGTCAGAAAGCCGCGAATCGAGGTCAAGGGGGTGCGCAAGTCGTGACTGACCATGGCCACGAAGTCTTGCCTCAGTCGGTCAAGGCGTGAGCGTTCTGTGATGTCCTGGACGTGGACAAAATTGAGCTGAGCGTCGAATTCATTGACGATGATTTCAGCTGGAAATGTTTCGCCGCCCTTTCGTCGCGCCATTACCGGGACCGGTTTCGGATTGACTCGCAAGAACTGTAAGTCTGGAAACAGTTCTGTAATTTTCTTGCTCACTAGCTCCTCGGTTTGATACCCGAAGAACTCTTCGATTAGCTTGTTGAGCGCTTCTATGCGCTGTTGTCCGTTGACTACCAGCAGTCCCAACGGAATGCTGTACAGAATGTCGCGAGTTTTGCTTTGTTGCACCGAAAGTGTTGTCTTGAGCGTCTTGATGACCGACTCATGCCGTTTGACGAGTTCGCTCAATTCTTCGTAAGTGAGAGGTGTTGCGGGCTTGTCTGAGTTAGTCATGAGTTCACTATGTTGATGCCTGAGACTAATGTACCCGCCTTACAACCGATGGCGCACACCACCGGGTAAATTGACGGATCGTGCGATAAATTTCGAGATTGCCGTTTTTCAGGGCAACGCGAATGCGAGTGTCCAAGTAGAAATCGCAGTCAGAACTCGCACCAGGCGCGCCTGGCGGCGGTGCAATCAATTGTTGCGCAGGAGCGGCCGGTTGCTATGAATATCGAGAAAGAGATGCAGATTCAGCCCGGTCCAGTCCAGAGCTTAGCGGGAGCGTCGCTAGAGCTCCGACGGAGTAACGATTTCCAGCAGAGGAATGGCGATGCAAAACGTGCTTCCTTTTCCTTCCTCGCTTTCAACCCAGATTGTTCCTTTGTGTTTTTCAATAAGGGTCTTGCATATGGCGAGCCCCAGACCGACGCCGCGTCGCTTTGTCGCTTTGGGCTGTTCAAGTTGGCGATATCGCTCGAAAATCGCGGAATGCATATGCTTTGGGATGCCCGGTCCCTGGTCTCTAACTCGAAGCACGACGCGCGTCCCTTCGATGCCGCCAAGCACCGTGACTGCAGAACCGGGAGGGGAATACTTCACGGCATTAGCGATAAGGTTGACGAGGACCTGAACAATGCGGTCTTCGTCGGCGTTGAAGACGTCGTTAACCACGTCTTTTTCGAGTGTAATGTCGCCTGATTTAGCGGCACCCTGGCTCGCGAAGATTGCGCGATCGGCGACGGTGTTGGTGCTTGTCTGCTGCAACTCTGGTTGGAAGTCGCCCGAATCAATTTTTTCCGCGTCCAGAAGGTCGTTAACCATTGAGATAAGTAGCTCGGCGCTTGACTCGGCTCGCGCCACGGCGCGTCGGCCAACGGTCGACATATCTCCATATGAGCCTTGCTCACACATCTGCAGAAAAAGTCTGATAGCCGTGAGTGGCGTTCGCAAATCGTGACTAACCATCGCGAGGAAGTCCTGGCGGAGCTGTTCTAGTCTGTGGCGCTCCGTGATATCTTGGACGTGCACTACATCAAGGCTGGCATCGTACATGTTGACGTAAATCTCGGCGGGAAAAGCTTCGCCGGATTTCTTTCTAGCCAGGACTTTCTGCCCTTTAACATTGGGGTCGAGTATGTCGAGCTCCGGAAAAAGCAGACTGAGGCGTTGACCGACAAGCTCCTCCTGTCTATATTCGAAGAGGTGCTGAATGAGTTTGTTCACCACCTCGATTCGCTGTTGCTTATTGACGAGCAAGAGCCCGAGCGGAATTCCGTACAGAATTTTGTTGACGCGGTCGGTGTATGTTGCGATCACCGTCGCTTGTTTTTTCACAAGCTCACTGAGCTCGTCGTAGGAAAGCTTTGAATTACCTGGACCAACCATGATGCTTTCGCCTACCGCGCCATTCGTCTTTTTCTAGCTCACAGGTAGAAGCTACATGAGGAGAGAATATCACCTACACGGAAATATTTGATATTTGATTTGGTATCAAAACTATTTGAGTCGGAGGTGGTGCTCAAACCTCAGGCTGTTGTTAGCTTTTAAAACTCAGTTGTAATCGAGTTGCAGTTGTTGGAACGTGGCTATCACCTATATATGCGCTACCGTCCCGAGCTGCACTCAGTGATGCAAATACGAAAAGAAAAATCTGCAAGAATCAGGCTGCTCGCTGCGGATCCTTATCAACAGCCGAGTTTCGGACAACGAGTTGTCTCGCTGAATTATTGCTTATGTATCTGCCATTTCTTTACTGTGGAAATGCACAACTCTTTCAAACAACCGTCGTAAAAGCACCCAAAGAAGCCGATTCGCCGACTCGATAACATGAAGTTTCAACCTGGTCAGGTTGAAACTTCGGTGGTCGTGTCGGCGGGTTTCGCTTGTTCTGCGGTGCTCTAACGACACCACGGTTGCGACCGTGGTTTCTCTTTCTCGGGAGCCCCTACCATGATTCGACGACATCGAGGACTGCGGAGCGCGACCAGTGTGGTCGGCCTGGCGTTCATCCTGATGGCGCTGGTTCTGCCCAACTTCGCCTGCATCCGCGGCGACGACAACAAGCGGTCCGGCAGTACGACCAACGCTGCGGCCACGCCGCAGCAGAGACAGCAACCCAATGCGGCCGGACCGCAGCAGCAGCAGGCGTCGCCGCAGGACGTGTACCACACCGCCTGGGACGCCACCCGACAGTTGTTCTACGACACGGGCAAGCTCCAGAAGTGGAACGAACTCGTCCACAAGTACTGCGGCGAGATCAAGACGGACGAGGACGCCGTCAAGTTCGCCAACAAGGCGTTCGAGACGCTGGACGACCCGTTCACCGTCCTGCACACTCCGAAAGAGTGGGCGGAGCTGCAGGAGAAGATGACCGGTATCACGGCCGGCATCGGCGTGCAGTGGGTCGGAGTCAAGACGGACGCGGACGGCAAGCCGGTCCTGTCGGCCAACAAGGTCCCCTACCCGAAGGCTGACGCCGACGGCAATCCTGTCATCAGCGGCGTGTCCGCCGATGGTCCGGCAAAGGAAGCCGGTCTGACGAAAGGCGATGCGCTCGTCTCCGTGAACGGGGTTAGGCTCTCCGGCCTGGATCTGGACCAGTTGAAGAAGGCGATGAAGGACCGCGCCGGTACGACCGCCAAGCTCGTCTACCGGCGTGACGGCAAGGATGTGTCGGTCGATATCGTGCGCCGGCAGATGCAAGTTCCGACGCAAGACCTGCCCATCAAGCGGTTCGGCGGCGGAAAGATTGGCTACATCTTCCTGCCCAGTTTTCTCAGCAACGACACCGTAAAGCAGTTGCAGAACGCGCTCACCAAGCTCTCGGACTGCGACGCGTACATCCTGGACGAACGGCACAACCTCGGGGGGCAGGTCACCATCTGCGTCCAGACGGCCGGACTGTTCATGGACAAGGGTGTCGTGACCAAGATGCGCAAGCGCGCGGGGCAGATAGGCTACATCTCGACCGACTACGCCCTCACCGACAAGGAAATCGAGATCGTCACGACGTCGGAAGCGACCGGCGAAAGCCACACGGAGCGCATGCCGCGTCCCGGCAAAATGACAGGCAAGAAGCCGCTGGTTCTTATCATCGACAACGTCGCCATGTCCGCTTCCGAGATGCTCGCAGGAGCGCTAAAGGACAGCGGAGTGGCGATTCTCGTCGGTGAGACGACATGGGGTAAGGGTGTTGGTCAGGAGCTCATCCCCCTGGTCAACGGCACCGCACTGCGCATCACGGACACGCGGTTCTTCACTCCCAGCGGTTTCTGGCCGGGCGATGGGCATAAGGAGCGGCACGGGGTCGCTCCGCATCACCAGGTCAAGTTGTCCAACCCGGAAAAAATCTTCTCTGAGGAGGACGAGCAGCTTAACTTCGCCATTAAGCTGCTGAGCGACAAGATTACCGTCAAGTAGGCGGTGTCAAGAACGTGAGTCGGGGGGCGCGGCTGGCGGGCTCACAACCAGCCCGAGCGCCCAGTTAACGGCTGGTCTTGATATTCAAGATCGGCGGTCAGGCAACGCTCATCCCGCGAGGGATAGCGTTGCCTTGTCCTTTGCGCTCATACCTATCGGCATGTCACAGGTAGGTTAAAACTGTCCGTGGGCAGCAGGACTGCGGACATTTTGCACCCACGTTTGATAACTATAGATTATAGCGACATGCCC
>JAIERK010000222.1 GCA_019746975.1 Candidatus Obscuribacterales bacterium
ACCCCGTAATAGAGTATGGGCTTGTTGGCAACCGGAAGGAGCTGCTTTGCTGCCGTGTGCGTAATCGGCCGCATTCTCGTTCCTTTGCCACCACTTAAAATTAGTCCCTTCATTGCTCTAACCTGCGTTTTGTCTGAGTGTGTTTTTCAAGTCGCCTACATTGCTCCGCGCCTACTAACGACCGCCGCAACGGTCATATACATGATGCGCCAGTCAAGAAAATAGCTCCAATGATCGCAATACCATTTATCCAGATTGACTTTCACGGGATCGGGCAATTCGTCCCGTCCGTTGATCTGCGCCCAACCAGTGATCCCCGGCAAAAACTCGAGGACGCCAGCGTCAGAACGCAGCGATGTCAGCTCCGTCTGATTATACAGAGCTGGGCGCGGTCCCACTAAACTCATCTCGCCTTTTAATACGTTTAGAAGCTGTGGAAGCTCATCTATACTGGTTTTTCGCAGAATGTTACCGACCTTGGTTATTGGGCTCGCGAGCTTCTGCATCTCGTTTGTAGCCAGGTCTGGAGTGCCCTGGCGCATCGTCCTGAATTTATAAATTTCAAACAATTCACCATTGCGACCCACACGTTTCTGCCTAAATATCACAGGTCCACTGGAGTCGGCCTTAATCGCCAGCGCAACGAAAAGCAGAAGCGGCGCAAAACCCACGAGGGCCGTTGCGGAGAGAAAAATGTCGGTGATTCGCTTAAATGGCATAGACACTAAGAATTGTACAAACGGCAAGTCATCTTCGATTGTCATTCTCGATAATATTGGACTTATTTAGTCAGCGATTGGACAGCACGACGCTCGCCCTTAAGCCAGGGCGGTTACAATGTGACTATGCGCCTTTCGATAATTATTGTAAGTTGGAACACTCGTGAACTCTTGGACCGCTGCCTGGTCACGCTCAAAGAGGAGATGGATGCGAACAACAACCTTCAAGTAGAAGTCTTTGTGATCGACAACGATTCGGCGGATGGCTCCGCCGATCTGGTCGCCTCTAAACACACATGGGCAAATCTGATCCGAAATAAAGAGAATTTAGGCTTTGCTAAAGCTAACAATCAAGCCCTCCGCCAAACACAAAGCGACTTCACCTTATTACTTAACCCTGACACAGAAATCAGAAAAGGCGCATTAAGAGAGCTTATTCGGTTCCTCGAAGAAAATCCGAGATGCGGCGTGGTGGCACCCCAACTGCTCAACACCGACGGCAGCGTGCAAAGATCCTGCCGGGCATTTCCAACTTTTGTCGGTATGCTTTACGAGCTGCTTGGTCTGAGTCGGCTCTATCCGGCGGGTTCTGAGAAAGGAAGCCGATTCCGCGAATATAAAATGCTCGACTGGAACCACGACGATCTCCGAGAGGTCGATCAACCTGAAGGAGCATGTCTGATGATCAGGCGCCAGGTGCTCGATGAAGTGGGGCTTCTCGACGAAGGTTATTTCATGTTGTTCGAAGAGGTGGACTGGTGCTTTCGCGTAAAGCAAAAGGGCTGGCAGATCTGGTTCGACCCAGAAGCAAAAGTAGTTCACCATTACGGGCAATCGATCAAACAGGTGAAGGTCAGAATGATTCTTTCCTCACATCGCGGTTTGTATAGATTTTGGCGAAAGCACTACAGAGGCAATCGCTGGTACATGGACGGATTTGCATACACGGGGCTTATGCTTCTGGCATACGTCCGCATCGGTGCATACGTCCTTAAGCGAGCAATCTCGGGCGGCAAGCAATCGGCAGTCTGAAATCGTTCGTTAGTGTGTGTAACAGGTTGCATCTTGGATACACGTCGTTACTTTTGAACGAGTTGCATCCAGGCAGATTTAGGTCGTTGTTTTCTGGTATTCCGAGATAGAGATTCTCGACGCGAAGCAAAGCCAGATTGTATTTCGACGTCACATATTATTGGGAACAACAGCCGGCGGCGCCGAAAAGGACAGAATCGTTCTGGCCCTCAAATTAAAGCGAGTTTGCGTGTAAGATAAACTCAATCGTTGAATGGGTTTGATTTAAGCGACTGCACATGAAGAACAAGAATTCGATTCGGCAAAAACTAATAGGTTTTGGATTTGCGCTAGTTCTTGTTCTGTCACCATCGCTTGCCTTCGGACAAAATCAGAACTCCGATTTGAAGAGTGGCCTTGCGTTTTTTTCCCAGAAGAAGTATGCAGAAGCGGCTGAATGCTTCAATCGAGCCGTCAATGGTCTGGCAAAAAATAGCGCACTTGCCCACTACTATCTCGCAATCTGCCTATCGCAGACCGGTAAGACGAGCGAGGCTCGAGCACAATACAAGACTACGCTCACCCTCAATCCTCATCCGTCCATCGCCACTTACTGCTATAGGGCATTGGGACAGACACTTCCTGCCAGCTCTGCTAAAGCTGAAGACTCTGAAGCGGAATCGTCGACAACAAATAAGACCAGGGGCGGAGCCTTCGCAGATCCGACAGACAAAAATCTTTTGAATGTTCACAAGCGCACCGCTGACACAGACAAGGTCTACGCGATTGTGTTAAACGCACTGGCAGCCGTACCACCGAAAGTGAAAAGCGCTCTTCGCGAAGGTGGATGCAAAATTCTCATCGCAAGAACCATAGTAGACGCCTGTCCAGAACTGGCAACAGACAAACCAAGCGGATACATTCACGGCGGCGGTTACGACAATTGCCCAGGCATGTTCGTTCCATCAACAAAGACGCTCTACATTGCAGAGCGTGCCTCGTGGAACAACAGTCCGCCAAGACTGAACACACAGGCTGGTTTCACCACATTGCATGAACTCGGGCATGCATACGATCATGTAAAGCACGACATCTCCGGCGGTGAGTTCAAGAAGCTCTACGACGAAGATGCGGCACATTTGACCAATTCACAGCGTACGGAATGGCACTACTACTGCCAGGAAGGGGAGAGGGGACCTTGCGAGCTTTTCGCGGAGTTGTTCGCTATCTGTCATGGCACCGCTGCTGGTATCGACCGCGGTGACGGCGAGTTGGCTCAAGTGTTTCCACGGTGCTACAAATTCATCAAGAGCATGATGTATTACTGACTAGAAGCAAATTCATTATCCCTGACAACGCGTGAATCAAGTCCTTCCTCGAAGATGGAATTGACTAACTACCAGGCTTTCGCGCAATTGAACTGGTGCGAAAAACTGATAAAGTGTCAATAGACCAAGACAGGCAAAGGCGCTAGAACCCTTATCCAGAGTGACTTTTCCGCGATTGAGATTCTGAATCAGAATTGAACTTTTTGATTCAAAATATCGTTCTAGAGAATGTAGGGTCTCTCGACTGAGGAGTTCGAATATGAATGATTTATCGTTTTTTCTATGGTTTTCGGTACTTATGACCTTTAGCTATGCGTGCGTACTAATTGCGTTCACCGCGGCGCCGGCTCGCGAGCCAGTAACCATTTCGGCGAGTGCGACAAGACGCAGGAAAAGGCGACGTGCCAACGCCCTAGCTCAGGCTAAATCGTCAGCACTTTCCAACAGTGAGCATCACCAGACCTAGCACCCACTCGATTCGGAAATCGTCCGCTCAGCAGAACACCTCAAACCGATAAGTTAAAGGGAACGTTCATACCAGTTTCAAAGTTGACCGCGCCGCGTTAATAAGAAGAAGATTTAGATCTCGTATACTTCGCTTCTCCTGATTTAGGATTGCAGTAGGTTCTTACGGGCTCGAACAAATAGATGGCTTCACGTCCATTGCCAAGATACTTTGTTACTCGGTCTAACGACGAGTGGTCCGACACAAATATGGTCAGCACTCTTGAGCCATATCACGCTATTGACAGCTTTTTTCTGGGCGGCAGGCATGTGGTTGAGCGAGAATGGCTCGTAACGATTGATGCAGCCGGCTTCCTACGCGCTCTCGCTGGTGATGAATTATCCAATCTGCCAGAAATAGTTCAGCAAGACCTTGCTTTCAATGAAGTTATCGGTTCTGCCGCAAGTCGCTCCATCGATGGCTCAGAGATCTATCTCTTTAACCTGGAAGCGCTCGAGCAACCGCCTGAGACACCAGGTCTCAACGACCCTGTCTATCTTTATGGAACTTTATACGGTCCATTTCCAGCTTCATCAGACGAAAGTTTCAAAGGTGTGCAGGGTCAGCTAACGGTTAATCGCATTGATCTTTTGGCTGGTATCGTCAATTCCAGCCAGTACTCGTTCCACTATCAAACTGAAGCTGGTGGCGTCACACAACGCTGCTTCAACTTCCTCCTACCAGGGGATCGCGAAGAAGAAATCATTCGAGGCAAAGGGCTGGTGATGGCTTACCCGCTAATGCCAGGAGATATTGGTCTTGGCGATCCGTGGAACGAGTATCTTGTTTCCAATTTGATTTTCGACATGCTATCAGCGCTAAAAGATGACATAGAGAAAGAAAAGGTAAATCATCCGCTTAAAGACATGGTTCTTCCTGTAGTCAACAGATTCTCGTTCGAAAAGGATCTGGAAGCACGAGGCTATGTCATCAAAGGCGAGGTCGCTATGCGCCAACCTGGCGCGGCCGGCGGTCTGCCCAACATCCTACCGGATGTGCTTTCGAAGCCGCTGCCGAGCGCGGTGACAAATGCGATTGGAAAGATAATCAAAGACAAGTTCACACTGCCGCCTGAGGCGACTGTGGATGAATTCATCAGCCTGGCTCGTAAGGCACTAGAAAAACTGCCGGGATATCCGACACCACGGGCGAAGGCACTTCAAAGCAGGGTTCGTAGTGCTTCTGTTGAAGCTCGCAGCAACGCCTCGAGGAAGACCGCTCCTCCGCCACGTCCGGTCAATATTCCGGACAATACACTCAACGAGACTCAACCAAGCAGAAAGGCACGTCGGTCGGAATGGATGGAAGACTTCATTTCGTCACACAGGGCTCCGACATCGACCCACGTCGAGACGCGACTTACAAATCTTTCGAGCGCGGCGGAATCAGCGCATAACGCATCGATACAGCGACCTGCCGGCAAATCGCAACCTAATTGGATGAATGATTTCGGACAAGACAAATCGAATAGCAAGGAGGAGCAACAACAGAAGTCCCAGAAAGCAAAGCCATCTGAAGCTAAGCCTGACTGGATGAAAGACTTTGATTAACAGGTATCAATTTCCGTTCTGCATTGTGTTCGTATTTTTTTTGAGGTGGTTCAAATATGACTAAAGTTCATGAAAGACCGGTAGAGCCCTTTTCCGACATTCACTGTGAACATGGTGAAGTTCGAGCAACCTTGCTTCACGATCCAACAGTCGAGGGGCTGGACATGGCGATCTACCTCGATGGTTCCGGTAGCATGAGCGATGAATACGAGTATAAGAAGAAGTGGAAAGGACTGCTTAACTGGTTCCTCGGAGCGACTCCTGAGTTTTTACCCAACGTGGTAGAACCACAAGTCAGATGGATCCTTGAATATCTCGCCACGAAAGATCGCAATGGGCTTCTCCGCGTCGCTTACTGGGCTACGGGCAATCGATCGCAAATCGAGGTGATAGGCGAACTTAAAGGAAAAGATGTCGAGTCCTACAAATTTCCGGGGCCCGGGACTTTCGGTTCATCCACTAATTTAGAGCCGGCCATTCGAGACTTCGTAGCATACATGCGAGACCAGGCAGACAAAGGTGCACGTCAGGGTTGCGCTGTATTCTTGACGGACGGTGTGATTCACGATGCTGATCATGTGAAGGCTTACTGTGATGTTATCGTTCGCGACATTACGAAGGGCAAGCTTCCACGCCTCAATTTCATCCTCGTCGGAGTGGGCGACGGCGTCGACGAAGAGCAGATGGAAGATATCTGCCACGAAGAGTATCCAGGATTTGGTCACTTGTGGTGCCACCGGGTTGCTGAAGAGATCGGTCAAGTCGCTGAGCTTGTAGCAGTCCTCGTCGATGAGTCGATGACGGTTGCCTCGGGCGGTACCGTATATGATGACAAAGGCAAGGTAGTCGCGAAGTATGAGTCTCGCTTACCGGCCATCTTGGAGTTCAAAGTTCCTGAAGGGTGCAAGAGTTTCACGCTCGAGATTAACGGACAGCGTTATACTCAACCGCTTCCGGAAGATCATGACGATGATGATGACGATGATCATCACTAAAAACGTGACTATGTGCCAATTTGAACTACCTAAGGAGTGAAGCGCAATGTCACACAAGCACGAAACAATCGTAAAACCATTCTCCGATGTACATAACAAAGAGGGCACCATACTCGCGACACTGTTGCACGATCCAACCGTCGAAGGATTGGACGTCGCTCTATACATGGATGGCTCTGCCAGCATGGAGGACGAGTATGGTCCTCGCGGGATCCTCGCAAAGATCGGCGGCGTGCGCAATCAAGTCGAACCGCAAATGCAATGGATGCTCGAGTATTTGGCGACCAAAGACAAGGACGGCGTTTTACGAGTCGCATATTGGGCAACAGGAGACGGCTCTCAAATCGAAGTCGTCGGAGATCTAACCGGTACTGAAGCTAAAAATTACAAGTTTCCCGGTCCGCAGTTCTACGGAAAGGGTACTGTGATGCTGCCTGTTCTGAGAGACTACGTTTCCCACATAAGGACTCAGGCGGAGAAAGGTGCAAAGCGAGGCTTGGCGGTTATCATCACGGACAGCCAAATTTACGACCCGGGCGATGTGAAAGCATACTCGCAACAGGTCGCCAAAGAGATTCAGAGCGGACGCCTGCCTAGACTCAACTTCGTGCTGGTTGGAGTTGGTGACTCAATCGATGAGAATCAGATGGAGCAGATCTGCCACGAAGAATATCCTGGGGTCGGTCACTTGTGGTGTCATCGCGTAGCCGACAGAATGGAAGAGATGGCCGAACTTGTAGCCGTTCTGGTTGACGAAACCATGACTGTTGCCTCAGGCGGCACCATATATGATGACAAAGGCAGTGTGCTCAAGCGCTACGAGACGAGGTTGCCTGCAGTACTCGAGTTCAAGGTGCCACCGGGGTGCACCAGTTTTACGCTCGAGATTGCAGGACAAAAGTTCACGCAGCCTATTCCCGAAGAAGACCATCACGATGATGACGACGACGACGATCATCCACCGCCACCACCATCGGCGAGCAGCTCCGGAGGGCACGGGCACAAACACTAGGCAGCGGTCATCATGACAGCTCGCAGGAAGAGGGTACGAAATGTCTAACGACCATGTGCACGGTCCCGATTGCAAGCATGATCACGAACATGATGAGCATGTTCACGGTCCTGACTGCAAGCACGATCACGCTCCCAAGGAGCACGTTCACGGTCCTGACTGCAAGCACGATCACGCACCCAAGGAACACGTTCACGGTCCCGATTGCAAGCACGATCACGCACCCAAGGAACCAGTTCACGGTCCCGACTGCAAGCACGATCACGCTCCCAAGGAGCACGTTCACGGTCCTGACTGCAAGCACGATCACGCACCCAAGGAACACGTTCACGGTCCCGAGTGCAAGCACGATCACGCACCCAAGGAACACGTTCACGGCCCTGACTGCAAGCACGATCACGCACCCAAGGAACACGTTCACGGCCCTGACTGCAAGCACGATCACGCACCCAAGGAGCACGTTCACGGCCCTGACTGCAAGCACAATCACGAGCATAAGGAACACGTTCACGGCCCTGACTGCAAGCACGATCACGCACCCAAGGAACACGTCCACGGACACAGCTGTGGTCACGACCACGATCATGATCATGACCACGATCACGACCATGGACATGGCTGCGGTCATCATCATCACGAGCCTGTGGACACAGAGAAGCGGCGCAGAGAAGCCACGTTCTTCCAGCGACCAGCAGAAGATGGCGGGACTGCATTCCAAATGGAGCTGGACATAGTCATACCAGGAGAGACAGATGAATTCGGACGCTTCGAACAACTGGAACGCGTACTCGAAGGACTTGTAGGAGTCGGAGAAGTACACGTACGAAAGGATTCGGAACATACCGAGATCTGCGTCCACTACGACGCAAAAAAGATTTCGCTGGATATCCTGCGCGAAAACCTCACCAAAGTGGGCAGCGCTGTTTCTAAGCGATACCTCCAAACCACCTGGTTCGTGCGGGGTATGGAATCCGCCCAATGCAGCTATTTGATCGAATATTCACTGTCTCGCCTGCCGGGAGTGTTGACGGCAAACGTCGCATACGCTGCAGAGCGGCTGGTCATAGAATACGACAGAGAGCTGACCAACCCGCGCGAGATAGACAAGCGAGTAAAAGCGCTCGGCTACGAACTCGAAGAGCCGGAAAAGGGACATGCATGCTCTTTCCACTCGCACGGAGGCGGACTGGCACCCAAACTGCAAATGACGTTATCGATTGTCTCGGGCGTTCTATTGGCGTCCGGCTTCGTCTACCAACATGTCATCAATCCATCGGATGTGATAGTCGGGCAAGTGGTCTTCTGTCTCGCGATGGTTTGCGCGGGATTGTTTCCGGCTCGAGCTGCCTTCAATTCACTCAAATCAACGAAGTTGCCGGATATCGAAACACTGATGGTCATTGCGGCATTGGGAGCCGGCTGTCTAGGCGCGTTTTTCGAAGGTGCATTTTTACTTTTTCTTTTCAGTCTCGGTCACGCCCTCGAGCACCGAGCGATGGATCAAGCACGGCACGCCGTCGAGGAGCTCGGCAAACTCAGACCTAGCAAAGCATTTGTAAAACAAGGAAAAGAGCTCGTAGAGGTCGATGTTCAATACGTAAAACGAGGCGACATCATAGCTATTCGACCTGGCGATCGCGTTCCGCTCGACGGAAGAATAATATCCGGCTCGTCGTCGCTGGATCAAGCGACGATAACAGGAGAATCTGTCCCGGTAGCCAAAGGTCCGGGAGATGATGTTTTTGCAGGAACTATTAACACTGATGGAGCGCTGGAAGTAGAAGTCAGAAAGCTTTCCTCTGAGTCTGTGCTCGCGAAAATCGTCGATTTGGTCTCAGAAGCTGAAGCACAAAAAGGCGCATCGCAAAAGCTTGCTCAAAAATTAGAGAACACATTCGTACCCATTGTTATTGTCGCAGCGCCAGCGCTCGCTCTCGGGCTCTACTTCTTCGAAGGACTAACCGCGACGCACGCAATTCTTCGCGGAATCTCCCTCTTAGTGGCAGCTTCTCCTTGTGCTCTGGCGATAGCTACACCCGCAGCAGTACTATCGGCGGTGGCACGTGCCGCCAAGGGTGGAGTATTGATTAAAGGCGGCGTTCACCTGGAGACGCTCGGTAGAGTCGATGCAATAGCTTTCGATAAAACAGGTACTCTCACTGTCGGAAAGCCCAGTATGGTAGAGATCAGACCCGAACCCGACTTCTCCGAAGTGCAGCTACTCGAGGCTGCCGCAAGCGCTGAATCTCACTCTTCGCACCCGCTGGCAATCGCCATAATCGAAGGAACGAAGCAACGGGGAATCAAATTCACGACGTCCGACAAGAGCGAGGCGGTTCACGGACAAGGCATCAAAGCCATCGTCGACGGACAGTCGGTATGGGCAGGTAACCTGAGCCTCTTTTCCGATGCCCCTCCTGCCATTTCCAGTGCCGTCACACAACTCGAGGAAAATGGAAAGACTGTAGTCGTCGTGAAACGTGAAGATAGCTACCTGGGCGTCATAGGCATAGCTGATACGGTAAGAACGGAAACACAGGCGGTTTTAAGCGCACTTAAAAAACTTGGTATCGAACGCAGTGTCATGTTGTCCGGCGACAATCAGACAGTGGCGCGAGCGATCGCCGCCCAGATTGGCATCGATGAGGCACGAGCACCACTGATGCCAGACGCGAAAGCCAAGATCTTGCGCGCTCTGGCCAATGAGGGTGGCGTAGCCATGGTCGGCGATGGAGTCAATGACGCTCCGGCATTGGCAGCGGCATCCGTCGGCATCGCAATGGGCGGCACAGGCTCCGACGTCGCACTGGAGACAGCCGATCTTGTGCTGATGAGCAATGGTCTAGCGCAGCTCCCATTCGCGGTTGAGCTTTCCAGAGAAGCAACCAGAAAAATCCGGCAAAATCTATCTATAGCCCTCGGAGTCAGCGCGCTGCTCGTGCTCGCGACTGTTTTCGGCTGGGTTCAGATCAGCGAGGCCGTCATTCTTCACGAAGGTAGCACTCTGGTTGTTTTGTTCAACGGACTGAGCCTGATTAGATTCCGTAGTCGATTATCCAACGCCTGATTGTTTCAGGTTTGCAACACGCACCCAAAAGAGATAAAGCACTTAAATTGATCAAGCACACATTGTTTTCACGTAGAACAATTACTATGGGCAAAGAAAAATCGAATTGAATTTTTTAGGGTGATACAACGCGGCCGACTCGGTGGCACTCTCTGGAGGACAACTTGATGGACAGCGCCGCTCGATCCTTGCGATGGAATAGCCTGCCAAAACTGTCCTTCGGAAGCACAACCTATTTTCAGATCTTCTGGGTAATGCTCGGCGGACTTCCTCTGTACCTTCCACTATTCATGATTGGCGGAGAGACAGCATGTTCGAGTCCATTCTGGCTGTTATGGACCAACCAACTCATTAGCATGCCTCACACTTGGGCTACATACGCACGACTGACTAGAAAAATCTCCGAAAAGAAGGTCAACTGGCTATTAGGTTGGCCGGCTTATACCTTTATTCTCGCTTTCTTGATCGTTGCCACAATCAAAGGTTTCTTCCTGCAAGCATTTACCGCTGTCAATCTCTGGCAGTCTTACCACTACCTCAGACAGGTATACGGCGTAGGAAGATTTTACGCGCGATCAGAAGCCGACACAGCACTCTCGAACAAACTTTCTTTCTTCGCATACCATCTTGCAATTCCGTTGTTCTTGCTGGGTCGCTGGAACCTTCTGTTTACGGTCTGGGGAGGCAAGTCTTCCGAGTACATCATTCCGATGCACATCCCCGATCCAATCATGAACATTTGCTGGATTATGGCTGGTTGCGGATTGGCTCTTGGGCTTCAAGCAGAGGTCCTGAAGTTCAAGAACTCAAAATCTGAATACAACTGCACCGCTCTGCTTAATCTGATCATTTACTATGCGATTCATTGGTTTGGCTTCTTGAGCATCGAGTTCTACTCGCGTGGATTCCTGACCATTACTGCATTCCATGCATTTCAATATCTGAGCATCGTATATTTATTGGAAAGGCAACAAGAAAGCTCAGCCAAGTTTCCAACAAAACGCTTTTTGGACGTCGTACCTTCTGGCTTCGCGTTCGTCGCATTCTGCGTTGCGCTCTTCTTGATTGGCCAGGGCACTCACGACTATATCTTCAGCTTCCCAAATCAATGGTGGGCACAATTCAGCGCGGTTTGTCTGTCAACAATGTCAGTTCATCACTATCTGGTAGATACCGTCTTGTGGCGCCGGAAAGCAGGTACTTAGCGGCTTACCGCCTGAGAACAATCGTCGACGCTATTGCACTTGCCGCGGCGGCATCGGCAGAATCGAGACAACCATGACGCCGGGCGCGATGCCTTAAGGTGACGGCTGCTCAACACGGTTTGTTTTCTTATCGACAATGAGTTTCTGCAAACACATTCCGATCAAAGTCAAAACCATCATAAACGTCAGCAAACACCCGAGAAGGAACGGAACAGGCAGATAGCGGAACTCGACGGTATGCTTGCCGGCGGGAATCTCGACAGCTCGAAAGGCATGATTAGCTTTCAGAATCGGTACTGAGTTGCCATCTAACGTGGCATTCCAACCGGGAAACCACTGCTCGGTAACAATCAGATAACCAGGATCGGCAGAGTCTGTGAACACGAGTTGGTGATTGCTACCTCGTCTATAGAGCTCGGCGCTGCCTACACGGGCATACGGAAAACTGAGCGCGAGTTGATTGGCCTCGGCTCTTTCCAGTGAACGCCCGGTATCTGCGGATTGCGATTCGATAACCGCAGCATTGAACCAGTTAAAATCTGGTGCTAAAAGCTTTTCCAAAGCCTCATCTTTGCTCTTAGCGAAGTTGATTCGCGTCACTATGTACGCATTCGGAACAGCCTCGGTGTTCTCATAAATCCTCATCCCCTCATGCGTCTCAGCGAGAAGCTTGAAACGTCGCAGAGGCTTCTCACCCAGCCCTGGTACAGGCGGCGCTGAGATGCGTACGATTTCTACACCGTCATCGGTGGAACGGACTGTTGACCCAATCGCCTTTATACGTTTCAAACCGTCAGTTTCAAAAACGCCGACCTTAACAGACAAAGGCTCTCCAACCGCAATCGTGGCTCTTATCGGAACCGCTACGGTCACAACCTGCCACTGAGGGGCAGAAGGTTGACCCTTGGTGGCGCGTTTTTGACCGCTTGGCTGCGATTGACTGGTTGGATTCGAGCCAGGGCTATCTTCGGACCTTACAGCCGCAGGTGACGACACATCAAGTGGCTGGGTACCCGGTGTCGATTGCTCGACAGTGACTCCAATAGGCTTGAGATCGGAAATCCAGACAGGTTCTCCACGCTTATTCAGCAGAACGTAATTGTAAGAATATTTGCCCGGTACAGCCCGACATTTCCAGGTCATCTGAATGTAGATCGCTGCGTTGACGGTATCGACCGCATGCTTCAAGCTCGTTATCGACAAATCGGAATTCCAGAACAACGGATCGGACGGCTTGATGTCGTATGTCGACGACTGCGAGAACACCGGTCGATCGAAGACGGCATCAGGCGTGACGACGTAATTGACGCTCGCCAGATTTAGGAGGGTCGATATCTGTTCGGAAAACTCTTGGTTGAATTCGGTCAGATTCGCCCCAGCCGCCTTTAAGAATGAAAGATATCGGACAGGAAACATAGCGTTGAATGAGCGCAAATCATTGAGTTCATAAACTAGATTCGTGTTGGGTTTGAGAGTGTGGTTACCGACGGCAACGAATCGGCCGCCCAATTGTTTGAGCAAAGCTATCGTTTCTGGTTCGGGGTAATTGAAGGATGGTCGACATGGCAACGACTTTCTGGCAACCGATAGCTGGGTAAACAGACCGAGTCCTATAAGTAAACATACACAGATAACAGGAATGAACGACGGTTTGGCGCGACGACGCACCATTCGAATAGCTGCAAGGAGAGCAAAGCAAAGACCTGTCGTTATGCACCCTTTGATCCAATCGTGAGTGCTGAACGCCATACCAGGCAGCGTCATGTCAAAGTTAGCGGCACCCAGATTGATGTGGGACATGGTGACAACGAGTGGAAACAGCAGAACCAACGTAGTCCACACACTGAGAATCAACCACTCAACCACTGGAGCGTGTCTGTAACAGTGGTTGGCATCGACAATCAGATCGTGCTGCTTGTCCTTGGGCACATCGCCCATGGCGAGCGACAGGGCTCGCTCCAACCCGAAGGCCGCGACTGCAGCAACCAGAACGAGGACAATCGGAAAAAAGTAGGTGACTACAACATAAGAAAACGGTCGTTTTGTAAGTAGGAATCCGAGAGGCCACAGCTTGGAAGAGACAGCCCACGCGATTAGTGATAAGCCACCTACCACAATTAGCGAACGTCGCTCCCACGATCGGCTGGCACCAGGTTTAAACATGGTATTGAATATGGTGACAATCGCGAGCGGCAAACAGATACAGGCTAGCACGCCCAAATAAGGGCTGGCACCGCCGAATCCAGGCAGCACCAAGTCGTAAATCAAGGTTTGCAAAGGAACATACGCAGGAGCCCGATTGCCAAATTTGTAAGAATCCGAATTAGCGATGAACTCGGCAAACGACAGCAACATCGGCGCGCAAAGGCAAAACGCGACCACCCCGGCAACAGTCAACAAAGAGATGCTTTTGCGCAACGAGGCTAGCGACTTCTGCAACCTCGTTCCGTAGCCAAAAGGCACGAGGCAGACTAACAGCAGACTGGCGAACGTAATGCTGGAAAACGAGAGTTCCGGGTGCGATGACAGCACGACTACGCCCGCAAGCAAACCTGCCACCACGGCGCTCGCCATCGTTCGTCTGCGTGCCGCAAGCAAGAAGGCAGTGAACAGGAATGGAATCAAACAATAACCGTTGCCCAGAAGCTCGAGGTACCACTGCTCATACGGACAAGCAAGCAGCGTAAGCGCCAAAAAAAGCGAAGGCGGTCTCGAGAGTCCGAGCGCTCGACCCATTGCATACCCGCCCAGTGACAAAATAGCAACTTCGAAAACGAGAGTAAGATTGTAGGTGCGCAGCGACGGATCAATAGCCATCGCGAAGTGCAATGGTGTTAGCGCCAGCGCCTGGGGGTCGGCCAGAAGCGGCATTCCAAAACCGCTGTTTTGGTTCCACAACGGAATCTCGAAGTTGTGCCAGAGACGACTTACCAACATGTAGTAAGGCACCATGAGCAGTATCGACGAAGGATCGAGCTGCAACGATTGCCCTGTACTCAAGCTGCGAAAAACCGAGTCCCACTCAGCCAGGAGATAAAGCTTGGTTATCGGCTGACCTGACAAAACCGTTTTAAAAAAAACAGCTCCGACGAAAAGGGCGATGAACAACACGACCAAAATATCGAGCAAAAGCCCTTTGCGCTGACGGGTCCAGCTCTCTATTTCTCGAGACAACTCAGTCCTGCCCCCCGAATGCGCCCCGTCAGACCCCTCATTGCGTCGGAGCAGTCCAGCCAAACGTGTCCATAGTTTCCTCTACGGTCATATTATTCTCGAGGCAATATGCCATCACAATCGTGGCTTGCTCGAGCTTCAGGAGATCATGGTCTAGATAGTTTTTCAGATGCGTAGCGTGTTCTAGCGTTTGCTCGTCGATAAGCTTGGCATCGAACAGCGTCTTCATCAGAGGCACTTTGTTGGCTAATGCCAGAGCAGTTGCAATCTGCAAATCTTTGTCTGATATCAGCCCCGATTTTTTCAGGATATCGGTAACGCCGACTGGCTCACGCTCTTCGAAGATCGCATCGGGATCTTCGTCGATCAAAGCAAGGACTCGTTGCAGCTCCTCGGAGGAGGCGTACTGGATTTTGGATATGATCTGGGCGGCCTGGTATTCGAACAATATTCCGGTTTCGATCATTTTCAGGACGTGCTTAGCCGCTTTCACACAGGGTTTTGACGCGTAACCGAGAGTGATTATAACTTCGTCCAGCGCTCGGTCCTCGGTCACCTCGATTTCATGCGCAGTCAACAGCTGGCTCTCCGACATGGCTCCCGCCATAAGGAACAGTTCTCCCAAACCAAAAGCTTGAGATAGCGCCGCATGTTGCCCAGTCTCACGCAGTGATTGCTCGAGTGAAATAGAACGCAGCCGAGCAAGCTTGAGCGCATACAGCACATGATCGCGATCGACGCGTCCTTCACGAATCAATCGCTGCGCAGCAAGCGCTGAGTTCAACGCGGCTCGCGTGATTATGCCCTTGTTGAGCAGCACCATCCCGAGAGGCAGCCCGGTCTCCGCGCTCGTGATCATGCCCTGCTCGATCAGCGGCGCAGAAACAATTCCCGTCGCGACAAGCAGCTCTCCAAGCCTGTTATGGGTAGGTACCGCAGCCAACATCTTGGGTACTGCTACAGGTCCGGATCGGTTCAACGCCGTTTCGAGGGGAAGTCCCTCCTGTGATACCAACAGTAGTGCCTGAATGGCATGATCAAGTGGAATCAATCCATCGCGCATGCGTGATTGAATCTCGATCGCCGCCCGCAGGTTTTCCTCACTGATGTGGTTATGCATAGTCAGCACGCGACCAATCGGCAAACGCATCTTGAAAGAAAGACGGAATGCAGCCTCGAACTGCTCAGGCTCGACAAGTCCGCCCTTGATCAACAATTCGCCCAGTTGGATATCTGTCGGCGCTTCCTGCGTCATCAGTCTCTCTTACGCGTTCTCGACAAAACTATCGGGAACGTTCCCTCTCTCGCTTCGTTCTTCGCTGTCCGAGCGGCCTCAATGAGACTAGACAAATCCTCGCCGTCGGAAGGCAACCCTGCCACCCCAAAAGATAGTAGCAAATTACGACGATCGATATCAGGAGCAAGTGGAGTAGTTGTAAGAGCATCCAGGACTCGATTGGCGACAAAAGCCGCCTGAGATGGTCTCGTGTTCGGCAAAACCAGGGCGAAATCCTGCGTTTCGAAGTGCCCGAGCAAATCAAGCGGTCGCTTGACCAATTCAATCCTCAGCGCCGCTGTGTTAATAGCGCTTGCCGCCAATGGCTCCGCACCAAAGCTCATATCCGTCCGCCTCCGGTTAATCTCGAACAAGATAAGCGAAATAGGCCAGTTGTACGCCTCGAATCGGTAGAACTCGTACTCGAGGAAATACATCAACCCCTCGAAGGTGTGGATTCCAGTGTCGGGTCTGATAAAGTTGTATCTCAGCGCCTGAATCTGTTGTTTCGACTCTCCGAGAAAGTCTAGCGCTCCGCCGCGTGTCGACGCTGGCTCTTTGATGTCGAGAATACCGCAATAGAGAAAGTTGAAGAGCAAAGGCGCCCACTGCGCCATATCCATTGGGCGGTCGCGCAAGAGATCGGTGAAGGTCCGCTTCTTCTTGAGCATTTCATAAATCTGCTTCTGCCAATCAAAGTCAAGTGGATGGCCTTTGGACAGCATGAGCTTGAGTTCAGTGTCGCTGAGATTTTTTGCTTGAGAACAAGCTGCGATTCGTAGACCAGCCCTGCGGCTTCCAGGTGCCGGAGTTGCTCCAAAAGAGCGGTACCTTCCATGATCGACGCTTGCAAAGTCTTTTCGCAAGAGGTCATATCGGTAAGTTTTTTGGGATGAAACTTATAATCGCCTTTTCGCCAGGTCACGACTTCCTTGATCGCGGCATCGCCTCGTGACGCCCCGGCTTGAGCATGCTTCGGCGTGCCGTCCACGATATAGATCTGCGCGATGGCAGCATCGGAAATCACTTCCAACATGCCTGTCACCTTGTTCATACCGATGTTGGTAAGAACCTCGGACATTTTGACCTTTCGAAGATTGCCTTCCAACGCCGTTGAAGCCGTTTTGGTCATACTGCCGGGCACAGCCGGCGTTTCTGAATAAAAATCGGGTGGCAGGCTGCCCTGCGGCATCATGGACGCACCGAGCGCTTGCGGGCCGGGCAACGTTTCTTCCGGACCACCACCGCCGCCAAACACTGGCGTGCCTCGGAAATAGTCGGGCTGCTGCATTGGTGGCATCGGAACAATTCGATTGTTGCCTGTTGTACCTAGCTGTTGCTGGGCCTGCGGCATGCGAGTGTTGGAGCCCGGCATCTGCCCGCCTGGACCAGGGACGGCTTGGTACCCGCCCGTCTGCTTGAGTGGCTGTTGCGCGGCATTGGACTGCTGATTGCCGTAGCCCAAGCGCTGATCGGGCTGCTGTTGGTAAGCGGGATAACCGCCGCTCGAGCTGAACGCCGGACCACCAAATTGAAGTTCTTTATTGGCCGGCGGGAAAGTCGATTGGCCGGCAGCAGGGTTGTTGCGAGGTGGAACGCTACTTCCGAGATTCACAGGCTGATAGTTGCCCGTGCCGCTCGCACCAGTCGCCGCACCGCTTTGCGTCTCGAGCATCATCATCACATCCATGATGAGATTGAGATCCGAAGTCTCGAATTTACTTACGAGCTTCGATTGACGACCATCATCTTCCCAGAGATTCCACAAGGGATGAGGAGTGACCTTATCAAACTTTATTAGCAGGCAGTATGTTTTGTATGTGCCAGGCACGGACCACATCAACTCGACTTCTTGCGGGCGATTGACTTGAGCCTGCTCATAGACGCTCTTCAGCATAGCCAAATCAGGAAAGACTGACTGTTTCGGCAGCCTGATCTTGCCTGGTTGTTGGTGCTGTTGTTTGCCTCTGCCAAACATTGTGGATTATCCGGTTTCCCCTAGTAAAATTTGAAGCATTACTAGTGTATGTGATCTGCCGTAATTTAGCATAATGGCAAAGCCTTTTTAGGACAACTATTAAGGTCTGCGCATCATGGAAAGCGGTATGTTTTTTGAATCACAACTACAATTTAGCAAGACTGCTAACGAAGCCATAACCTTCATCTGCGGCTACTTCCGGGCGAGCATGAGTGTCTTTGGATACAAGAAGGCTTGTTTTCGCACCGTTGACATGTGCTCGACATGTGTTCTTGCTCATAATAAGCGGAATCTCGTCAACAAGCATGTTTTTTTCGTGCGACGCAAGTCGATTGACGCGCTCTCTTGAGACCTGTCTTTCCTTACGCCGCCGACGTTACGGTTGTCGAATCACTTCCTGAAGTCCGATCGACGATTAAAATGGTACCAGATACGGGATGTTTTAAAACCGCGTTATGCGGCTCTATAAGCCACATTGGACTGCGCTTGTCGAACGACGATAGCCACCTGTTGATGGGATCTTTCGACGAACTCCGATCCACAACCGACACTAAATCCTGTTTTACATCAACGCACGGGGCGTATCTGATTAACATCGTAGTTAGGAATGACAATTTCTCCAGTGCCCGTCAATCGCATAAGCCCTTCTGCCATCGCGAGATCGCCCTTGCTTTCGACAATGATTGAGCGCTCAGCCGGCATGATATACGCATGCGTATCCTCTGTCAAAAAGCTGCCATGTTGCCGAAGATACTGACTCGAAGCCACTGAGATGCATTTGTTGATCGAATACATTCGACTTGCCGAATTCCACGACGAAGTATTCAGTGCAGCTGGTTTTGTCATCTTCCGATTGCCATCCAGCACCACAAGCGCATCTCGAGAAACTCTCATCTCGGACACGGTGACTACGGGCGTACCATCGTTGCGCGCTGATACTTCGATCGCCCCGTCGATATCGGACTGGAGCCGAAGCGGGCATCCGGCATCAAGCAATACAAAGTAGTCGAAATCGGACAGCACCGTAAGAATGCAAAGCGACGAATCGCCAAATCGCTCTTGCGGACGACCTTCGCCTTGTTCCATCTCGAAAGTCGGAACATTGAGCGCCTGCGCCTGCGCAATCAGAGCGCTGTCATTAGATGACAGTACGACGTTGTCCACAAGACGTGAGCTTTTCGCCGCGTCCACAGTCCACCGGAAAAGCGGTTTTCCACTCAGCGTCCGAAGATAGCGTTGCGCCAAAGATCGGCATCCGCTTGTGGACACAACAGCCAAGATGCTTTTCCCTTTAATCACTGGAATCTCTCTGGAGACAGATGTGTCTTGTGAAGCTCTTTGTCCATATAAAAATATCACTACCTGCTATAAATCGTTTCTAAAACTACCGTAAACAAGGGGAAAGAGCCCCGCGAAAGCAAAGCCTTGCCTGCTTGGGCATCGGAATTGCCGGGTAATGTATTGGCAACGTACGGATTAAAGTAGTGAGCGATCGCCACAACACTCCTTTTCCTGACATTGCGCTCTGGGGAACAGCCCCCAAAGCCGCGAAGCTAATCGCCGGCCGGTACAAAGTCGAAGGCCAGCTCGGACAAGGCGGGATGGGATGGGCCGTGTCTACCGATGCCATGATTCCGTTTTGCAACGGTCCGTAGCAGTGAAATTGGTCCACCACGACCTGGAAGAACAGTAATTCGCCCGATTTCACCAGGAAGCGAAGGCAGCTAGCCAGCTCAGAGGCCTCGAGACCATACTACGAAGCGCCGGCGTCTTGCGGGCACATTGATCGGAGCCTCGACCTGCAGTATATTGGCTTATCCTGACTTCGCTGCTGTATGTTGAATGCATATCCGCCACAAAAGCAAATTCGTCGTACTACTCTGGATTCTATTCGCCACCGCAATCACGGCAGCAATTGCGACGTCGGCAGAACACCTGGCTCTCGACCAATATTACAAAAGCCGCGCGATAATCGCGATACCAGAGCGAAGAGAAATTTGTAATTTTGACACGGTTGAACCGTATCTTCTGCGCGGCTCGAGACCCACACCTCATGGCATGCAATGGCTCAAAGAGCACGGCATAATGACAATCGTAGACCTTAGAGAACAGGATACGCAACCTGTCATCTACGAGGGCGAAGTAGCTCGCGATATGGGTTTTAACTACATCAACTTATCGGTGCGAAATTGCCCTTCATTAGCGCAGTTGCGGACGTTTGTCGAAGTTGTTTCAAAAGCCAGAGCCGGGGCGGGCAAGGTATTCGTGCACTGCAACTATGGTGCCGATCGAACCGGATTTTTTGTGTTCGTCTGGCGTATGGTCGGCGAAAACTGGCGCGCATCAATGGCATTTGAAGAGATGATTGAACACGGTTTTCTCGTCCATAAGTTATGGCGCGAGGACAAGACCAGCGAACTTTCCAATCCGGCAAACTGGTAACGCAGCTTTTAGAACGAGAAGGATTTGGTTTTCGTGCATAGAGCAAAGAGAAGCGCATTCCGCTGGTCGTCGGTGCGCACCGGCCGCCACTCGTCAAAACCTTAGCTACGCCCTGACGCGACTATTCTGGTTTCATTAAAACGTGGTCTGCGAGATTCGGATTGAAGTTAGTCAACCTTGCCCGATGCTACCAACGCCACCTCTTTCGACGATTCCTTCGCCGGTGTTTTTTGCAATAGTTGGATCATAGTTTGATCAACGCTCCGCCTGGCTATTTCCGTCGTAAGCCAGTGCCTCAGTCGATTAAGCGGCGCAATTCGCGAGCCGGTCAATACCGACGCGACGTTGGCCGCTTTCAACATCATCTTTGCTGTAAAAAGACCTGGACGTTTCTTGAGGAGCTTGTACCAGTAGATGAATCGAAATCTGTATGAAAAACGATATAGCGTGTCGAAGACCATCGTATCAAAGGTTTTCATCATATAGACCGCATCTTCAATCACCGCATCTGGTGCCTTCTTATAGACTTGCGACTCGCTGCTCTGCGAAAATCGCGTTGCGGCGAGTTCGTATAAGCCGGCGGTTTGTCGTGCTATTTCTTTGCGTTGAAAATGATGAAGTACGCGAGCTCTAGCTTCGCGACCCATGCGTGAGCGCAGGTCTTCGTTTTCGATCAGACGCAGCAATGCGTCAGCGATCGCTTGTGGGTCCTTCGGCTCTACAATAATTCCAGATTGCTCGTGAGTAAGATACTCCTTGGTACCACCGCCTGCGGTACCAACAACAGGACGTCCGCAGGACATCGCTTCCAGGCAGGTATATGGCGAGTTGTCGTAAACAGAGGGAACCACACAGATATCAGCAGAACGATAGTAGCCAGGCAAATCGGCCAGCGGCACCCGATTGATGAACTGGATGAACTCTCCTGTACCGTCACGCGCAATAGTGTTCTTCAGCTTGTGCAGCTCAGACGTTTGCCCCGTCGCATTCTTGGTATCGTCACCAATGACAACGAACTCGACATTTCTGTTCTTCCTCGTGATCATAGGGATCGCATCTACTAGATACTGAATTCCCTTACGCTCCTCGAGGCGACCGACAAACAAAACTCTGATCTTCTTTGTGTCCGGAAGGAGCCTAACACCATCCGGACTGAACTGATCAGGGTCAATCGGATTTCTGACGATTTCAATCTTGTCCGACTCGATGTGAAGGTCACCGGCAACGTAATCTCTAAGATCAAGACTCGGCGATGTGAGAACATCCGCCGATGTCATCGCGACACGCTCGATCGCAGCTATAAATTCGTGATCGAAAGACGGTGTGACATTATGGAGTCCTTCTCGGATAAATTTAGAATGCGGCGTGTACAGCCGAATCACGAGAGGCAAGATGCGAGTGAGCGCGGGAAAAAATCCTTCCGCTAGAAGCTCCGGAGTATCGACTACGTCGAAAGCCTGCTGTTTGTGCAGCTCGAGAAATTTCCGCCACATCGAAACCGAGGCAGACAAAACATAGTGACTGTATGGTATGCAAGCATTCATCGAGTCAAAATTTTTCTCGATCCACTCGAGACTGACACGATGTACTTTGACGCCGTCGTCGTCGACAGTTTTGTCATGATCCTTAGACAGCGATACTACTTCGACATGATGCCCAATATCTTTGAGTCCGTGAGCAAGATGACGCGTAAATGTAGCAATACCGCCCCACCCCGTCTCCGGCGGGTACTCGCGTGATATCAAACAAACTCGCAATTTCCGTATTGTCATTGGCTAATCTTATTACTTGAAAGGAAAGATGTGCTTAATGTCCGCTTATCTGATTCTGGATCGTCTCCGACAAAGCGCCGAAGAAGCCAACTCCATGGGAATACTAGGTAGACGTTACTAGATTGAGAGAATTATTGTAAAAGACTTCCAGGTCATCGACCATTTCTTTCATAGTCCGCTGCGGACCAATATTGGACCTCATCGATGGGAGTAACTCTCTCTCATCAACGATGCGCGCCAGCTGAGCCGCAAGGTCATCATGATCGTTAAGTTGAAAGAGAAGTCCGTTGATACCAGGTTCGATGAGTTCGGCCATGCCGCCCAGATCGGTTGCTATCAATGGTGTCTTCGTAGCCAGCGCCGATTGCATGACTAACGGCGTGTTTTCATACCAGCGTGATGGAACAACAAGAACATCGAGCTCGGACAATACTTTTCCAAAATCCTCGTTCGGAAATGTCCCGAGGAAAGAAACAGCATCTTTAGTATTGATATCGGAGAAGGCGAGCTCATGCAATGTCTCCGCGTACTCCGGAAACTGCTCGGGGCTTCCATAGATCTTCAGTACGGCCCTATTTGGTTGATTCAAGCGCTGAAAGGCCTTGATAAGAATATCGACACCTTTATGCTCGAATAACGTACCGATGTATCCGATTCGCACACGAGACGAAGGAGATTTCTCGCACCAGTCGACTAGCTTACCGGTGTCGATTCCAAACGGAATATGATGGATCAGATCTTCGCGAATGCCATTCTTGATGAATAGGCGCTTCATAAGCAGCGTCGGCACCGTTATGGCGTCAACAGAGTTGGCGATTTCAGCTAGAATCTCCGGTCGCTCTGCCGTCGCCTTCACCGCCTGCATAGACTTGGCGTAGAGATACCCTTCATACAATAGATTTTGGCCGAGACTACCAGCCATCTTCGATATGCCTGGAAATCTCTTGCTGATTGCTTCTTTGAACTCTTGTTTCGGAGGTAGGAGCTTCGGCGTATAACAGGTCAAACAGTTTTTCGCGCCCTCGCCCGGTCCCTCACAAACACTGCCGTCAGGACGCTTGAGCTGCACGATAGGACAGATGAACCAGAAGTCGGTGGTCGAAAGAATCACTGGCAATCGCCGTGCTTTCGCCTCTTCGATCACGCTGGCTGAAAGGTTCTGCGCGTGGAGTACGTGGACAAGATCGGGAGAAAACTCTTCGATCAAACTGGCGAATTGCTGGCGCATAGCGGGATGTTGATATTCGTGCGGGAATCTATAGCCTTTCAAGCGCAATGGCTCTTCCAGCGAAACGACGTCCACACCTTCATAGGTATATCGACGAATCTCTTCTCCTTCGCGATAACGAGCGTCGGTATCCGGAGGGTTAGCGGTGACGACAAGCACCTGATGACCGCGACGAATAACTTCTTGGGCAATTTTGAGGGTAAGGACCTCTGTTCCGGCGCGATGTTCCGGAAAGAATTTGTGTACGGTCATAAGGACCCTGGTCACGCTCGTGTGCCCCAATCAACAATTGGTCTCACTTTCATCGAAGTTATGATACACCAAGCATCCTTTCGCATCTGCAGATATGCTCGGCTGAATCAACTAATTCTTAACTTAACCAGCCTGGCAGGCTCAAACCGGATATGCCACTACCAGTGGTGCGATTACCAGTCCAACCGTGAGGTCGGATCGAAGATGCCAATCTTCCCAGACGTGCATCTCAGGCACTCCGGCCCCTCATACTCGTACTGACAGACTTCGCACACGCTTTTAGCGAAGCGGCTGTAGTCCTTAGAAACGGTCTGGGCGGCATTGTTATTGCCAGCCGCCTGCTGAGCTGCTTGTTGCTGCTCGGCTGCTTGTTGCTGCTCGGCTGCCTGTTGCGCGGCCAATTGTGCCTGCTGCGCTGCCCGTTCAGCGGCTTGTTGTGTTTGCAACGATTGCAGCTCCTGCATTGCTTGCTGCTGCGATTGCTGAATCCATTGCCCCGAGGAAGCGTCGCGACCGGTCTGAACATCGCCGTACTGCTGATGTTGCGGATCTTGATTAGGCTGATACTGTTGTTGGTATTGCTGGTTCTGTTGCTGCTGGTACTGTTGTTCCTGATATTGCTCGTTCGGCTGTTGGTATGGTGATTGCTGCTGTTGGTACTGTGGGTTTGATTGTTGATACTGCTGGTAGTGCGCCTGCTGCTGATCGTGGGCTTGCTGCTGTTGACTATAATCAGCATACGATTGGTTGGCCTGATATTGATTTTGCTGTGCTGCCGCTTGCTGGGCGGCGAACTCAGCTGCCTGCTGCGCTGCCTGCTGCGCTGCCTGCTGCGCCGCTAACTCCGCAGCCTGCCTGGCGGCTTGTTCCTGAGCCTCCCGGTTGGCGGCTTCGGCCGCCTGCTGAGCGGCTAACTCCTGCTGCAGTTGGGCCGCTTGCTGATGAGCCGACATACCTTGCTGTTGATATGGATTCTGATACGTCTGCGCGATGTAGTAGTTATAAACTTCGGTGGCCTCACCGGTTCGCCCCAACCATTTCAGCAACTCGATAAGATTGGTAGCGATCTGCTGACACTCGGCGTGTTGGACCCCAAGACTGCCAGCGAAAATGCGCGCGGCCTCTTTGGCATATTGAACGACCCTTTCATATTGCTTTGTCTGATAAGTCGCAGCAATCAGATTTTTCAACGTTCGCGCGATCTCGACGTGGTCGGCCCCGTAGAGCTGCACTTTCACTTTCGCGACATACTGATAGATTTTTTCGGCATCTGCAAACTTATGTTGCATAAAGGCCAACCATCCCAGCGAATCGAGAGCTGTGCAAATCCTCTCAAGATCTTTTGCTTGGCGCGCCTCTTTGAAGGCCTGGTAAATGATTCGCTCTGCCTCGCTGTAATTGCCCTGCGATACAGCCTGCGATGCTAGGTTACAGTACTCCTGCCAGCTCATTAGGTAGTCGGGCCCGCCGCTCGAAATCTGGGTATGAGTCCTTTCTGCCCAGCATAATTAATCTTTTAACGTTCAAAGAAGTAGTTGTCTACTCTTTCTCATATTTAACTTAGTTACCAGACATTTGACTCGTTACACTTCTCGGCTACCAAGAAGAACTTCCTGCACTATTGCCTACATTTGCCCACTTCACATACCAAACACTCGACGGTCGCACGTTTACCAGGTTGCAAAGAGAAGGTTCTCTTTTCGTTCATATGTTAATGACAATCAAGGTTATTGCTCTTCAATTCGGCGAGAATAACCATCTTGGCTTCCCAAGAGCGAACTTTGATTGCGATGAAATTGCTTATGCAGTCTCAGGTAGAAACAGATCCAGCCACTCGCGGACAGAATCGGCCACGACACGAAGCGGCACTTGGGGCAATTTTTCCGTGGCTCGCGCTTGTTTTCGTTCTGTCCATGTGCGTCCGGATGTGGTTCGCGTTAGTAGACGGTCACACGTCAATCGTTTACGCCTGCGATGCGTCTGAATACCTCCGCGATGCCAGAGGGCTGTTTCAACTCGTAAATACTAATGACAGCAAAGAGCTGTTTTTCTCTGCGTTCGATTCTCTCGGTAAAACTCTTTCTTCACAAGAAGCAGAAAAGCTTCACAACACGTTCGCGCCGGTCAAGGAACTGGCAATAGCGGGGCCCTTGTTTCCGCTATTCATTCTGCTGAGTCACACCTGCCTCGGACTAGCGGTGAACCAGTCTGGTTGGTACGCGCCGGTCATTATGCAGTGCCTTCTGACTTCAATCACCACCGTCTTGATCGCCTGGATAGGCGCAAAGGCCTGGTCAAAAGAAGCCGGCATAACGGCAGGCCTTATTGCAGCGCTCTATCCGGGCTTCATCGTCAACTCGATGCGAATGTATTCGGAGTCCTTTAGCTGTTTTTGGCTTTGCCTTGTGGTAGCACTGACGATACCAGTTGTCGAGCGAAGAGGAATGTTTCACTCGGTCTCGACCGGATTTGCTCTTGCCGTCCTGCAATTGACCCGCTCGGTAATGATCATGGTCACTGCTATCGAATTCTTGCTCACCCTCTGGTTGAGTTCGGGCAAGAGCCGCGTAGCACGGTGCGCCGGTCTGTTAATCGGAATGGCACTGGTCTTCGCTCCATGGCTGCTTTTTCAGCAATTGGCCTTCGGTAAATGCTCGGTCATCGTCGATCGCGTCGGACACTACAATCTGTTTACCGGCACCAATGTTGCAACCCAGGGCTGGCTCGCCTTTCCATATCCAGACGGAAGAGGCATCGAGAAGAGAAGCTACGCAGAGCTTGTCGGAAAGCAAATCAAAGAAAGCCCGACACGATTTGCACGGCTCATGCTGGACAAGCCTCTCAGACTCTTCAAATTTCCGTGGAATGACTTCCGCACTCCGATTGGACCGCTGACCAATAACCTGCAGGTACTCTTTCATCAGGCAGTACTCGCCTTCGCTGCTATCGGTTTGACGTTGTGCACCTTCAATCAAGCGAACAGAGACGAGCTGCGCTTGCGTGGTTTGATTGTCATGCTTGCCGCACTGCATCTGGTCTATCTGATGTTCATCACAGTGCCGAGATATAACCTGACTTCAATGCCGTTCTTTATCTTGCTGGCGGCGGCTGGAATTGTCGCGGTTGTTAGTTCAGTCTCGAGCAAATCGCGTTCGACTGATGAAATGACGGGGCTCAGCAACAAGAGCGCGCAAGCTCTTGTTGGTTCAATCATTTTGGCAATGTCGGTTTGCAGAATCGACTGGATTGGCGCTTTGTTCTTGCCCCTTGGTCTGGATAGCAGATTGGCGTTAATCCTTTTGGTTTCGACAAAGGCAGTTTTCGTCAGCCTTTTGTTTATCATTCTGTACCATGCCGCAAAACGAATGCAGCGTCATACAAGGTCAGCAAAGTTGATGACCATTTTTACAGCACTGATAGTGGTGCCGCTTTCATGTCTACCGATAAGAGCGCACGGGCGCTGGTATGAGTGGAGCGACTCCAGCGATCGAGATATAAAACAACAGATTGCTATCCCGCAGAACAAACTCTCTGCGGTCGAGAACCATGATTGTTACCTACTTGTCGACGCTCAGGACTGGAAGTTGACCGGTAACGGAGGCAAAGTGTCGATCAACGGCATCGAATGCAAATCGCCTCAGCTCCCGCTTATGCCTTTTGCGCAGAACCTGAACGAGATGAAATCTCGAAGCTTGAAAGGACGCGTGCAGCACTATCTCGAATGCGAAGACATCTACAACTCGTTAAACATTGCTGCCGGCGGCAGTAATCTAGACCTAAGGCAATGGTTTATCATTCCAATCGACAAGTCCGTCATGCGATCGGCGATTGCGGACAACAAGGGTATCCTGAGCGTTCTCATTCAACCAGCACAGAATACTGGCAGTGGCGTATACGGTGCCTACCAAGACGAAAGCAAGACTCAGTGTCGCGTGCCCAGCATCGCTCGATACTCCTGGGAAAAGGCATTCTATGGCGTGGAAGAAGAGACTGGATTTACGGATTCGCGTTACGACGACAAGATAACGATCAGCGCTAACGGGCTCGAACAAGGGCATTCGGCAAGTGCGTTACCCTTGAGTCGATCCAATCCGAATATCCGCATACTTCTGACATCGAGAGTCTCGGCCGATGCCAGCTCGTCGCCACCCACTCCTGAAATTGCCGCTGTCCAACAACCAGGACCGAGTGTGGCGCTTATAGGTAGTGCCGTTCCGCGATACGAGAAGGATGCGATCTGGTCGGTCGAGCTCGAGATTCGAGCGTCCAGCACGAGACCTGGTCCACGGAACGTACCTGTAGTGGCTCTAGCAGCAATAGACAGCACGGACGAGAAGGGACGAAATCATCGGTATCGGAGCCCCTGGACGCCGTCCAGCATAGTATCGCCAGTGGCGGCAGGCAATGTCAGGTTCGCTTTTCCACTCCAGCCATCCGCGCTGCCCGGAAAGATTACTTCGATATCTTTCCAGTTGAGAGATGGCGGTGTAGCTTCGGGACGCGAACATTTCGCGGTCAATGGACCTGGTAGACTTCAACCCGGTTCTCTACAGGAGCTGAAAATCGAGGATACGAAGTTGAGCATTCGCGAATTGCCAGCCAACCCGATTGGGCAGGGATATGAGGTTTTTTGACAAAGGAGGATTATTGCAAAGGCTGTTCCGACATCCAGCACTGTACATAGCCATCCTCGCGTTGGCAGTGCTTGTGTGCTTTGGTAGAACGCTGGGCAGCTATCACCTCGCGGATGATTTCGGGGAAGTCGCTTATGTGTCCAAAATCTTCGAAGGCGATCTGGGAAGACTCTGGAGCAATTTCACGGGCAACTACATGCAAGTGCCCTCTATGAATGTGTACCGGCCCTGGTTGTTGATGACGCTGCTTATCGACTATTCCATTTGGCGCACCGACGCCTTCGGATATTACCTGACAAACCTGCTTCACTACCTGTCTTGCGCGGTTTTGACCTTCTTCATCGTCAAGTTGCTCACAGCATATTGGGGTCAATTGCGTTCCACCCTTACATCCATTTTTTCGGCGCTGCTTTTTGCCGTTAATCCTCTTCACTGTGAAAGCGTCTCCTGGGTGGTCGGGCGAGTCGATATAGTTTGCTTGACCTACTACTTACTGGGACTTCTGGCGACTGTCTTGTACACCAGACGTGGCAACAAAAACTGGCTCTGGCTTTTAGGCGGCGCATTCTGGATGTCCATTCTCACCAAAGAAATGGCGATCGCTTTACCGGTTACAGCTACCGTTTTAGCCTTTCTCTGGGGAAAATCGAAGAGCGAGGCTGGTCCTGACTCCCTGGATTTCCGACCGGACGAATCCAGAAACACCTCATCTCTCCACAAAGAGCCAGGCATAGTCAACATGACGCCGCCCAACGATGTGCCCGAAATGCGCCAGAGTCAGCATTCGGCATCGAGTCTGACAGCCGTTGCAGAAAGCCCATTCGTGGACAGAACATCTGCGCTGCCCCAACCGGAACCTTCCGGATGGAGACAGGGTCTGGCTAGCGCCACACCTGTCTTCCTTATCATGTTTGTTTCGACAGTAGTATATTTCGCCATTCGCTACAGCAGCCTGGGCACTATCGGTGGTGGCTATACCGGCAGTATAGGAAGCAGCCAGTTCTCCGGAATCATTCAGAAGTGGGCAGATCTCGACACAGTCATGCGAATCGTGTTCCCGCTCAACCAGTTCGTGTTCGGGGACGCAACATTCTATAGGCGGATTTTGTCGGCAATTTACATAGCTCTTGCGGCCCTCACCTTCACGAGGTTGTTAGTCGGCACGACACCTCGACGATGGATTGCATTCATCGCTGTTTCTGGTCTGACGGCACTTGCCCCGATTTATCAACTCTGGGGAATCGGCTACAACCTCGAAGGCAGCCGCTTCGTCTTTTTTCTGACGGTAGCGCTATCGATGTTCTTTCCGGTAGTCTTGTTTGCACCGTTGACTCGCAAGAACACGACAATGCCTGCAGTCCTCACGACACAACTGAGCATGAAATTGCTCATCGCATCGACTGTAGCGCTAATGGCTCTGGTTGTCACCTATGGCAAAATCACCCTGTCCAACAACGTGCCCTGGGTGCATGCCGGCAAGCAGACCAGGGCTATCACGGTGGCGGCACAAGCATTGTCATCGACCAATAAAAGCGGAAAGCTCGACTGTGTTGTCGGAATACCGAAGGATGAAGGCGGAGCGCACATGATCCTCAATGGCAACACCTTCAGACATCTCGTCACACCGCCCTTTGCGCCCGAGGGATTAAACGGAAAGATTCTTACTTTCGAACCGATGCTGTTCGGAGACCCGGACAAGATAGATACTCGCCACTTTCGAGAAACCTTGAGACGCAATGATATCCGCTCCTATCTTCGCTGGGACATGAATCTGAAGAAGTTCGTGCCCTTCTATCCTGGTACACCACTCGCGACACCACAAGCGCAGAAGATCGACCTGTTCGGTTTGACGCAAGAAAGCGAAGGAAAGACGCTACCTCGAAGTCGCGCATTCCTCCCGTACAGTGAAGGGCGAGGCCAGGTCGTCGAGTCGAACCGAAAGGGCCTCACGGTAGAGGGTGCCGACGGCGGGCTCGGTATCAAACTCAGCGACCTGCATTTGAGCCCCGCTCAGTACGACTACCTGGCGATTAACATCGCCTCTGAGCAATTAGATGAGTTAAACGGCAAGGCTCTATCTCTGCAAATCCTGCCGAAAGAGGGGCAAGCAGCAACGGTGACGTGCGAAACTGTCGTCGAAGTCGTAGCGGATCAATCGCGAGTATTAGTGCCGCTCTCTTCATTCTGGCGCTACTATGCCTTTGGCGAAATCAAGGGCATAATCGTCCAGCTGCCCGGAGTCAAGAGAATTTCCGTAAAATCGATCGAACTGCTGCCGGATGAACTCGTCTCTCCGCGCGTCCAGGTCGTCGGAAAGCAGAGTGCTTCTGACGGAGCTTTCACGATCAACAGAAGAGGTCAGGCGAAAGAGCCGGTCCGCATCAGACTCGACAGCAGTGCCATCGCCAACGCAGACAAAGTGAGCGTGCAGATTCTCAAGAGAGACTTTTTCTTCGACAACCTGCACTCGCCGGGCGCGCTGCTATCAGGAATAGACTGCGTCTTGACAGGCAACGGCAAAATTTGCGAAGTGTCCATTCCTGACTGGGTTTTCGAAAAGCCCGGCTACGTCCAGCTTCGAGCCATATGCTTAGACAATGCTAAGAGAACTGCAGGTACTTATTCTCTGCCAATCACCCTAAGAGTACTGGCTGACTAACGTGCTACCGCCTGACACAAATGCCACGAGTTGGCTCCCTGCGTGGTAGAATCCCCTCAATTACGGCGACGGCAGTGAGAATATGAAGGCATTAGTTATCGGTGGCAACGGATTTATTGGTACGGCGCTTGTCGACCAACTGATCGAGCGCGGCATAAAGGTGCGCGTATTCGATCGCTATCCGAGTCGCTTTAAGGACCCGGTCGATGGCGTCGAATACATTACCGGAGATTTCGCCAATCAAGGAGAAGTACATCAGGCCGTAGCAGGCTCCAATTGGGTATTTCATCTGGCATACACGACCCTGCCTGAGACGTCCAACGAAGATCCGGTTTACGACGTACGCTCCAACGTCATCGATACAATCCAGCTTTTGCAGGAATGTTGTGAAAACGACGTCGACAAATTTGTATTCGTCAGCTCCGGAGGCACCGTATATGGTGTACCACAATCGGTACCAATCAAAGAAGAGCATCCTACCGATCCAATCTGCTCGTATGGAATCACGAAGCTGACGATCGAAAAATATCTTGCTTTGTTTCACCATACCAAAAGGCTCGAGTATTCGGTGGCGAGAATAGCCAATCCATACGGCGAGCGCCAAAATCCCAACGCCAGACAGGGCGCAATCGGTGTCTTCCTGGGTTGCATCGCGCGAGGACAGCCAATCACCATATATGGTGACGGACAAGTCGTTCGCGACTTCATATATATACGTGACGCCGCAGAAGGTCTCATCGCTTGTGCCGACTATGTGCCTGGTCCTGACGCCCCTAGAGTCTTCAACGTAGGCTCCGGACAAGGCTACAGCCTCAATCAGATAGTCGACACCCTGAAGAAGGTCGTAGACGTCGAAGTTAAGGTCAATCACATTCCAGGCAGAGCAGTCGACGTGCCGTCCAACGTTCTCGACATCGAATTGGCACGCAAGCTCTTGAAGTGGGAACCAAAAGTCGATCTAGAAACCGGCGTCAAGCACGCCTGGAATTGGATCAAATCGCTGAGTCTGGTTTAACCTGTTTACATCAAGATCACTAGGGTTTCTGGGCTATTAAACCCATAGAGCGGGCAGCCAGTCATCGTCTTGTTTCTCTTGGAAAATTCTTAGATAGTGCACATTAGGAATTGCCAAGTTGACCGGAATGCAGCCCGTGCGAGAGAATCTTTGAATTGTTGGAAACTAAGGACACAAATAAGCAGTGACCTCCCCCGCAAAGCAAATTGACCTGTCGGTCATCGTAGCTGTCTATAACGAAGATCCCCGCAACCTGATAAGACTGCTCGAGCGCTTGGACGCCAATATTCGTCCGCTCGAGATTAGCTACGAGGTTGTATTTGTCAACGACGGCTCGCGAGACCTTGCCACTGGCGCTCTTCGGCAGATTGCCGCCGAGTGCAACAATATCAAACTCATCGAACTTTCCCGGAATTTCGGTCAACAAGCGGCGATCACAGCCGGACTGGATCATTCCGACGGACGCATGGTTCTTAATATGGATTCGGACCTCCAGGATCCTCCTGAGCTTATCCCGGTCATGTATGAGAAATGGAAAGAAGGCTACGACGTCATCTACGCAACCAGGTCGAGACGCCGCGATCGCTTTCTGAAGCGCAGTACTGCTTACATGTTCTATCGCGTACTCGGCGCTGTCTCGTCGGTCAATATTCCATGGGACACTGGCGACTTCCGACTGATGGACCGAAAGGTTGTCGATGCGCTTGCTTCGCTGCCTGAAAAGACTCGTTTCTTACGCGGCATGATTCCATGGCTCGGCTTCAAGCAATGCGGGGTACCGCTTGATCGCGATGCTCGCGAGATTGGCGAAAGCACTTACACCGTGAAGAAGCTGTTGATGCTGGCTATGGACGGACTCCTTGCCTTTAGCGTCGCGCCACTCTACTTTTTGCCGATGCTCGGCGGCATATTAATGCTGCTTTCCATCGTCGCCCTTACTGTCATGTTATTTACAGGAAGCTTCGAAATCACCAACGCCCAATTGCTCTTTTTTGGTCTAATGTTCACCGGACTTCAGATAGGCGCGGTCGGACTGCTCGCCGTCTATCAATCCAAAATGCTCGATGAAGTCAGAAAACGCCCGACCTATCTAGTTGGTCGGCGCCTGGGCACCGGATTTGCGTCCGAGGACGATAATAAAGGTGAGAAAACCGACGCTCCGCCCAAACGTGCCCAGGGCAAGCGACAAGTCGCCTTCGCGTTCGACAAGAAGTAAGTCTGCTGGTCCGTGAGTGAAGCGTAAGCGTTATCGCTTTACGAGCGCTGCTCTCTAGTGCTTTTCTGATTAACGAGATCCTTTGCATGTAAAGTCAAAAACAAACAACTTCAGACCACGGAGTTGTTCTACAGACGCGATCCCTTCGTTCAGAGGGTTTCTTTAACCGATTAGAGTCCTACCCACACGCGCAGAAGACGCCTCGCGAATGCTAGTCACATTTTTCCTTGTGCAGCTCCGCTTGAATCTCGTCCATAACCGCTTTTGCTCGGTCCAGTAGTCGATCTTTGCGATCGGGCGCGACTTCGTCCAGGTAGGTAGAGAGCGCGATGAGAGGGGAAGCAACGGATGTCTCGGTCAACGCAGGCAATCGCCCCCGAACATGCTCGTGCACCAGCTGTGGTTGCACCTTGACCGACATGCAAGCTCCTGCAGCCGCATAAATTGCGCCTTCGTCCACCTCCAGGAGGCGCTCCTGCTCAACGCGGTACCGCACCCGCAAAACACAACCGCTCACGGCTTCTCTGGTTACGCGGTTAACGATTGCAGCCGTAGGATCGTCATTGCCGACGGTGTCCACGTCCACTGTGATGAACGGTCGCGGTGATATGGATTTGAATGAATAACTTGTCTTTTTCCGTTCTAAAACCACATCGACAAAACCCTTGTCCTCTTTAGCTTCACCGAAGTCGACTCGCTCGAGACTACCGGCATAGACGATGGCTGGATGCTCCTGCCGGATGATCTGATGCTTGTGGATATGCCCGAGTGCGACATAGTCTACTCGCTCATCGATAAACATATCGGCTGGAAAGGTCAGCGTGTAACCAAGCAGTAGCTCTTCTTCAATGCCGGCCACCGCTCTATCCAGCGACATATGAGCAGTCACCACAGACGGTATCACAGGATCGAGATCCTCATAATACGATCGCAGCAAATCCGCGACATGGTGTATCAGTACATCATCAATCTGTTGTGCCGACAGATTTGCATACTTCTCCATAGTCATGAGATTGTGTCGAGTGACATGAGGTACTCCGATCAACTGAAGGGCACCATTTTTGGTATCAATAACATGCAAGCCCGGCTTGTCTATCGTCAACACTCCAGCCACTTCAAGACTCTGAAATACAGACATTGCGTGACTCTGGCTCGATCGCAGAATCTGGTCATGGTTGCCGACCACCAACACAGTCTTGATATTCGACGCCGAAAGCCTCTTCAGCTCGAGAGCAAACATCTTTTGATAAATGGGCTCTGGCGAAGCATTCCGATACGCATCGCCGGAAAACAAAAAAATGTCCGCCCCGTTGGCGATCGCGTAATCGACCGTCCTTTTCAGGGCGTTAGTAAAATCTTCGAACCGCGTGTTCAAACCCGTATCGGGATTGATGCGCCCATGCGACTCACCCGATCCGAAGTGAATATCCGAAACATGGATCAGTCGAATCGCCATGCCGCATTCTCACCTATGGACCTGCCAAGCATCAGCTCGGGTTACAATAATTGTCACGATCTGAGGGCGGTCAGTCAAATCATGTCAGCCGACAATTCCTTTTTATCGAGGAGTCTGGCAGGAGCGTCGCTGATGGCGCTCCTCTTTGCAGCTGTGGTCTCCGCGGCTGATATGACCGATGTCTTGACGCAAAGACTCGAGAATTCGCATATCTTTCCTCCAGGCGTGAAGGTCAAGGTGATTTGCGATCACCAGAAGATTGCTGTTTCTACATACAAACATCCACTTGGAACGATGCTCGATCTGCGAATCGATGCAATATTGGTCGGCAAGGAGCTGATGGCAACAAGGCTGGTGACACAACCGAAAATAGACGTCTATTTCTTCGAGCCGGAAAACCAGAACGAATACCTGCTGGTGTCGGTAAGCAGGCATTTAGTCGATCGGTTCAATCATGGCAAGACCACAAGAGATGACCTTTTGGCAGAGCTTCGCATCAAATCAGGCCGGCTTGCAGTTCACCCGTATCAGGCTCTGGCCAATCAGACTTATGAAGAGATTTCCGCTCATCTCAAGGCATCGGAAGGGACATTGAAGGAAGAGAGAGCACAACTTATTGCAGACATCGAGAAGCTCAACCAGGCCGACAGCAGAGTCAGCCAGCTAAAGTCTGTTTGCTTGATGATAGAGGACGCAGCGCGACATAATGACGATCTTGGCGTCAGGGCCGCGTTAGCCTATGCAGAAGAGCTGTTGCAAAACGCAAGACGCCGTACATCGACGCGCGCAACACAATAGAATAGACTCGCACTCAACTGTGAGTACTTTCAATCAATTCAATCGTTTACAACAGAGAGTTCTTAATTGGCTAAACTACAGCGAATCCACGGTCTCGGCAAAGGTAGTCGCATTCGCCTCACAATCGAAACACTGACACCAGGCGGCGACGGAGTAGGCCACTTCGAAGGAGTTGCCATATTCGTCGGGAGGGTGGCACCAGGAGATATAGTGGACGTCGACCTTTTCGATGTGCGGAAATCTTTTGCACGGGGCAAAGTCGTCACGTTTCATCAGCGTTCGGCCGATCGAATCGAGCCTGCCTGTCCGGTTTTTGACAGATGTGGAGGCTGCCAGTGGCAGCACGTCTCATACGAAGCGCAGCTCGAGGCAAAGCAGACGATTGTCCGGCAAGCCCTGCGTCACATCGATGACATCGATCTGCAGGCAACCCTGCCCGCGCCACAAGTCCTGAACTATCGCAACAAAGCACAGTTTCCCGTTCAACGCACCGGAAAAGGCAGGCTAGTTGCCGGCTACTACGAAGAAGGATCGCATCGTATCGTCGATCTCAATTCATGCCCGGTTCAGCCAGAGCCTCTCGATCTCGTACTTCGGGAAGTAAAGCGACTGCTGATTGAATATCGCGTCAGTGCCTACAGCGAAGATACTCATAACGGTTTGATTCGCCATATCTGTGCCAGAGAGAGCGACTTTAACAAGGACGTCTTGCTGACCTTGGTCCTGAATTCAACAAGCAAACAAGAATTTGGAGACGATCAGATCGCAGAATTCCGAACAATTGCCACAACCTTGATGGAGAGCATCCCCAGCATCAAAGGGGTTTGCCTGAATTTCAACCCAGAGAAAGGCAACAAGATTTTTGGAGACGAAACCATTTGCATAAAGGGCGCTTCAGAAATCGAAGAAGTCTTGCGCTCACTCGGTTCTGCTCGACCGACGCGACTGAGGGAGGGGATCAGATTTCGTCTCTCGTCGCAGAGTTTTTTCCAGGTCAACACCAAGCAAGCAGCCAATCTATTTGATGAGGTTTATGACCAGGTCGACCTACTGGCGAAGAGGTTCGAGCGCCCCCTTAAAGTCATTGATGTTTACGCCGGTGTCGGCACCATCGCAATGTGGGTTGCTGATTTAGCGGAGAGCGTCGTTGCGGTCGAAGACCAAGCCCCAGCAGTGCGAGACGGGCTCTCGGCTGTGGCACTTAACAAGGTAAACAATATAACCTTCGAAGAAGGAAGAGCCGAGCAAGTCCTGACAAGAATGGCGAAAGAAGGAGCAGTCTTTGACGTTGCCATTATCGACCCACCTCGAAAAGGGGCGAGCTCTCAAGTACTTGAAGCGCTGCTAAAACTGCAACCAACCTCTATCATTTACGTAAGCTGCAATCCACAGACTCTTGCGAGAGACTTGAAAATACTGCAAGATGGAGTTTTGGAAGACGGCGAAGGAAAGCAGGTTTATACTGGGTATAAAACACTTCGTGTAAAGCCAATCGACTTGTTTCCGCAGACTTATCATATTGAGTCTGTGGCTACTCTAGAGAGAAATGCAGATGGTGCTTTCAGGAATTTGGAAGAAATCTGACAGTCAAAAGGATCCACTCCCAGAGGGTCTTGTCATACGGCACGATCGACGGCTGCCGCCAGACGATGTGCAGGACATCTGCGCATCGGTGGGTTGGAGTAGACGCGAACCGGAGCTAATCACCAAAGCACTTGAAAACAGCGTCGCTGTTGTTTCGGCTTGGGACAGGTCGCTCATGGTCGGTTTCGCTCGAGCCACAGGTGACCGAGTATTCAATGCCACAATCTGGGATATGGTGATCAGACCGCCTTATCAGGGACGCGGCATCGGTCGGTTGGTCCTTGACGAACTTCTCAAGGAGCTGGATACATCTGGTATCCCCTTGGTTACGCTATATGCCGATCCGGGCACAGACGGATTCTATCGCCGTTTCGGTTTTACTGCCGACCCTTCCGGGGTCCGAGGGATGTTCCGAGAGAGCGGCTAATAGCGGTTGCACACTGCCATACATTGATTGCTCCAACGTTCCAGAAAGCGTCCCCGTCACTCGATCTCCTGTAGGAAGAAGGGTGACTGCTCGTCTCTTATATGTCTGACTTCGCACAGACACTTCGCGCGCCTGAATAGGCCTACGAGAGATTCGCTGTCTAACAGGTTTGATTCCTTCGTGAATGACCAGCGCGCGCCAATCAGTTGCGGGCTCGCGTGCTACTAACGGTGGCTCCTGGCAGATGCATTCTTTCTAACGAGAGTGCTGATTTCTTGCTGTTTATCCACAGCGAAACCCATGCTGAGCAAGCTTCTACCGTCGGCGACTGAATAATGTGCAATCGCTCTGCAGGGATGCATTTTTTCTAACAAGAACCATGATTTCTCGGAGTTTACCGCTGGAATGCGCCCTAATGGGCGGGTTTTATAGCGTTGGCCACTGAGATATGAGCAATTGTCGGGCGGTCCGAGCAAACCTTAATTTATTTGTAGCGCGAGACGTCGGTTGTTTGAGAGTTTTTGTCCCGCGTGGTAAATTCATACGTCTACTCAGAGACCAATGGAGGCAGCTGGCGCAACAGCGCCCGGGAGATGTCATGAAGGTTATTTTGCAGGACAACGTTCAAAAGCTAGGGAAAGCCGGTGAGGTTGTAGAAATCAAACGCGGTTATTACCGGAACTACCTCGAGCCTCGCGGTCTGGCAGTTCTCGCCACGAAGGGCACTCTCAAAAAGAGAGAAGAAGACATGGCAGCCTATCAGCGCAAAGCAGATAAGGCGCACCAGGAAGCTGTCGAGCTCGGAGCAAGAGTATCCGCGCTACCGACACTGACTCTCCAGGTCAAAGCTGGCGAGACCGGCAAGCTCTACGGAAAGGTCACCAACAAAGATATTACGTCTCTCATCGAGAAGCACCTCGGTCACGAGATCGACAAGCGCCTCGTAAAGAGCCCAGACATCAACGCTCTTGGCTCATACAAAGCAACGGTCAAACTGACCCCCGAAGTTCAAGCAGAAGTCAAAATCGACATTATCCTTGAAGGTTCGGTAGTCAAAGAGGCAGCAGCTCCTGCCGCTGCTGCTGAAGCATCAGAAGAAGCTCAAGGAAAGCCGGAAGAGGATGCGACTCTCGAAATCGAAGACTAGTCGATTCTTCCGAATTCAATTTTGCAGGGGCATTACGGTGCCCCTATTTTTTTGAAGCAGAGATGCTGAATGCAGCAGCGGATCAATGCAGCAGCGCATTAACGCATTAACGCTTCAATCTAATCAAAACAGCTACAGCCAATCGAGTTGACAAAACGGAACATGGAGTGCGCCCAGCGATAATCAATAAGTAGTGGCCAACTTTTCCATCAGGCTTAACTGATTGGTGGCACTATCATGCTCTTCGACCATTGGCTCGAGAGCCGCTGCTTTTCTCTTTTTCGCTGGAGCGCTGTCCGAATTGCCCTTTACCGGTACGATAAGTCCTGAAATATCGTCCGATCCATCTCCGACAAATGGCACCGTCACTAGTGCGCCGTTCTCACCGCGTTTGAGCATTTCGATTTTCTGCTCAGCACCTTTGAGAAAATCCTCGCATTCTTTCGACAGCTTCATGCCTTCTTCGAAAAGCGCAAGGGCCTTGTCGAGTTTGACCTCACCATCGAGTTGGGCGACCACCGCTTCCAACTCTTTCATTGCTACTTCAAAATCTAGCGATTTGTTCATCACCATTCCTCCCTAGCACCAATCCGGATGTACAACTTTTACTTC
>JAIERK010000102.1 GCA_019746975.1 Candidatus Obscuribacterales bacterium
CCATCTCTATCGGATCGCTGTTGATAGCGAGACTAAAATGTGAATCTTCCGTGGCCGATCCATGACCAGGAAAGTGTTTGCCAACGGGCACTATGCCTTCAGCCGCAATCGACTCAGCCACTATTTGTCCGAAGCGACCAACGAGATCGGGCGAAGAACCAAAAGCGCGACTTGCTACCGTAGGATTGACATAGTTAGAGGCTACATCGAGGACTGGAGCTAATAAGCAGTTGACACCGAGCATCTTCAGCTGTCTCGCCGACAGACACGTAATTTTCTCGAGCAAGTCTTCATCGCCACAGGCAGCAAGAGCCATTGGTGAAGGCAACGGAGTGATGGCTTTGTCTAACCTTTGCACCGCCCCGCCTTCCTGATCTACAGAGATAATCGGTATGTGGTAAGAACTTTCGACAATCTCACCTACAAGCATAGAAAGTTGTTCTAGACTCTCGGAATTCTCACGAAAAATCGTGACACCGCCGATAGCACCATTCTCGAGGGCTTCACGATACTGCGCATCCAGGCTGGTAGACGGAATCCGTCCAAGCAAGAGTCTACCTACTTTTCTCTCGAGTTCAAGCTTTGCCACCAACAATCGCTCCTAATTGCGCGTAGATAGCAGCCTGTAGACCTCGACGGCCTTGCTCTTTCCTTTGATGCTATACGAGCCCATGTACTCAAAGTTGCAGCGATCGTTCGAAAGAGAAAACGTGTTGCCGTCGACAATGATGTCGCCTGGTCGATCGTCGCCTATTAGCTTCTCGAGCCGAAAAACGAGATTGGCTGTGTCACCCAAAACCGAAGGATTTCCTGATGAATGACCAAGAGAGCCAGAGGCAACCGGGCCGGTAGCAAGAGCGATGTCCAGATTAAGCGGATAGTCCTCGAACGGCCAAAATCGCCTATCCTGGGCTAATCTCGTTGTGACTTCCCGCAGGCGCAAGGCCGTGTGGCAGGCCTGGAAAGCCGGTAAGCGTGCACCCTCAGATGAACTATCGCCAGCCCAGTAAGCCATGATTGCATCGCCGGCAATCTTTTCGAGCTGGCCGAAATTCTTGTTGATTTCATCATTCAGTGAATCGAAAATACGCTGAGCAGCACCCATGACTACTTCCGGCGACGAGGCATACTTCTCCATCAAACCGGTGAATTTCTTGATGTCGCCGACCAAAATGGTCGCGTTCATGAACTTGATGCTGTATTGGGTCCGATCTTGAGAATCTTCCTCTTCCAAGTCGTCGAGATCAAAGTCAGTTTGCGGCGGGAAGATCTGGAGCTTGTACTGAGCGATCTGGACCTGGTCGCCGTGTCGAAGAGGATACTCTTCGCCGGATTTGCAGCCCTTTCCATTGACTGACGTTCCGTTAGTGCTGTTGCGGTCCATAATGGTCCAACCATCAGCGCTACACCGAATCTCTGCATGCTGTCCCGATACTTCCGGGTAAGGCAAAATCAGCTTCTTGACACCACCGGGCGCAGGGCGCCGCCCGATATGAAGAACCTCACCTTCACTCAACTCCACCGAATACTCATCCGGCGTGTCAGGATTTACCTTGATGTTGCCGGATGACATTTATCGCATTGCCAAGAGCACTAAAACCCAAACTGCTAGGTAGTTATTATATCGGCAGAAAATCAACCAGCTAAACCTCTGATACAACAAGTTAACAGGCTTTAAATTGAGCATCCCCTTGAAGACCGTCATTGCAAAGCGCGCCGGTTTTGGAAGCAGCCAAAGCAGTGTTCCTGTTGTAGATTGAAACTTTTGGATCAATCTGGAGGCGTAGGCATTGGTCTGAGCCTGACTTCTTCGGCAATTTGGTTAAATTAAACGCTTTCGTCAAGGGGGCGCAAAGCTTAGTCCGACGCAGGTTTCCGGACTCGGCAGAGTGTACTTCGATATCGAAATACACTCAGAGTCCAAATTATGGCTTCCCGCTGAGCCTCATTCCTTAGACACTTCGGTAAAAGCGCCGATTGCGTCAAGCGTTCGCAAAGCCAAGTCCGACAAAGTTTTCCGCAGGTAGCGCAACCTCGATCGCGACCGAATCACATCCTGTCGTCGGCATGAGCCCTCTTAGGGTAAGCAACTTGAATGTAGCCGATCTTGCTTCGGTACCGAAGAGACTTAGGCGGACCCAGTAGCTGTTCCAACAGTTCTTACTGCCGGCGAAACTATGGGACGCCGCGTTCACCAATTCTATTTAGCCGAAGTGGTTTTCGCCAGCGATTTTCTCAGCTCTTCTACGCGATCAGTTTTCTCCCAGGGAAGATCCAGATCAGGTCTGCCGAAGTGACCGTACGCGGCTACACTTTGGAAGAACTTGCCTTTATGGAGCTGGGGCTGATCGTTGAGTTTGAAGTGCGAAATAATCGAAGCCGGTCTGAGATCGAATTTTTCGTTGACGAGATCCGTAATCTCGGTATCAGCAATCTTACCAGTGCCGAATGTTGTGACGTGTACCGACAGCGGACGGGCGACGCCGATGGCGTAAGCGATTTGAACTTCGCACCTGCGGGCCAGCCCGGCAGCAACGATATTCTTAGCAACCCATCGAGCTGCGTACGCGGCGGAGCGGTCTACTTTTGTCGGATCCTTTCCGGAAAACGCACCACCACCATGCCTGGAATAGCCACCATAGGTGTCGACGATAATCTTTCTTCCGGTCAGACCTGCATCTCCGTGCGGTCCTCCAATAACGAAACGTCCCGAGGGATTGATAAGATAACGTGTTTGGTCATCGATCTTGATTCCGAGCTCCTGGAAAACAGGCATGATGACGTAGGCTTTCAGATCGGATTCGATGCGCTGACGAACTTCTTCGTTGCCTTTGAGCTTATCGATTTCAGGATCGTGCTGTGTTGAGATGAGAATGGAGTCGACGCGAACCGGCTTGTGGTCTTCGTATTCGATTGTGACCTGGGTCTTGCCGTCCGGGCGAAGGTACTTCAAAGTGCCGTTCTTTCTCACTTGCGTTAGACGAAGGGCCAATCTGTGTGCTGCCGAAATAGGCATGGGCATTAATTCTGGAGTTTCATCGCAGGCATAACCAAACATCATGCCCTGATCGCCTGCGCCCAGGCTTTCCGTATCGTCCTTAGCTGCATTGACTGCCGGTGCGATGTCCGGTGATTGCTTCTTCAAGCCGGTCAGTACCGAGCATGAGTCTGCATCGAATCCGCCACCTTTCTCGCCCTCATAACCAATTTCACGAATAACTTCGCGGACGAGCTCCTGGTAGTCGATTTGCGCTACGGTTGTGATTTCGCCAATGACGAGAACAAGCCCGGTAGATGCTGCGCATTCACAAGCCACGCGGGCCTTGGGGTCCTGAGTGAGGATAGCGTCTAGTACCGCATCGGATATCTGATCGCAGACCTTGTCCGGATGCCCTTCAGTAACCGATTCCGATGTGAAAAGATAACGCGTAGACACTTTGTATACCTCTCAAGAGAAAAGATCAGAGCCAGATTTCATAATCGCGTGCGGCTCTCACCTCAGTTGATGATGGACGTTCTTCTCACAGGAAGAACATTCAGCCAGTTATGCTACCATCTTTTACTCCTTATGAATTAAACAGATACAAGGTTGCATGCGGTTTTTCGCAACAATCTAATCAAAACGGTACTGGCCAACCATGTGAACAAAAGACTGATTTTTTTTGATGACAACAATCAAATGCTATTCTTTAGAGAGGTGTAGGAAGGACAAATCATGGCAACCGCATATTCACAGCAGAGCGACCGGGACCTCGTGTTAGCGTGCCAACGGCGAGAACCACAAGCGTTTGAAGAACTTGTGAAACGCCACCAGAAGACAGTGTTTGCGCTTCTGTATCAACTCGCGCCTGATTGGTCCGACACATCCGATTTGGCTCAGGAAGTATTTATAAGGGTATGGCGCTCTATAAATAATCTCCGCAACCCATCGTCATTTCGATCATGGCTGACCCAGATCGTCACCAACCTTTTTTATGATGAATTGCGCAAGCGACCGCGCCGGTTGCCAACAGTCTCAATGGACGTAGCGCTTGCAAGCGACGATGAATCTGGCGATGGACAGACCAGAGACATCCCAGATGAGTCAGATCTTCCTCATGACAAGCTCATCAACAAAGAACTTTCTGAAGTTATTCGCGAAGCAATGTTGAAATTGCCGGAACAGTTTCGAACCGCCATCGTCTTGAGGGAGGTGGAAGGGTTAAGCTACGAAGAAATTGCAGATATAACTCAGACCGAAATGGGCACGGTTAAGTCCCGAATTGCCCGCGCGCGCCTGAAACTGCAGGAGATGCTTAAACCTTACCTCGAAAGCACCGAGACAAGCGAGGTCTCCAGTTAAATGGTTAGAGCCTGTACTGATTATCAAGAGGAGCTTTCGGCTCTGCTCGACAACGAGCTGGACGAAAGCACAAATACCGACGTCACCAATCATTTGACTGAGTGCAGCGATTGCGCGTCGCGTTTTGAGACTATTAAGTCCTTAAGCAGCTTGCTAATCAAGGAATGTACTAATATCATCGAAATCCCAGACCTGTGGGACAAGCTAAAAGACGACTTGCCGTCCTTATGCTCCGTCATCGACGAAGATCTTTCCGCATACCTGGACGGAGAGCTCCCCAGTGCGGCACAGGAAGGTGTTAAGCATCATCTAGATGACTGCAAACCCTGCTTGGAGAAGTTCAAACAGCTCAACGCCACCAATCAGGCACTGTCGAAAGGTCTCTCGCTACCCGACGGAATCGAAATAGATATTTGGTCCGCTATAAAGAATAAGCTCGACACGGACTGCGATGGTGTACGAGACGATCTATCCGCTTATGCCGATCAGGAAGTGGACAGCACACGCCATCGTTTCATCACTTCGCATCTGATTGAGTGCGTGCCCTGCCGTCAGAGCTATGAAAAGGTAACCGCTGTAGGCGACTTGCTTAAAGAGCATTACAAGCCGCAAATTCCCGAGAATCTCAATCTCTGGCCGGGAATCAAAGTAAAAATGCAGGTGGTCCCCTTTACACCGCGCCAAAGTAAGAGTAAGAAGAAAGTACGACCTCGATTCGCAGTTATGGTTGGAGCAGCGGCTGCTGTAGTTGGTTTGTTAGGTTCTCTGGCTTTGTGGCTATCGCTTCCTGACGACTTTCAATTTCCAACCGTTTCTCCAGAGCAGTACCTGATAGAATCTTCTTTCCAAGAACCGACAGATTCGGCTGAGGCAGTGGTTTATGAATGACAGACATGTAAAAATCGCTACGCTTGCCGTGTTCATATTCAGCGCTTATCCGGGCGGGGCTAGAGCCGACGACGGTTGTGGGCACTGCAATATTGACTACAGCAAGCTCAACCTCAACCAGGAACAGACGGTCAAGATCCAGCAATGTGATCAAGAATGGTTCCAGGAATACCAGCAGACGCAGCCTGAGATTCAAAATCTCCAGCAAAAGTTCAAGCGCCTCCTGTCGAGCAGCAAGCCGGATGCTACCGAGATCATGCTTGTTCAGCAGCAGATCGAAGCAAAGAAAAGTAAGCTCAAGCTTAAGGCGACACAGGTTCTCTTGAAAAAACAGCAAGTGCTCGATGAGAATCAGAAAAAAGCCTTCGATGGTCAGATTCAGACGGAGTTGGTTAAGCGACGACAACAAGGTACCGGCGTGGACAACAACGTCCAACAGGTGCGTTGGCGACGTATCTGGAACGACGTCCAGAATGTTTTCACGCAGGGTCAGGAGCCTCGATAAGGCATCGGATCTGCACAACTCTCCATGAAGACGCTTCGAGCTGGTCTGCGTTTCACCACGGTGACTTCGTCACAGCGTCAACTAACTGTTTTTTTTGCCGACGTCTGAGACTTCCGCTGCGAGGGCTTTCATATGGCGCAAGAACAAAACTATCTGCCTCCGGATCCGTCTGACACAAAATCGAGCCAGAATCGGGACAACAGCTCAGATCGCTTTTGTCCGCCTGCGGAGCGATTCTCCAGCTTGTCCGAGAGTTTTTTTTCAATCGGACAAAAATATGCGTACTGGTTTCTTACCAAAATCAGAGAGCATTCTTCCGAAAGAATCTTCCAGAGCCGAGGATCTCTTACTTTCGTCTCTGTATGAGCGAACAGGACAAACAGATCTGGCCAAGAAAGCCATACAGGACCTTGAATCGATAAAAGATAAGCTTCCGCCCGCTCACTTCAAGAGCACTGAAAAATTGAATATCAGTAAGTAGTGGAGGCTTCGCCAAGGGACAGGCCGAGCCAGACGGCGAGTTCCGCTCTTGACACAACGTTCGTCGCAAGCGAGGTATGTGGAACAATAGATATCTCCTCTGCGATTTCAATTTAATGCCGCCGGATAGTTGTCCCATTTGCCTGAAGCCCAAGAACGAGCAATCAGCTGGCTCGATAACCCAGTGGATTAGTTTCTGCCGGTGCGCCCCGGTAGACTTCATGAACGACAATACTCCAGCGATCGAGAAGTTGCGATGTGCAGCATGCGGGAAGTCAATCACGCAGGGAAAATCTGGATCACTCACCCAATGGATTTTCAAGGACGACGCATGCAGCTGCTCGCGACCAGAACCAATCGAATCGAGACAGGACGATTTCAAACAGCCGGCGTTCGTTGGTTTTGACGAGCTAGAAAATGAGCCTGAGCTAGTGATCGAGGAGGAAAAATTCCCATTCGATCGATATAAACCTATCTCCATTCTGGGTCGAGGTGAGAGTGGTGCTGTTTATCTTAGTCGCGATCGGCTGCTCGGTAAGCGGGTCGCAGTGAAGGTTTTACGAAAATGCGATCGAGAAGCGCTTCTGTCGTTCCAAAACGAGGCCAAAACGACGAGCAAGCTAACTCATTCCAACATCATTCGTATTCTCGACTTTGGATGCACCTCGGGTGGAACACCATATATGGTGATGGATTACGTGAAGGGATCCACGCTCGAGGCATATCTCAAGGTTAACGATACGCTCGATCTGAAGAGATGTGTGACTATCTTCACGAATATCGCAGAAGCTCTGGAGTATGCGCACGATGCCGCCATTCTGCACCGCGATATAAAGCCGAGTAATATCATGGTGTCGCAAGACGATGGACAACTTCATGCCAGCCTTATCGACTTCGGCGTGGCAAAAATGCAAGCCCATTTCGAAAACACGACTCAGATCGATGGCACCGCTCTCGTCGGCACACCAGCTTACATGAGTCCCGATCAAGCTATAGGCAGAGAGTTCGACCACAGAAGCGACATATACTCTCTCGGCTGCGTTTTCTTCGAATGTTTAACAGGCAGACTCCCTTATCTGGCGGACAGTCCTCTCGAAACAATCTCGATGCACGCTCACGAGGAGATACCGTCGCTATTCGACCTCTATCCTAGTAGCGACACAATCGCCTACCTCGACGAGATAATACACAAGTGCCTCAAAAAAGATCCAGATCAACGTTACAGCAATGTCAAAGAGTTTCGCGCCGCACTGCAGGAGATACCAGCTCTGAAGAGGTGGGATCAACAATCAGCACAGATGCACGCGGTTCCAAACCAGGCGACCTTGCGACGTTTGAGCCCGCTTGTAATTGTGATTCTCGGTTGCTTGTGCATACTCGTTTCATCGCTTGCATGGTACCTCATTTCCCCAGATAACCTTTCGGACAAGTCTGCAGTGAGCGATGCAAGACGACGCGACGATGGCATCATTTCACTAGACAACAGTCGACTCGACGTGACCTCGGGCGTCGATCGCGATTTAAAGGAGCTCAGGAGTTATCCTAACCCGATTGAAAGCGTTCACTTCATGGATTGCAAAATCACAGCACAGGGGCTTAAGTACATTCAGAAAAAGAAGATCAAAGACATTTCGGTCGACACCGGATCCGAGGTCAGCGATTCTTTGGTGAAGGGAATCTCTAAGCTGACGGATCTCCGGAAAGTACACCTGGCGACAAAGCGAAGGATCGCTCCGGCTACGCTAGGATTGCTCGCAGATATCCCGGAGTTAGAGGAGCTCTACCTCACAAATATGTTGGTCGACAAAGAAACATTTAAAGCACTCGCTAAATGTACCCACCTCCAGAACCTGAAACTTCAAGATTGTCCTGGAATCGATAGAGAAGGGCTTCAGCAGCTTAAGGAGCTGCCCTCGCTGAACGCAATAGAGCTTTCCATGAGTCACATTTCGGCGCAGATCATCGACGGATTAAGCGATTTGCCCCAGTTAAAAATGTTGGACTTGTCCGGCACTGACGTTTCCGAAAAGGATCTATTTCGACTGGAAAGCAGCAAGAGCCTACAACATCTCTCCCTTCTGTTTTGTCCAAACATATCCAAAGAAGCAGTTGAATCTTTTTCCAAACGCACAAAAGTCGACGTGTATTCGAACAGCGATCAAACCCAAGACGTGTGGTCGAAATCGCTGAAAGAGACCCTGCAATATTGATCTGCGGCTAAATTGCGAGAGAAGGCAACTTGTGTCAAGTGCAAACTTGCCAGAATGGGAGTTTTTGCATCAAGTAAATTCCGATGTTCCAAAAAACTCAGTGAACAAATGGAGCCTGTTCGTCAACCACCGCGCGAAGTCCAATTCGATATCGAAATACACTGGTTCTAAAAGGCTCTCGATCGTCAACGATCCTTTGACGTGTTAGTTCTTCTACAACTAGCTCGAAACACGCCCATTCGCCAAGCCCCTTTCTAACAGCGGCAAAGCGCGCTACGTTATTCCGTTCGCCAAATTTTATCTACGTCTCATTGCCACAGAACGAGGCTTGACGTGATACCTAAAGCCTTCAGAAGACGAGAGGTGGAGTAGGATAGCCGAGGTCTTCACCAAATCGTTAGCGAGTTTTGCAGATCGTTTCGTTCGCCTCTGCATTACTTCATTTAGCGGATGGACCGTTGATATCAGCGACGGCATCGAGAATTCACTTAAGAAAACACATCCGCCGGAGCTGAGACTACTTTTGACTACGTTACGATGAAGAACCGACTCAACCGGGTTGACCTGTGCGAAATCGACCGGGTCATGAGCGGATAAGTGGATGTGGCGACCAGGCGCCAGGCTAACTGACTTACCCGGGTGCTCGACGACTACACTATCTTTATGCCGATCGTGTAGATCAAAAACAGATAGCGACTTATCATTGGCAACAATCAAGACGAGCGCTCCGGATGAAACTCTCACCACACCGTGGGCAGTTGACATGACCGTATCTCTTGTCGCAGCAAGTAATTTTTGTCCGTGGGTAATCTCGAGCAAATCGCTGTCAGAGAATTGCAATGTGGACGACGGCTGCCCGATGTCACCAATAACATCTACCTCGAGCTCGAATGCACTCGGCAATCGAACCACGGAGTCATCTAAGATGTTGACGGAATCTGATACTGAAGGAACCCCTCTATTAAGACCGAGCCAGTTGTAATCTGGCGTTTTCATGTTGAGAATCGAGAAGCTCTCGAGAGGCGCAGTCGATTGATGTGACATCGCAGGCGGTGCACTTGATTCGACTGATCCCTGACTAGTTTCGACCACCGATGAGTTTGTCAAACTACCTGTCACAGGTGGATCGGCGGTGAGGGTAACTGCGCCTTCAAAGGAGATGCTCTTTTTGTGCAGCGCATTCGAAATCAATATGTTCGCATCCTTGGCGTTGAACGTATTGATACCATCACGCTTTGACGCTGTGACAAAAATCTTATTACCAGGACCGCCGAATAGGATCTGACCAGAGCCGACGACGTTATAGCGGACATTGCGCGGAGGCTTCCATGATGGCTGTAGCGTTTGAGGAGCCCCCAGTTGAATAAGGACGTTGCCGAATCCGCCGCTCGTCGCGAAAGCTTCTATCTTGGCACCATGTCCGATGGCAATCGAATCGACATTCTTCTCACTTCCAGTGTTGATCAACCCGATGTTCGGGTCGGAGCCATCGGCAGTGATGTCAACGTCGGCGGCTACTCGCAGTTCGCCAGATCCATTTGACATCAAAATAGAACCATCTGTGGTGACGACATTTCCTGAGATGAGGAGACTTCCATCGGTGGCAAACTCGAAGTCACTTGCAGAATTCGATTGCAGCAGCTCGACGGCGCTTGACCCAGTCCGCTTTACATGCGCCGCCCCGGACGATTCTATTGAGACCTTCGCGATGCCGCCGACGGTGAATGGAGTTGCCGAAGCAGTTCCAATCGAGGCGCCTGAGACAGTGATAAGATTCATGGTTGCTGCAGTCAACGATCCCGCGAATTGGCTATTTGTGAGATTGATGCCGGACGTGAGAGTCAACGCACCCAAGGCATTTATGTCACCAGCCACGTTAAATCCGGACAAAGCCTTGAGCGAGATCGTAGATGCTGACAAATCGGCAGGGCTGGAAACTAATCCCCCGGCGTCTACTAGCAGTGCCGATCCGGCTCCGGACAGAGTCAGATTGGAATTTATGTTGACTGCACCAGTGGAGACAATCGACGTCGAGCCAGTATCACCTTGTATCGTTCCCAGATTGACTGTATTGGAGGAGTAAATTGAAAAATCATACGTGGCGATATCGACTGTTGCCGAAGTTGTCGAAACAGCACCAGCACTAGTGAGATCCAGATTGCCTGCCAGTGCGATGTTGCCGGATGCCGAGATACCGCCCGAGCCAGAGAGCGAGCCAAGCACCAGAGTACCGGTGTTAAAACTAGCGAGTTCGGATATGCTCAGGTTCAAACCCCCTGCAACATTACCGATGGCAACTGGTCGGCTGCTCGTCAGTGGGCGAATAGCGATAACGCTGTTTGCCAATTGCGATGAGAACGAACTGTTGAAAGCTATATCATCGACAGTCAGGATCAGATTGCTCGAAGCGCTCGAGATCCCTGGCGAGCCCGAAGTTATGTTCAGCGCACCCGCGGTGATGTTGCCCTGCAGTGCGACTGCGCCGCTCGCCTGAGTGGAAATTTGTACGTTGCCGTGCCCGGCTTGGATCGTTCCAACGGTCAAAGTTGATGTCGCCCCGACAACCGAGACATCACCATCGGAAGAACCACCGGCACCAGTTGTGGTGATCGTGCCGGTACCTAAATCGATTGGGTCGTTCTCCAACGTAAGATTCGCCGGCATTTCGATTGTCACATCTCCACCGTCACCTACGCCTGAGGCACGAGTATCGAGGATCAAGCCAGCAGCATTGATTTGAGCATCCTTGGTTCCGTTACAGATGATAGAGACAGACCCTCCAGAGCCGCTCGTTGGTTTAGTAGAAATTTCGTCAGTAACGCTGATGCTGACAATTCCGTTGGCGGAGACAGCGAGATCGCCACCGCCTGTAGTGACGGCTTTCGCCACGAGATACAAGAATAATCCATAATTGTGCATGCCGATATCGCCACCACGCGTGGTCATCGTGTTCGATTGTCCGGTGCCGAGATTTACATTAATCTCGTTGCGATTAATCAAAGTAATGTCGCCCAACGCGCGAATCATCTGAGAGCCCTGACCGATAGCCAGCACCCCTCCAGAGCCGGATGGGATGTTGCCCTGCGCCCCGAACGAACCACTATTGATTATGGAACCGGTAGAATCGAATTGAACTCCGCCGCCAGTACCGTCAATTACGTTCGGATTGATGCCTGTGGTTATCGTAATGGCGCCACCAGATGTTCCGGTACCAGCATCGGCAACTAGACTGCCGAGCTGGATGATGTTGCCGGTCACGGTTATATTGCCGTTAGCCGCCGAGCCGCTGGCCGCGGTGTTTATTATCGAGTCTTTAGGAAGAAGCACTCTGCCGCCGGCAGCGTCACCAACTGGGCTTACTCAAGGACAGGTCCGGAAAGCCAACAAATTGACATGCGCACCAGCATGATTGGAGCCCGTGCCGTTGGTCAATATCTGAAGACCAGGGCTTGCTTCGAAATCGATAGTACCGCCCGTGGGGCTATTGCCAATCACTCGAACTGTCTCTCCGAGCGCAAGGGGAGAACCAGAAGGGACATCTCCCGTTCCTACGGCACCCGCCGATGTCGTCATGTCGACACCCGAGACAATTGTGATCTCCTGCCCTACGCCCCCGGCTGACCGTGCCACAATTCTGGTCAGACCTGCCGTACTTGTGATGTTGCCGTTAGACAGTATCGCAAGTCGCTCTCCGACTACGATGTCACCAGTTATTAGAATCTTGCCGAGGTTGAAATAGGTCGGATCGCCGTCAAGTTTTTGATTTCCGATAATCAGCTCATCGGTCTGGGCACTGACATGGACTCCGGTTCCCCGAGAGTTGACCTGACCTGTCAACTCTCTGACTTTAACATCGGTCACGCCATTTCCCGTGAATAAGTTCACTTGTTTGGAAAACAGATCACCGCCAGCCAACCTGGTATCGAATGGCGCATTATAGTGCCTGTTTCTAATATTAATCGCGTTGTCAGCCGTAATCGAACCATCGGTATTATCGATGGATAATGACGTGAGCTGCGAATTGTCGATAGTCACATTCCCGAGGGTGGAGGCGATGTGCCCAGAGTTGCTAACAACGGGCGAATCTATGTTCAAAGCGCTGGAGGCAGTTAAGCTTCCTGTATTGGATATCTTCTCCCCAGCCGCGAGAGTCAGATTACCATTAACAGCGATTGTGCCATGGTTCGTCAGAGTTCCTCTGGTCTGAAGTTCCAGATTCGTTTCGGATAAAATTACAGAGCCGTCTGCATTTAGAATGTCTCTGGCAGCGAACCGGACAGTGGAACGACTATTGTTCGATGTGATATTTACCGTGCCGAAGTTAGTCAGATCTCCACGCAGTTGGAAGTCCGACCCGCGCGTGAGAGAACCATATGCGGTGACGGCAGCCGGGACGACAAGATCATCGGCTTTCATAGTGTGCTTGCCATCGCTCAGTCCCTCAAGGTTAACGGAGCCGCCGATGGCGCCGCCATCTCGAGCGATGACTATTTCCTGGGTACCCGATGAAAGAATTTGTTTCGCAGCAACATATTCCGCGGACGTTACATCACTTCCGGCTGCAACGGTTTTGCTCGTATCACCAACCTTGATCTCGATTGATTGAACAGCACCAAACAGTTTTTCACCAAGAGTAATGCTTGAATCGGTTGAGGTCAGATCGAGATCGATTCCGCGTACCAATTCAATTTTCTCTCCGTCTACGAGTTGCATAGACCGAGCATTATTGGGATGCTCGTGCCTGCGCTCACGCGCAGAGGCGTGCAGGCTAACGGCAATTGGCACTACGCGATTGGCACTAAGAGCGGTGTCCGCATTTTGATTTGAAAAGTCGCGACGAACGTTCTGTCGAGCGGCCCGGCGATCTGACTGCAGGATGGAGCGGAGCTCCTTAATTGCGGCTCGGTTGTCAGCAGCCGCATGTGCAGACTGTGAAGCCTGCGCAATTAATGAACACAGGATAACCGCCGACCATTTTCTGGCGTAAACCCTTATGTTCCGAACGCACTTTCTGCTCATGAATCAAGGTCCTGCCGGCAGGATAAACATTTCCGACGCCCCGCAGACGCCGCCGGTCAGAGTTTAGCAACGCAGGCCAAACGCCATATTAGATTGGTCTATATTCGATGGATTTCGTAACAGATTTCTCGAATTAAGATTCTACAGAAAACACAACTTCTACTGTGACAGTGGTGCCATGGGGAGATGATTTGAAACTGATCTTGCATGGATAAATGAAATTGACAAGCTCCGAGCGTTCTCGAATGATGCTTGTTCCACCGCTTCTCTCAATGGCGGCAATGTCGAATCCACGTCCGTTATCGGTTATTTCCATGAAAAGAACGCCATGGCGCACAAGAAACCTCGCGGTAGCAAATGTAGCCGAAGCATGCTTTCCGATGTTATTGAAACATTCTTGTCCGATCCGATACAGATGCAACAGCACCTCATCCGTCAGTTCAGGAAACTCACCTACACACTCGAAAGAAGCGGCAATTCCAGTCTTGCTCGAGAAAGTCGAGCAGATCTCCTCCATCAGAATCGGAAGACCCAAATCCTTCAGATCGCGGGGATAGATATCGTGACATACACCACGAAGGTTGCCCGAAATCTCCGTTAACAGCCTCAAAATCTCATCTCGAGACAGGCCTTGCCCAGAGGCTAGAGAGCGCTCTAGCAGCATGATATTTCCAAGAACAGCATCGTGCAAATCACGGGCCACCTGACTCAAAATCGCTTCTTGCTGATTCACGATTTTCTGAACAAGGGCATGGCGCTCTGCCACTAGCGATCGGACCGAGCGTGTCAAGCTCAAACCGCCATGTAACAGTCGTGTCGATTCTGGAAGTAGATCATAATCGCCTTGCGATCGGACAATCAAGTCTTTGAGCAAACTCCTCGCAAGCGTATTCATTTCGCTTTCGTTAATCGGCACTTCGTCCATGCACCAGTTTTTCTGATCCGAGTTATAGCGTAATCGGAGCTTCGACCGCGAAGGTAGCTCTGCCTGCTCGAGGTTCGGAAGCTCGATCGCCGGAAGCATGAAGAACTCTATCTGACCGCGACTCGCCCGCACAGACAGAGACCAAAAGTAAGTAGAGACTAACAATCGTTCGCTTCTGGACTTAAGCTCTGCACCACCTGCAATACTAGCTTCAAACTCCTCCTTGCCCTGCACAGTAATCATAAGTGGTTCATGAGCGATACCGGCGTTAAACTCTTTGGCTAGTAATTCGAACAGCTGTTTCAATGATTTCATCAAGTCGGAGGTAGCAACACCACTTCGCGACAGACTTCCGGAAAAACCCAGTTTTTCGAGAATTTCACCGATACAAAACGCAGCCACGAACCTTACCTTTCCGCTTCCAAGTTACCGTAGCCATTTTCGACGGCCCACGCGATAAGCTCTTCCCGACTCTCGAGTGATAGTTTGTCCAGGATCTGCTCCACCTGCTTGCGCACCGTTTCTGGTGCGGTAAATCTTTCCTTGCCGATGTCTTTGTACTTCATGCCACGCGCTATAAGCGTCAGCAAGTGCTCTTCAGCTCGTGTAAGCTTTCCGTCATTTTTGTCCAATAGACTGGCGGAAACAATCTGCTCGGAGTCCGTCATTACAGAACGGATGCTTTTTACGACAACTTCCAGCGGTTCGGATTTGAGGAGAAATCCATGCACACCACTTTTGAGAATAAGATCGCGAATTGCGGTTCTGTTGTCACCGCTGAATACGATTACTTTCGACAGCGCAGCCTGAGTAAAGGCGTTTGACAAAGACTTCGGTCCAAGCGAATCCGGCAGATGAAGATCCAGCAGCACCACATCAGGCTCGAATGCTCGCATTTTGGTAAATCCTTCTTCCTGGATTCGTCGCGGTGAAGGTCCTACATTCACACCTGCTATTCGATAGAGAGAGTGTGATTCGTTTCGAGAGAGAAGCCAGATCCGGCGCTGGTCTGGATCACGACAACATTTGTCGGGTGTTCGATTACAATCGATTGAACACAGGTCAACCATACATAGTAATGGAGTATCTTGATGGTGAGAGCCTGAGTTCGACGCTGAGGAGAAGAGGAAAGCTTCCTGTTCATGAAGCTCTTCCGTTGTTTATCGATTGCTGCAGCGCGCTCAAGGCCGCACACGACCAGGGAATCATTCACCGAGATATCAAACCCGCCAATATTTTTCTGGTGGAGAGTCGCTCTCGAGTTAAACTTCTAGACTTTGGAATGGCCAAAATCATAGTGGAAGGGCATCTCGATTTAACTCAGACGGGCACCGCATTTGGTACTGTTCAATACATGAGTCCGGAGCAGGCGCTGGGCGAGCCAGTTGACCGCCGAAGCGACCTTTATGCGCTCGGTTGCGTCATGTATGAAACATTGAGCGGTCGAAAAGTTTTTGAAGGACGAACAGCTTTTGGAGTGATGGAACAGCACGTTCGGAGCGTTCCCCGCCGATTCAAGGACTTCGATCCGAATCTGGACATACGGGCAGGAGTCGAGCAAGTGATCATGAAGACACTGGCCAAGAGCCCGGAAAAAAGACCTCAGGATGCCGGAGAATTGCACGCAGAGCTCGCAGTCTGCCTTGATGACAATCTGGAACAGCTCAGTACCCGCGAGAGGAAGTTTATTCCAGACAAGTGGCTGGCGGCGTTGCTCGCGATTTTGCTTATCGCCCTTTTCGGGGTCTTCACCCTGTTCGCAAGATAATTGTCTCCTAAAGTTCGTTTCCAGATCGATTAGCGAACAACACATCCGATAATGGCGAAACAGCGACGCCAGTGAAGTCAAAAGCCGCTACCGATCCGCGGTTCAACCCAACAGTTCCAGTCAACAGCCCAAATAGAACGGAAGCAAATCTCGGAGCCCGACGGTCCAATTGACGAATAAGTCCACAATGATGGGTGTCACCCCTATCCGCCAGACGAATTGTATTCAACAGCTAAGTTCTTCCCAAGACTTGCGGCGTTTTCTACTGAATCCATGATGCCACCGTTAGGACCGAGCTTGATGAAAAGCTGAGGAGAATGACCAATGCCGAGGTTTCCATAAGGGATGTAGCCCTCTTTACCGTCATAAACCAAGCCCTCGCTGCTCTCTACGACAGGCGTTCGAGCGTAGCGAAAGGACCGCGTTCTACCCGGCGGTGTTCGCACCGCGGTCCCAGCACAGGGAACACCAAGGGTGCACGAAACGAATCGGCGCCGCTCCGTGTAATTCTGCCGTGTTACCTGCGATTTTGTTTCTGTCGTGCCGGTTGAGCTTTCATAAGCCTGCCCCGGCGCCTGTTGCAACATAAAAAATGTGATTCCAAAAACTGCGATTCCATACCTCACGATTAAGACCATTCTCAATAGTTTCCTTACAAAATGCATGACTACCGGACGCAGGCACGGGTATTCGGTTCCAATCTCGTTTATGGAGTTAATGTTTCCGGGCTGAAAACTTTTGTGATGGCAGCGCCCGAAAGACAGTTGTAATCATCAATATCCTCAGTCCGATGTATTATGATTAATCCGGAAAAGCAGTCCGCCTGTTGCGGCTCGGTGCCGCGTTGCTGTCTAATTCAAGGAGGTACGCATGGCTAATCTAAAGGGCGCAAAAGTAGCGCTGGTAATTGCACCATCAGCGTTTCGGGACGAAGAGCTATTTGTGCCGAAAGAATTGCTCGAACAGGCCGGCGCCACGACGGTCATCGCCTCCACCAACTTAGGAGAAGCGACAGGAATGCTTGGCGGAAAAGCACAAGTAGAAAAGGAAATCGCCAACCTCAAAAGCGAAGAGCTGGACGCACTCATCGTCGTCGGCGGCATGGGCTCGCCTGAATTTTTGTGGAACGAGAAGGGCTTACACGAATTGCTCGAGAAATTGAGCAAAGATGGCAAAGTCGTAGGCGCAATCTGCTTGTCCGGCGCCGTCCTAGCCAATGCCGGTCTACTTTCCGGAAAGAAGGCTACAGTTTGGGCATGCCCTGAATCGCTCGAAGCTCTAGAGAAAGGCAAGGCCACTTTTGTAGATAAGCCCGTAGTTCAGGACGGCAAATTCATAACTGCAAATGGTCCTGACGCAGCCAATGAATTCGGTGAGTCGATAATTGCAGAGCTCAGCAAAGTAAAAGTGTAGGAAAAAATATCTTCAACCGTTCGAAGGGCGGGGCCATGTGCCCTGCCCGACAGTTTAAGTAAGAGAACCCAAATGGTTCTATCTAAGTGGAAACAGACAATGATCAAAGAGCGACTCAAAAACATCGTGGAGAAGGCCTTCGTTCAGGCCAGTCGGGACGGCAAAATGGGCGGACTGTCCGAATGTCCAGAACCAATTATTATCGAACGTCCTAAACTTCCAGAGCACGGAGATCTCGCCTGTGGCGTCGCGTTGAAACTGGCGCGCCATGCGAAGTCTTCACCGGTCGCTATTGCAAACACTTTGGCCGAGTATATCAAGACCTTGCCTGAAGCGCAGAACGGCTGCATCTCCAATTTTGAAGTAGCCAACCCAGGATTTATCAACTTTCGATTGGGGAAAAGCTGGCTAGCCGATGTAATACATGAGGTCCATGCCCAAAAATCCAATTACGGTCGCGAGTTAGTAGGCGAGAACAAACGTGTTTTGATCGAATATGTCTCTGCTAATCCGACCGGCTCCTTACATATCGGACACGGACGCAATGCGGTTTTCGGAAGCTGCCTCGCCAATCTATTCGCATTTGCAGGCTACAAAGTAGAGCAGGAGTTTTACGTCAACGATGCCGGTGCTCAAATCGCAGCGCTGGGGGAATGCGCATTGGCAGCGTATCAGCGCAAGCTCGGTCAATCCGTCGACTATCCGGAAGGCGGATACCCAGAGGAGTCGCTCAGCGAATACATCGACATTGTGATTGAGAGAAACGGTGATAAATACCTCGCTCTATCAGGCGATGAAGCGATCCTGGCAGTCGGCAATGAAACAAAGTGCGTAATTCAGAAAGCGCAAGAAGATCTTTTGGAGAAGCTTGGGGTCAAATTCGAGCGCTGGTTCTCCGAGGAATCACTGCACAAAGCTCATAAAGTGGACCAGGCCATGGCGGTTTTAGCGTCAAACAACCACTCCTACGAAGCCGACGGAGCGCTCTGGTTAAAGTCAAAGGAGCTCGGCGACGAACGCGACCGCGTTCTGCGCAAGAGCAGCGGTGACTACACCTACCTCGCCAACGATGCCGCCTACCACCTCGATAAATTCAACAGGGGCTACGACCTCATGGTCAACATCTGGGGAGCTGATCATCACGGTCAGGTGCCAGGATTGAAGGCCATCGTAACAGCTTTGGGATTCGATCCAAAGAAACTCGAGGTCGTGCTCACCCAGATCGTCAATCTCAATCGGGATGGAAAGGCCGTACGTATGTCCAAACGCCGAGGCACCGTCGTGATGCTTGATGAGGTCATGGATGAGGTCGGCGTCGATGCCGTCAGATATTATCTGGCTGAATCGAACCCCAACAATCCGATAAACTTCGACCTCGAGCTCGCGAAGAAGCAAAGCAAGGACAATCCCGCCTTTTACCTGCAATATGCTCATGCCCGTTGCTGCTCGATTTTGAGAAGGGCGCTGGAGCCGGTAAAAGACCTCGAAAGTGGCGAGCTGAAAGATCCAGTAGTGACAGAGCAAATGCTGACAGAGTGGGAAAATGAGTACGCCCACAGAGCAAATCTTTTCCTTGCCGGATTCGAAGAAGATGAAGCAAAATTCGGCTATCAAAAAAGCCTGGTCATGCGCTTGGAGGCGCTCCCTCAGGAAGTGCGCGAAGCTGCGACAAGCTGGCAGCCAGGCAGACTGGCAAGTTTCGGATATGAAGTCGCTAAGGATTTGATGAAGACCTACGAGGAATCGCGCGTCATAACTGCCGATTTATCGGTAACGAAAGCCAGATTGGGACTGATAATGGCTACCAGGCAGGTACTCGCCAACGTGCTCAAAATCATCGGTGTGTCGGCTCCGGAAAGAATGTAATTTCCGAAAATATGCCGAAACGCTACCCGAAACCTGAAAGCAGTGCTAGGCTAGTTCTAGAGGCACTATTTAGGGACTAGCTAATCAGTTCTACAGTTTCGCAAAAAGGCAGTTAGACTCCTTACAGTCGGCTTGCCGTGGCACAAAGAGCGTGTATCCGTCGCGCTCCGTACGAACTTATAGACGCAGGTAAGCTTATGCAAGATGAATTCAAACTCGAGCTGACTCAAGAAGAAGGCTTTTTGCTTCTTACAGGGGCTAGATTGTTCGACAAGCTGGTTGCGGGAGTGACGATTCACTCTCAAGAGAAAGATGAGCTTATCAGAGAGGTGATCAATAAGCTGTCTTCAATTATCAGTCCGCAAATGGAAGCGATGTCGAATGAACTCGCTGACGCCATTGTCGACTCAGTTCTCGGCTGCGGAGAGCTCGACGAAGGCGAACTGGAAGAGCTCGAACTCGCTTGCCTGGAATCGGATCTCGAAGAGATGCTGATAGACGAATTTTTCAACAACCCACCTCCTAAACAGCTTTCCATTGAAGGTCTCAGCTGCGACAGAGAGATGATTGATTCAGACGATGACTATAGAGTCATCCGCAACAACGATTCGATGTCCAAGAATGCCTCAAGAAAAAAGCAAGCAAATACGCCGCCATTCTATGTAGAGGACGAAGAAGAGGTCTGCATCAACGACAAATCGATGATCAGAAAGTTCGAGAAATTCCTTGCGGATCAGACGTTCGCCTACCCGATGTACACAGTCGAAGACAAGCTTCCGGTCCTGGAAAAGGCACTGGTTAAACATAAAACCGCCAAAGTAAATTACTACTGCATTGAAAGAGAAACTGTCGATCCAGTCACCCTCGATCCACTTGTACTGCTCCAAGAAGAAGGCATGTGGCTCGTCGTCGCATACTGTCACGAGCGAGACGAAATATTCATCTTCAGAGCCGATCGAATGAAAGATGTAAGAGAAACAGACAAAAAATTCGAAACTCCACAAGACATTAATGACCTGCGCTGTCAGATGTTGGCCTCGTACAAGTAGTGTTTTGCACCCAATTTGCGCATTTCAAGGTCAATTGCTAATCGTCCGTTATAGCCCGCGGGCTGACCTTGTGCACTAGTCGCGAAGTGTGGTTCGACATCGAACCACATTCTGAAACCCGAGAGAGGAGGGTCGTCAAGCGCGGTCATCAAGCACAGGCGCACCCGAAATCCAGCCCTTTTCTGGACGTCGATTAAAAGGCTTCGGCACGATTCAGAAAGCACAGTTTCCGTGATCGGTCGCACCGAAAGTGGTGCCCAACAATTCTCTTCGCGCTGTCCAACCATGGCACCGATTGATCGAATGCAATTGTCATACCGCTAAACTTATTCAGAATCATTGCCACTTCTTGAAATACTTATGTTTTCTTGAATTGCAGTCTGATCGATCTCGCAAGTAAATTGAATGGAACAATAGCAGTCTTTGTTAATCTATTTCTACAACCTCGTTCACAATCCACACAATTAAGAGTTATGGAAATTCTACTAATCGATACCGAGATAATTGCAGCTCTGCTCTCTCTCTCAGCAATGGAAATTGTGCTTGGGATAGACAACATTATTTTCATATCCATATTGTCATCGAGATTGCCCGAGCATGAGAGAGGAAAAGCCAGGCTAATCGGACTTGGACTGGCAATGCTGTCTCGCATTGCGTTACTCTTTTCGCTAGCCTGGGTGATGAGCTTGAAACAGCCACTGTTTTCTGCACTCAATCACGCATTCTCCGGAAGAGATATTCTGCTTCTGGGCGGTGGTGCGTTCCTGGTCGCAAAAGCTACTCGTGAGATTCACGAACGAATAGAAGGCGGTGACGATGAGCACGCTGATGGTAAGCACGCCTCATTCATCGGTACCTTGATTCAGATAATGATACTGGATTTGGTATTCTCTCTCGATTCAGTGATAACGGCCGTTGGAATGGTAGATCAGCTCTGGATAATGGTTACAGCCGTTATCGTGTCAGTTTTGATCATGATGGTATTCGCCAGATCGGTAAGTGAGTTCATCTTGAAGCACCCAACGGTAAAGATGTTGGCACTAAGCTTCTTACTCTTAATTGGTGTGGTTCTTGTTGGCGACGGATTGGGTAATCACATCTCGAAAGGATACATATACGCTGCCATGGCTTTCTCGATTTTTGTCGAGATGCTCAACCTTGCCGCTACAAGAAAAAAACGGTCTGCCCTCAAGGAGGATTCGGAATCGCACGGACATTGACCTCTCTGGTTGTGCAAGATTCTGTCTATAACATCTAATTCAGTAACAGATCCCTTGGAAGCGAAATTCGATAAACTGTCATTCGATAGAGGAAGGGGTACGACTAATGGCGCAAAAGGTGGCAATCGGAAGCGATCACGCTGGTTTCGAGGCAAAGGAAGAGGTCAAGAAATATCTTACCGACGAAGGCATCGACTTCGAGGACTTCGGAACCTTCTCAAAAGATTCATGCGATTACCCGGATTACGCTCGCAAGGTCGCAGAGGCAGTTTCCAAAGGTCAATGCCTTCGAGGAGTGCTCTGTTGTGGGTCGGGAATTGGCGTCGCTATAGTAGCCAACAAGGTGCGTGGAATCAGAGCGGCGCTCTGTCACGAAGCTGAGACAGCGAAACTCTCACGCCAGCACAATGATTCCAATGTTATCTGTTTTGCCGGACGGACAACACCGACAGAGAAGATCCGCGAGATGCTTGAGGTGTGGTTCGCAACCGACTTCGAAGGTGGCCGCCACAAGACTCGCGTCGACAAAATTGAAAAGCCGCGAGCAGGCGAGACTCTGGAAGCGTCCGCTCACGAAGGCGAGACACAGAGCTGGTATTCGATTCACTGAGCTGGTGAAATACCTGATTGCACCGTCAGCTTATAAGGGAAGCCTTTCGGCCTCGCAGCTGGCGCACGCTATCGCGTCCGGCATTCGACGGCGAAATCCTAATGCACCAGTCGATTTACTTCCGATAGCAGACGGAGGTGACGGTACCATTGAGGCCCTCCGCACCGCGCTTGGTGGCACGCTCAATTTCACTGACGTGTCGGGCGCGGTCGGTCAACCGACAAAGGCAGTATGGCTTGTTTTAGACCGGGCGGAGAGCGGTCCTGAGCCTGGAAGCTCTCCAATCTCAAAAACCGCGAAGCTCCCGGATGAGCAAATGAATGAACAGAACGACAAGTCACCAATCGGTTCTCACCGGGACCGTGGCTCCAAGAGAGCGCCTGAGAAATCGCCCGGAAAACTATCGCAAATAGCCATAGTAGAGCTTGCTTCGGCGTGCGGACTTGCCGCACTGCAAGACCGGCTGGCGGCGCTCGAGGCGAACACGCTGGGGATAGGTCAAGTTTTACAGGCATGCCTCGATCACGGATACGGAAACATCGTTGTGACCGTTGGTGGAAGCGCCTCTACGGATGGTGGCATGGGGGTCCTCACTGCCCTGGGAGCGAAGTTCTACAACAAAGCAGGACAAATCCTGCCATCCGGCGGAGCCTGGCTTGGACAGATTGACTCGATAGATCTTTCTGCGCTCGACGAAAGGTGCGCAAGCACCAATCTTCAAGTAGCAACCGATGTCAAAAATCCTCTTTTGGGTCCGGAGGGCGCGGCACATGTTTTCGGACCACAGAAAGGCGCGTCGGTCGAGGATGTCCTTCTCCTGGAAGACGGGTTGCGCCATTACGCAGACAGGCTTGAGAAGACGACAAGGCGGACTGCGCGGCACCAGCCGGGCGCTGGTGCCGCCGGTGGTACCGCCTTTGGAATGGCATGCGCGCTCGGCGCTCCAATAATTCCCGGTTTCGAATGGCTCGCCGAACTAATAGATCTGGAGGAACGACTTAAGAACGCCGACGTCGTCGTGAGCGCCGAAGGTCATCTTGACACCCAGTCAATCAGTGGCAAAGCCACCGGTGAACTGGCATTCATGTGCCGAAAATACGGCAAACCATTTATTATGCTGCCGGCGATTTCAGACGCCACAGTCGACTGGTCTGAGTATGGAATAACAGCTGTTTTTCCCACAGCAAAGCCAGGACGGCTCGCCACCATATATGATGTCGAGAAATCTGCTGAGCTGATTAACGCCGAGTCACTTCGAAAATAATCTTGCACAAAGTCACATCGAAATAGCCGGTAATCATGGGTTCTTGTCCGCCTCATCCCGCTCAAAAGCTTTAGAATTTCCCGAAGTGATTTCGACACGACACTTTTTCGGCAAATGTTCGACAAGTTCGGCGCGTTGCGCCCTGGTAATACCGGGGCTGATGACACCCAAAGAGCCAAATCGTTTATCCCCTTTCACCTTCATAAGAACGGAGGGGAGCAAAGTGCAGCACTTTAAATTCAGGTGCGAAACGGGCAAACTGAGGAGTTGCTCTATTTCGTGGGCCGACACGTTCTTCTGGGCAAGCTCACATAAACCTATCTTTTTTGACTGTCTCAACGCATCGTACGCGCTATCTTGGATCGTACAGTTTTCAAAACAAACCGATTGCAACTTAGGTACCGACAGAAGCGATTCAATTCCTCTCTCGGTAATGTTCAGATGCCCAATCTCTAACATGTCCAGGTGCTGGCTTCCCTTCATTACCTCGATTGAACGCTCGGTCAGCTTTCTGCCTCCGTACCGAAGCTTGCGTAGACCTGGCGCGGCCGCCAGTGGTTGCAACCCGAGATCTGATATATCTGAAGTAAAGGGACCCATGATCTCGAGGCGTTGCAATCCTCTGACCTTTGCCAATTGCTTTATTCCGGCATCGGAAATCCGACACGAGTTGAGGTTCAGATCGTGAATCTCGCTATCGGAAAGAACCGCTAGCTCCTCGCCAGTCAAGCTGCTTTCGCTGGCGTCAAAAACATCAATCTTTTTGTAAGGCCTCACGAAGTCCAAATTTGAGTCATTGCGAAATCGATGTATTGTCACCCAACCATCTGAGAGATGTTTTATTAAGTATTGGTTCGTCCACTCCGCGTTGTTAACATTCTCCGAATAGAAATCCCGCTTCTCTACTTTGGCGGGCTGGACAATCCATTGCTGAAACAAGACAATGCTACCAACCAAGACTACCGAAGCAATGATTGCAAACGTCAATACCGATGGACGAGGGTTGTCCATCATGGGTTGTTCCACTCTAACAACGGATGGTGTTTCGAAGAGATTCGCACTGTCTATAAAAATGGACTCCAAATCTTTTTCGAGCGCAGAAAACGATTGAATTCTCTCGTTCGGATCAACTTTGATGCAGTTTTGTATGGTCCGCTCGAGCGCATCAGGAAAGTCGGTTCCAGTCACATCGCGCAGCGGCGGCGCTGTTTCCGATTTCTGCAGCATCAGTGTTTCCAGCGCATTTTCGCCATGAAAAGGCGATCGACCGGTCAAACATTTATACATTAAACAGCCCATCGAATAAATATCGCTACGTTCGTCGATGTCATCTCGACGTCCTTCGCTTTGTTCGGGCGAGCTGTACAGCGGTGTCCCAACGGAAGCACCGCTACAAGTGAGGCGCTGATCCGCATCTTTGAGTTTGGCCAATCCAAAATCGACGATCTTGATCTTCTTCGAATCAAGATTTTCGTCGAATCCCACTATCACGTTACTGGGCTTCAAGTCGCGGTGCAGAATTCCTTTACGATGCGAATAACTCATGCCACGACAGATCTCAGTAAATATATAGAGGGCCTCAGGCAATTCCAGAGGCTTTCGTCGCACGATCGCGCTAAGACTCTCTCCTGCTAAGTATTCCAACACCAGGTAGGGACGATTGGTTTCCGAGACTCCAAAATCCAAAGTTGAGACTATGTTGGGATGCTCGAGTCTGCCGGCTAATTTAGCTTCTTGCTGAAAGCGCCTCATCTCAGCCGGCGATAACTCTTCTTTGATGACCTTGATTGCAACAAATTTGTCGAGCGCTTTGTCCTTCGCCTTTACTACGCTTCCTACACCACCGCTACCTAGCGGCGCGACATAGTCGTAGCGACTCGATATTACCTTTGAATTCCACAACTCATTAGTCATTCGCGACGAGCAAACGCACTAAAGCTATTTCTTACCGAACAGGCTCTTCAAATGCGAAGAGAATCCACTCGCGGCCACAACGCTTTTACTGGCGGAGGCATTAGCAGCTGTAGCAGCAGCGTCGGACGCCTGGCTCGCAGCAAGCTGATCAGCTGGCGGAGCAGCTGCAATGGCAGCATCAGGTGCATTCGCAACTGGTGTCGGATTTGATGCCATTACCTTGAGCGGCTTACTTGCATCGCCGAGGGTCGGACTAAAGCCGGCTGGCGCATTAGCTGGACCATAGCCAGTTTCCGGTACGAAGGAAACCTGTTGCATCTGTCCTTGAGCCGGCTGCACTGGTGGCATTGGCGCCTGCGGCACAGCTTGAGCTTGAGGTATATACTGAGGCATTGCCCCGTACGAATCCGGTTGAGTTCCATAACTAGACACGTTGGAGCCACTGAGTCCATCAGTGCGAATGTCTTGCGGAGCAGCAGTCATACCGCCGGTGGACGGTTGAGCAGCAGCGCTCGGATCAACAGCCGACGGATCGACGGTCGAACTAGCCACACTGCCCGACGGATCAGCAGCACCAGGAATGCTCAGTTCTTGACCAGGATGAATCAATCGAGGATTGGCACCGATGATGTCCTGATTAGCTTGATACAGATCGCCCCACTTGCTGCCCTTACCGAGCAACTCGTGCGAAATATCCCAGAGGTTATCACCAGGCTTCACGACGTAGCTCGAGATCGTAGTGGAGCCATTGGAGGCAATCTCCGCGCCGCCACCTGGAAGATTGAGCGTCGTACCTGGATATATAAGATCAGGATTCTGACCGATCGAAGTTTGATTAAGTTGATAAATCTCTTGCCACTTGGAGCCGTCTCCAAGATGTTGCTTCGCTATGTTCCAGAGACTATCGCCCTTGTGAATCGTGTACTGCGCAGCAGCCCCATCGGAAACAGCTCCGTCGGATGCAGCCAGCTGAGTGCCGTCCGTGACACCATCGACTTGTTCGACTTGCTGCGGTTGACTGGTCGCACTTTCGCTGCGGTGCGAAACATGTTTCGCGCTATGACCGGAAGCCTTATGTAATGCTGATTCAGCAGCCTTGTGAGACGAGGCTGTACCGGCGGTCTTAGACGCGTCGGCACCGGTCCTGGTGATTGAAGAAGAAGGATCTGATACCATCTGCGGAGCATCGGCATTAGCCCCATCCAGGCTTAGCTGCTGAGCTTTCAATCCGGTAGAAGACGAAGCAGATTGCCCGCCAAGCTGTGAAGATTGCTGACCTGAGGCAGGGAATGCAGACTTGAATTGACTATCACTTCCGCCCAGGCTCGGTTTGAACGACGAAGGCTCCATGGCGATCATATTATTTCCGGCACCACTGGCGCCACCAAGCTCACTGCCGACATATCCGGACGGTCCGTAGTTGACCGGAGCAGCAGCGGCTTCACCCATCGGCATATTGTTCGCCGCAGGTGAGGTCATACTGTAACCGACATCTTGACCAATGTTGGGAGAGAAGCCTTCCTTCATATATGCGGAATTAGGCACGCCCTCGAATCGCGCGTTGTTCAAGAAGCTATTGGGCTGCTGGAACATTCCGGAGGCACCGTTGATGCCCTGATTAGCTGACGCGGAAGTTAAACCTTGAATGCTGCTGGCGGCTGAGCTCGTAGGCACCGGCGATTTTGCAGCCAGGTTGATGGTATTGAATGTGCCACCACTGCTGACCCGATCGGAGAACAGTCGAGTATTGCCTGCCACATGGTTGGCAGAGCCAGGATCTGTCAAATTCGGTCCGGAAAGCGTGCCGTTTGGAGTCTGACCGACTGGTGCTGCTCCTGGCGCATTTTCGAATGCGGCACTGTAGGGACTGCCTTCACCGCCAACATTCAGGTTGTTCTGAAGCCCATTCTGGAATGGATCAAGCGAGTTCTTGGCTAGGGCACCATATGGTGAAGAGTGACCCAATGAGAGATTGAGTTTTGCAGACAATAGATCGGAGGAGAACATAGGTTGGGCAAGCCCACTCAAGTTGCCAAATATCGGAGCATTGGCAGGCAACATCGTAAGACTGACCGGTATGTGCTCACTTCCCATCTGGAAAGCTGCAGCAGCGTGGTTGGCAAAATTGGTCGGATTGAAGATGTCGAAGAATGACATCGGATTGAGGAAGAAGTTGGCTAAGAACTCGAACAACGAGTTAACCAGCCCCATCGCACCAGGCATCTTCAGAATCATTTGGATTAGCGGAGAGATAGGTTCGTTGGCACCCGTGAGCACGCCAGCCACGAGACCGCCATCAGCACCAGGCGCCATCGGCATGAGAGCGCTAGCTTCGACTCCCGGCATCGGTGCACTGGTCAAACCGGATATGTCAAACCCAGAGAGAGCCTTGGTAACAGCCGCTCCACCATCGCCTGAGGCCTGAAAGAATTGGTGAGCCTTTGACACATCAAGACCGGAGAACTGCGAATTCAGACTCTGACCGCCGAGCTCGCTTCCTGGAGCTCCGGACAAAGCACCTCCGGCACCGGCATCGCCGGCCGGTCCAAGGGCGGAATCAGTTGGTCTAAAGTTCATATAACAGCGCTTCCCTGCGTCCTGAAAATCGGCTCCTTCCTGACTCTAATTTAGCCCTGCCACGCCACTAAGCCAATGGTGGAATTCCCATGTGGTGCGAGCCTCAAATGGGAACAACACGCCCTTGATAACTGGCTTCTTGAGATATTGTGATCCAACTTTGGAAGCAACCACTGACCACCGGATGGATGCGGTTCACTGAACAATTAAATCGGCAGTGATATGTGATTGAAAAACCTTTTAGGTGGTCTATGCAGAAAATCGCTTCAATCCAGGCCATCTTTCAAGTTGTTTCAGGTCCCAAAGGCGTAAAACCATCTAAAATGAGCTGCAGAAGCGGCTGGTGTCAGCAAGTCGACAACGGCGGATTTTCTAAGTTCAGTCACCAAAACAGGCGAAGAAACAGAGATGGCAGCATTTTCCAGAAAACTGACGGTTGGGATATTGGCGTCGGCGCTCGCGGCAAGCTCATTTGTCCCGCTAACCGCTCAGGCGGAAAATTTAGTCGCAGTCAATCAGGTCCCAGTGCCTCAGGCTGAGACGGCCCCCTCGCCGGTGACACCACCTGTCAGCCTCACATCGACTGCGCTCAACCAGAAGGGCGACTCATACAAGATGTCGCCGGACGGCACGACATGGCGAGAGTACCTCGAGACATTGCGTGTCTTTCTCTCAGATGGCAGGACGCTCCGTGCGCCCGCTGCAAGCGTTATCCGCGATAATCGATCGCTCAAAGACGTGCAGGCAAGAGTGCTCGACGCGGGCGGCGCCAGAGTCTGGACCTTTCCAGGTGCGCAGGTCAATCACAGTTTGATTATTCAATCGGCGGTCGGTTCAGCGGAAGGAATTATCGGAGCAAAAGCGACGATCGTCGAAGTTCCTGACTCAGTCAATATAACTGCCGCCAAAATTGTCAGATCATTTACCACAACGACGAAACAGGTGAAAGTCGGCAGACGCAAGGTCGTAGATAAAATCGTTCGAGTAGAAGGGCCCAGCCTTCTCGCCGTAGCAGGTCTCGACCGGGTCTCTGGTGTCGTCTACCTTTCAGGCTATCGTCCGGTCAACGGCGCATGGATGGCGACGACTGAGCCGTTCTCCCAGATCCCATCGCATTTCTTGCAGAATTTGTCAGGGCAAGCCAGCTTTTCCGGCAATGATCTCATCCTCTCGGTAAGCCCACAATCAGCTCCTCAGGGGGCTGCCGTATCCGGTCTACCCAAGCCCAAATCTTCGGCATACCAGATTGTGCTCAAATTTCAGGGTGGACATTTTGTCCTGGGAGGAAGTCCTGGCAAAGATATGCCACTCTCGATCGTGAGTTATTTTGTGCAGTGTCTGAGGCTCAACCGTATGGACCTCGCCAAGGCTTGGCTTGCGGATCCCGCATTGGCGAGCATTCCGAAATACACGAAGCTGATAGGCAAGAATGCAGAACCATACAAACTTGTGCCAATGTCGCAGCCACCGAGCGGCGCCGCGAGATACAGACTGGTGACATATAACAAGTACGACCTGATTTTCGATGTCGGCCGAGTGAAGAAAGACTTGATGATAAAGGGAATTTTCATCGCACCGCCGGATTCGCTCTCCAAAAGCCTCTCCGGCACAATGATTGGCGCAACGCCCCCTGCACCACCAGCCGCGACAGAGACGCCGACGGCCACCCCAGCCGCGCAACCTCCGGAACATCATGATTAGTTCAGGGTGTTTCAAAGTAATGATCTATTACATAAAATGGGAATATTAGTATCTTGAATCTCTTGAAGGGTTCCTAAATTGCGTCAAACCAACAGCGATATACAAGGACGCAAGCTGGAAACGGAACGCGACCTGACCCTCGACGAACGAGGGTACTTTGGTGCAGCTCAGACTTTTCTGACCTATTCTTATCGAGAAAACCTATTTGCCCAACTCGATAGGCTGGTCGAGGCTGGAAAAACGGTGGATGGATTAATCATCGACCTCATGCAAACAGGCTTCTCATTGCCGCTCGACGCACTGGCCAAATTCGCCCAATATGCCAAAAGGCTTCTGAAGCCATCCGGAGTACTGCTGTTCGTAAAAGCAGACGGAGCAATCACGCTCTCGAAAGATGACACGTCAGGCGCGCTCACGCTCAACGTCTATGACAGCCCTTTCGGCATCTTCGCACGGCACCCGCTTCTTGCGGACTACGTCTGCGCCACTGTCTCCGGAATAGATCGCCGCAGATTGCGTGGCGGTGGGAGCACGTTGGCGACGCACATTCTCTATAACTCCGTACCGGTCGTGCGAGAAGAAGGTCGGGAGGTGAAGAACGACTTCACCTTACCAGCCCCGCAGAATTGGGTTCTCCAGTTGATCGACGACTACTCTTCAGTTGAGTCGGTAGTCCGCACGCTCGAAGCCCGCAATCAACTGCCTGCCGATGAGACGCTTCGAATACTTCAAGAGATGGAATCGCAGAGATTTATCTATCCAATTTTCGCGCGCGTTCAATTTCTCTCGAACTGCTATCACAATCGCAAGCGCTTTCGCCTTGGGCGATACATGGTGGCAGCCGGCATCCTCACCGAGTCTGAGTTGCAAGACCTTCTGGAGCAGCAGCAGGAAGAAGGCTGGGGTAAACAGCAAAAGACTTATCTAGGTCTATTGGCTGTAAGACAGGGTTTCATCTCAACCAGAGAGTTGGAAGTTTTACTCGACGATCAATACCTCTATGGCGGCTACAATGCCGATCGAATGAAGGATCCTGCGAGCAAAGAACGCGCCATGAATACAGACTCCATGCGCGATTCCATGATTGGAAGTCTAGGCGCAATAGACACAGCCGGTCTATTGCAGTCTCTGTCGACAGCGAAGAAAACAGGATTGCTCTCAGTGGAAAACAGAGACAAATCTTGCACGGTTGCCTTCAGCATGGGCAAGCCGACACACGCCAAGATGAACCATCTAACCGGCATCGACGCAATGACGGAATTCCTGGTGGATTGGTCGGAAGGCATCTTCGTGTTCAAAGACAAAGCTACCTCTCCTGAACTCGATGATACATGCGCCCTCAGTCAATCTCTCGACAAGATGCTCTTGGATTCAGCTCTTTACCAAGATCAGCTCAATCAAATTCTCGGCAATCTTCCATCAGGAAAGAACACAATTTTGGAAAGAGTCTGGAATTTCGAGACGCTGTGGTCAAAAACGCTTGAGAAAAAACTCAAGTACATGGACGAATCGACACCGTCAGATGAGGACAAGCAGAACATAATCTCATTGGTCCAGCTTATAGACGGGCTATCTACGATCGATGAAGTGACTCGATCCTTCGACATCTGGCCAGGTTACATGATTATGAAAGCGATTCAACTTTTGATCGACAATAAGTTGGTCTCGATTCAGCAAGCAAGCCTATTTCGTCCACTGACAGTGTTCCAAAAAATCACCGGTGAGATTCAAGAAGTGATCGGAAAAGAGGATAACCGCGCCATTCTGGAAGCGAGCCTGCATTATGTGCATGGAGACTCGCCGGCTTCCAATCGTTTCAACATCGATCACGAAGGCAGAGTGTCCGTCAACTTGAGCCAGGTCAAACGCGCCGGCGCTCCCGTATCAGCAGTGCTGTTAGAACTGAGGCGCTGGATGGAAGCCTACCTGGCATATTGTCGAAGACAGAGCGACCCAGCCGTAATCGATGAGATAGTAACTCGTATCATCGACTCTCATCGCTCTTAGAGATATAGACAAAAGCCTTTTGAACTCGGCGCAAGGCATGGCGTCGCCAATTCGAATTGGTTTAAAGAGTGTAGACAATCACACTCTGGCATTGGAGCTAAGCTAAAATAGTTGCTTCGTCAATTCTCTAGTAGGTAGCAAAGCATGAATTTCGAGCTCGTAAAGGCGACCCTGACGCAGTCGAAGGGAGACATCGTTGTAGTCGGAGTATTCAAGGGCGAAGACGCCGGTAAATCTCTCAAAGCGCTCGATGCGAAGCTACCTAAGGCTCTAGAGGACGGTATCAAGAAGCATCTCGAAAGCGAAGGATTCAAAGGGAAAGTATCAGAGATTGTATGTGTTCCGACATTCGGACATATTGATTGTCCGAAATTGATGATCGTCGGTCTGGGGAGCAAAGAGGAGTTCAACCCCAATATCATCAGAAAGACTTCTGCGAGTGTAGCCCGAAAAGTAAAGGGTCACGGTAGCACAGCCAAGGTGATCATGATCTTGCCCCACGAGGTGAAGGCGACCAAGGCGCGGTCCGGCAAGTCGCCCGCAAAAGCCACCATTGACGGTGCCGCACTCGCCAAAGCTGCAGTCGAAGGTTGGGTCCTCGGCAAATTTGAATTCGACAAATATAAATCACAGAAAGACAAAAGCGACCAGCCTACCGGAAAACGCGCTGCGTCCGTCAAGAAGGGCGAAATTTCCCTCGCACTGACCGGTATCACTATAGACACGAAGACATTTCAGAAAGCGGTCAAAGAGGCTACTGCAGTTGCCGAAGCCACCATCTTCGCCAGAGCCTTGGTCGACGAGCCGCCAGTCTATATGACTCCGACGCGACTCTCAATTGAAGCGAAAGAAATTGCAAAGGATCATGGATTGACCTGCACAGTACTGAGCACTCCACAAATAGAGAAGCTCGGCATGGGATGTTTTCTTGGTGTTGCCCGTGGTGCCGATGAACCGCCTAAGTTCATCGTAATGAAATACACGGCTCCGAAGGCGAAGAAAACGGTCGCGATAGTAGGAAAAGGAATTACATTCGACTCCGGCGGACTTTCACTGAAGCCGGCGCAGAGCATGGAACGCATGAAGTACGACATGTCCGGAGCCGCATGCGTACTCGGTGTGATGCGCGTCGTCGGTGCGCTTAAGCCGAACGTGTCGGTACTCGCCGTGGTGGCGGCTACAGAAAATATGCCAAGTGGCAAGGCTCTCCACCCCGGAGACGTAATCAGGGCAATGAACGGAAAGACTGTCGAGGTGAATAACACCGATGCCGAGGGTCGCCTGGTACTCGCCGACGCACTCACCTATGCCATCGGTCAGAAAGCTGACGAACTCATCGATGTGGCCACCCTCACGGGCGCAGTCGTCACGGCCCTGGGTCGGGCGGCCGCAGGCATCATGGGAACGAATCAGGATCTGATCGAAAAGATTATGGAAGCTGGACAAGATTCTGGTGAGCGATTCTGGCAGCTGCCACTCTTCGACGAGTACAAACAGGCCCTGCACAGCGACGTTGCAGATTTGATGAACGCCGGCTCCCGAGGAGAGGCCGGAAGCTCCTGCGGCGGCATGTTCCTCAAGGAGTTCGTCGAGAACAAACCCTGGGCCCATTTGGATATTGCCGGCGTCGCCTGGTCGGAAAAGAACAAAGACGAGCTGAATAAAGGTGGAACCGGCTTTGGAGTCAGAACCTTGTCCAGGTACCTGATGTCACATTAAATCGAAACTTTTGTTTTGGTTGCAGGACAAAGCACCATCAAATAATGGAAATTCAGAAGGCGTTTCCAAATACCCGATTACTCACGAACAGTATCTAGATTGACCGCGCCTGTTTAGCTTTCGGATTTACAAGAAAATTATTTTCAAAAAAAATTGAACTTTTTCCCTCGGATTTACGTTAGTAAGAATAGAAGGCAGCCACGACAAGTTGACAGAGTCTGCCACCACTTAAGTAGATTTACCGTTATATAAGGAGATGTGCAATGAAATTTGCCGTAGCTTTGTTCGCTCTTACACTGCTTGCTCAGACTGCCACCCCAACCTTCGCTCAGACATCCGATTCCAGCGAAATAGCAAATGTTCCAATAGAAGGCAAAGCCAATATCAATGCGCTAGGCGGCGCGGATGGTGCCGCCCGAGTAAAGCCGAAGTTCACGGATGAGCAGAAAGAGAAGTTCTATGAGATGAAGAACAAAATGCTCTCCGAAGTCGGCCCTAAGAAGGTGGCGTTAGCAGAAGAGCAGCGACTGCTCAAAGACTTGCTTACACAAGACAGCCTGGATCGTAAGGCTATTCTTGGAGCTCAAGATAAGATCAATTCGCTTCGCACAGCCTTAGCTAACGTGCATCTGGCCTATCGCATGGATATACAAGCGCAGCTCACGCCGGAGCAGCGCAAAGCGATTCGCTACCATGGTCTCAAAAGCGGAAAAAATCATGGCAAGCGCCGTCATAGTGGCAAGCTGAATAGGCGCGCTCCTCGAGCGACTGGCCAAGAAAGCACCACTACAGGCGCAGCACCAGATTAGGTGACATCTTACGCCAACATATAACTAACTAGTTCCGCCTGATTAAAGGTCCTGCATCGCAACAAGCCATGCAGGACCTTTTGTTGAAAGAGGCCCTCTCCGGAGTTTGGCCGAATTCCAATTGGAAAACTCTATCCAATCAACTGGAAGAAAAATCTCGTACTTCGTCAAGTTGGCAAAAGAGCCATGAGCACCAAGTACTTGAGGCAAAAAACGAACCAGTGCGTCAAAGTTTATTTCGACATCGAATTACACTTCCTCCTCGATCACTCTCAGCCTGTATCCTACGCCAGGCTCCGTAATTAGATACTTCGGTCGAGCCGGTTGCTCTTCCAGCTTCTGGCGGAGCTGCCCGAGATAAACCCGCAAATAGTGTCCCTGCTTGGCATGACCGGGTCCCCAGATTTCTCGCAACAACACTTGCTGCGTAACAACTCTATCAGCGTTGTTGACGAGCATCCGAAGAATTTGATACTCGATAGGGGTGAGATGAACCTCCTCACCTTTGACGACAACGCTTCGCTTTGCCAGATCGATTTTCAGTTCTCCTGTCACGAAAACAGGCTCTTCAACGGCTGCCGCCTTTTCAGTATGACGAAAGGCGACCCTGATGCGAGCCATGAGTTCCAGAATGCCGAACGGCTTTGTGACATAATCATCGGCGCCTGCTTCCAAAGCATCGATTTTGTCTTGCTCCCTACTGCGGGCGGATAAAACAATGATGGGCACAGAAGTCCACTCACGCGCTCGTTTCGTAAAAGTGACGCCATCCAGATCCGGAAGACCGAGATCGAGAATGACGAGCTCCGGCTTTTTCTCCGCAAGCAGTGTCAGACCTTCCTCACCCTTTGGCGTCTCCAACAGGTTATAGCCGTGATTAACCAGCGAGATTCGCAAAAAACGCCGAATTTCAGGCTCGTCTTCAACTATAAGAATGGTTGCATTGATAGACATCGATCCCTTTCTTCACAGTACCTACAAATATTAACCGTCCGTCAAGACCTCAGGCTCATCATCACGAACGGGCAATTGAAATTTAATCGCGACTCCATCGTTTACACCTTCTCGACAAGATATGGCGCCGCCGTGTAGCTGGACAATCGACTGACAGATAGCCAGTCCAAGTCCGGCCCCGTCTTCTCTATGGCTTCCTCTGTAGAACTTCTCGAAGATTTTCTTTTCCTCGCCCGCTGAAATCGGTTTTCCACTGTTGAATACTTCAACATCTACGAACTCCCCACGCCTTCCGGCAGAGATTCGATACTTCTCGTCGGGTGCATACTTCAAACAATTCTCTACCAGATTGACGAACACCTTCTGGATCAAAAGACCATCAACAAACAGCAGCGGCGCATCTTTTTCGATTTCGATATCGATTTTGACGCCCTTTAGCCGGCGCTCGAGGGCCGTCAACGCATCACCAATAAGCTCTTCTAACGAATACCAGTCCTGTTGCAGGACCAGAGATGCCGACTCCAGGCTTGTCATTTCAAGTAGATTACCGACTTGTCGGTCCAGGCGCTCGCTCTCCCTGCAAATTGAGATGGCCAGCTCTTGTCGCTCGTGCTCTTTCAGCTCGCGTGCATCCGCATGGCATAGACTGCTGGCAGCACCCATGATAGTAGAAAGCGGGCTGCGCAAATCGTGAGACACTGATCGTAGAAGCGTATTCTTGAGCCGCTCTGTCTCCATTCGGGCCTCAGTCTCTGCGATTCGCGCCGATTGTTTTCGCGTAGTGAACGACAGTTCGTTGATCACAATAGATATGATCAAGAAAACAGCGAGGATGAGCAAGTAGTCGAAATCCTTCGGAGTCTTTTCAAAAAGCGGGTGGATGAAGATAACAACCAATGATATCACCGTCAGAGTCGCAGTCGCCATCGAAGCCCAACGATCGAACTTCAGCGCCGCCAGCACCACGCCAAGCAAATAAGGCATTACGAAGATGGCGGAATGCACAGGTAGTGACAGGGCCTTATCAGCGCGCTCCAGAAGGAGCGCCGAAACAGTGGTAAGCACAACGACACCCAGCACTCCGAACAACTGTTCACGAAATCGAGAGCCCTTGCCGCTTTCAACTTTGACAGTTACTGAAGTACTGGATATCGCATCCTTCGGTTTTTCGATCCTTTCCACTAGAGGACCTTTTGCTCTGGAAAAAACCAACCCAGCCAATTACACGACCAACTATATCATTCGATAGTCATCACCTCCCGAGCTAAACCGCCTGACGTGAGCTCTCCTTCGAAGCCCACGTCAGGCGGCTTCGGACGCGTATTCGGCGCAAACCTTTTCAATCGTCGTTCTTGCCCGTATCGCCACGTACGGATTCTCATCATCTTCGAGGCGACGAAGTATCTTGATCGATACGTTCGGGTTTTCAGCAATTCTGTATCGGACATCAACGTCTTCATCCTGACACATTGCAACCAAGATGGTATACGGAGTGTTTGCGTTGTCTACAACCGCCTGCCGGACTTCGACATGCTCACTGTCGGCAAGCGCGGTGAGAGTATGTGAGCTCACTCTTGGGTGTTCCGCAATTCTTTCCAACACCTCCTTATCTAATGAAATCGCTAGCCGTGCCAACAAGGAGGCAGGAGCATCAGGGTCACGCACAATCAATCTTGCCAGTCGGCTTGCGCCTTCGTCTGAGTCTTCCGGCATATTCGTGAATTGAGTAGTCCAGCAGCCTCTTTCCTTTCTGTGCAATCTCTCGCGTAGCTCATTTGCAAGCTCCTCACGAATGTGTTCGGGAGACTCGCTTAGGTATCTCCCCAGACTTTTTAGATAAATGAGCATTTCCATGTCTCTCTGCCTCCGGGTCATTACTCTTTAAATTTAGTACCGGTGGGCGTAAAGGAAACATCAAGAAAAGAGCTTCTTCGTCACCTCTTTCGTTAGTAAATAGGCAAACATCGGAAAATGCAGCGAGCGCCCCGCTGGCTAGGCGGAGCGCTGACTGGGAGTTCTCATGACGATTAGCTTACAAGGGGTAACGACTGAGCTAAACAGGAAAAACCCTGAGCCTGTCACAGTATTTGCGTCCTAAGTCGTAATCGCCTCCAATAAAAGTTGCTACATATTTGCTGTACAGGTTCGTCAGGTTGTCACGCTGTGATATTCTTGACAATCCACTCCCTATACCCTAAGTAGCATCAATAATGGCATCCAAAAGTCAACCTAACCAACAACCAGACATCAAACCAACGACACCGGATCCAGTAGCAGCGACTGAAGCGCTAGTACTCAATCGAATACACACGCTGGAAGCAGAACTGGCCAAATTGAAGAAAGAACATCAACAGTTCAAAAGCGCACCAACTTGCGACAAAAAGATCCTTCCCGACACCCATATCTCGCTAGACCTGGCCTTGCAGCGCCAGGTTTTGATGCTTACCGAAGCGATGCCTCACATGGTCTGGATCTCCGATACCGAAGGGCGGACCGTTTATGCAAACAATCGGTTCTACGAGTTCACTGGTCTGGGCGCCAACTTGGACGATGGATGGGCCTGGGTGAATGTCTTACATCCAGATGATCTTAAGGAGGCGCTGGACCGAGGAAACGAGGCGGCACTCTTGGATCAAAGCTTCTCGATGGAGCTCAGGTGCAAAAATTTGAAAGGCGAATACCACTGGCATTTGATGCATAGTATTCCGTTTCACGACCCGGATACGAATTCAACAAAATGGTTTGGAACGACAACCAACATTCAAGAACAAAAGAAGGCTCAAGAACAACTAGCTGCAAGCGAGGCTCAGCTTCAGACCTTAGCGGATGCAATTCCTCACATCGTCTTTGCCGCGGAACCAGATGGATCGATTACATTCTGGAACCACCGCTGGTTTGAATACAGTGGATTGACTCAAGAGCAGAGCAACTCCTCTGGCTGGACGTTGCTTATTCACTCACAAGATCGTGAGAAGTATCTGGACGAATGGAACAAGGCACTGAAATCAGGTGATACCTTTGAGTTCGAATTTCGACTGAAGAGAGCGGTTGGGGTCAACAACATCTCTACTCAAGGCTATCTCTGGCATCTGGCAAGAGCGGTTGCGATGCGCGATAGCTATGGCAGAATCATGCGCTGGTTTGGAACGTGGACCGAAATCGAAGGGCAAAAACGCAATCAGCTCGACCCAGGTAACTAGAGGTTCAGCCGTTAAGTGGCATCGTTTTTGCAATAGGCGCGGTGCTTTTGCCGCTGTGATTCTCACCACCATTGTTCATGAAGCACAGAACACCGAATCCGACCGACATCAACACCATCGCGACAACCATAAATGCAGCCAGGCTGCCTGCTCTTTCTTTATCGTCGTAAACCATAATCTCCTCCAGCAATCTTGGACTGCATTGCCGGCAGTCCCACTCAACCACAAATAACCATCGCGCTCGGCGCATTTCAAACTTAGCTAAGTTCGATTAGCGATCCCCAACAAAAGGCTAGACGAGTTATGAGGTTTCATGTTCCAAAAAAACTGTTTCGAGACATGGTAATGACACTTAAATGTGATCAGTGTTAACGCCGTCAACTCAGTTGGTGAAAGGTTGTGAGGGATTCGATCAGAAATAGATACCTACAAAGAGTGAAAAAAGAAACCACTTTAGAGGGATGCACGATCGTAAATACTACCTCCGCCGGGGGTTAGAAATGTAGCGATTGTCATGGTTATACTGAAGTGGGGTTGTTTTAAAGGTGCTTATGTGAACAATTCAGATGAATTCGATAACCTCGTGCTATCACTGTGCGAGGTTATTAGAGACTGTAGAAAAAAACGAAACCT
>JAIERK010000159.1 GCA_019746975.1 Candidatus Obscuribacterales bacterium
CGCGGGTAAACCGACAGCGTAATGGTTGATAACGCCAGAAGAACCAGTCTCAGACCTTTACGGCGAGCGGTTGTAAGACTTCGATGCAACATAGAAAGTTAGCGGTCACTGAGGAATTCCGCCATAGATGATAGCCGATTTCAGGAGACCTTAACGGTGAAACAGAACGGCTCAAGAAAGGAACGATGACTAGCGCCGCCGTCCCTGGAGCGCGTAGGTTACTTGAGCTCTGGGTCCGGGTTCGCCTTGCTTAATGATCGATATTCGCTCGAGTCCATTGAATTGAGCGCCGCCAGGGACGAGCTGCATGACGATGGCCTCTTGCGCCATAGTATTTTTAATCGGATGCTGATACCGGATGAATGCCGTATCTCCCTGAACTTTGTCCACAAAAATCGAACTCTTGACGCCGGCCTGGTTGTTGAAGGCGTAGCCGCCGCGGGGGTCGCCGGAGATGTTCCAGATGTCTTGGGTCTGCTCCGAGAAAATTGTCGGGATCGCCGCCTGGAATTGTGGCTGCGCTTGAATGTCTTTGCGCATTCCACTGACCTGCCAGGCGCCTAGAAAGCCTTGCGGAAGCGCCACTGATTGCTGCGCTTGCACTTTGAACGGGACAAGCGGTCGCATTGTGTCTTGCGCGCCACCCTGCAGCTTCATGGTCTTTGCTGGCGGTTTTTTCTTGGGTGGAGCGACATGCCTGTCGACATTGCCCTGCAATTGAGGTGTGGGCACCGCCTGAGGGGCAGGATACTCGTATTCGCCTGAATTCGGGTTCTGAAGGTAGCCTCTTTCCTCGACGCCCAGTTTGAATGGCTGCTGAGCCGAGGCCAGTTGAGCTGCACCGAGCCCTACCATCGCTAATAACAGTGACAGCGCAGGTCGTGCAATCGCAGGTTTCATCATCAGCATTCCTCTCAGGCTACTCTCGCAGGGCATCCAGGCCAATTTGATCAGTATTTTAAACTGTTCTCATTATTTAAACCCACTTTTAAACCCTTCACAAGTAGCTTTTTCCTGAAGCTAAACGGCCTGAGGTTAAAACTCAGACAGGCAATGGCAAAACGAATTGCCTACTTCGTCGGCTTCTGGGCGGGGGCGGCTTTCTGGGCGAGCTCTACAGTGGAGACTTGCTCGGAGAAGCCCATATCGACCAGGCGCTTGTAGGCCGCTTGACCGGTTGCTGTCGTAGGCTCTGCCGTTACAATGTCGACGAGCGGACCAAGCGCTTCGGGATAGCGATTTTGCTTGATGTACAGGTCTGCTTTCAGTAATTTCGCTCTATTCTTCAGCTGGCTGAATTTGAGACCGATCTCCTTCTCCTTGAGCGCATGAGCCTTGGTCGCATCAGCCTTCTCAAAAGCTTTGAACATCTTCCAGTGCGCATCTGCGACGTCCTGGAGCCATTCTGAAAGCGCATATATGCTGTCTTTCACTTCATCCGGTCTGGAAACTGCCAATCGATTGCTCAAATCTTCGAGGCGGATTCTCGCTTCCTCTGCGGAAAGTGGAAGTTGATTGTAGATGCTGTCAATCTTCGCGCTGTTGGGTGCCTGACGCGGAGCGCCATTTGCAGGTGCGCCCTGATGATTGCCACCAGGTATAGGCGCTGTGTCGAAGAGACCCGGTGCGGGCGCGGAATAAGCGCCGTTGCCCGGCATAGGCGATCCGCCTGGCAATGGCGAGCCCTGTGCATTAGCCGCACCAGGAGACATGAACAATGACGCGGTCGAAACCACTCCTACCATCGCCAGCCGTCTCGTAAGCTCTGCCAGCCCTGCTTGACTATTGGCTGCGAGGGCTTGAGTCTCGGACGCGGTAGATTTACCTGCTCGTCGTTTGGCGCGCTTGAATTGCATTGTCTATTCACCGGTAGAGGAAACGTCGTCCAGTTCCAGATTCATCAAGAAATGAATTGGATAACTGCTATGACGAAGATCTTATCAAATGCATCTTGGCTTTTTCTGTATCTTCAACTCTGATAGGATGAGAGCTTACTATGGTGGCGCATCCTTGAAGCCAGCACCTGTTAAGGTTCTTTCTAAGTGTGCGGCGGCATCGACGTTCCGATTTTTTCATAAGGCATCTGCGACCGTGCGGATTCTAATCCTCGTTCTTGTTCTACTGAGCTTCATTTCGGCTCCCATCCCCGCTTTTGGGGAGACGTCCGCAGCGACTTCCAGCGGACCTCAAGAAATAAATTATTTTTCGACCGATGACAGCGACTTTATCCGTAAGTACCTGAAACCGGGAACCTTCATGAGGGCAGATGAGGTCAAGCCCGGGATGGAAGGCTACGGTCTGAGTGTTTTTAAAGGCACCAAAATCGAGCGATTTCACGTCAAAGTCATTGGTGTGATGCGACGCGTGATCAATGGTAAAGATGCCATTCTCGTGCGTTTGTCCGGACCCGCAATCGGCAAGAATAATGTCATCCGCGGCATGTCCGGCAGTCCGGTCTATATCGACGATAAGTTGATTGGAGCCGTCTCTTATGGCTTCGATTTTTCGATGGAACCTATAGCAGGCGTCACACCGATTGTAGAGATGCTCGATGCGGTTGCAAAGCCACTAGAGGTCGACAAGGCCAATAATACCAACAAGATAGGTTTAGCTCCAGCAAAGGCACGGCTCACCCTCTCACCTTCAATGATAACCTCGGATTCTGATGAATTGCGTGCTTTCAGGCGCCGAATGGTTCTAACTTCGGCACCGAAGATGGTGCCCTTAGTCTCTCCGGTTTCGTTGAGCGGTTTTTCACAAAGAGCACAAGAGTTTTTGAAAAAACGATTTGAATCGGTCGGTCTGTCTGTTGCAGATGGTACTGGTGGCGGTTTGAATTCGGATGTGTCTCAGGCGGAGTTAAAAGAGGCCAACAATCTCAGACCCGGAAGTGCGATGGGCGTCATGCTCACTACCGGCGATTTCGAGTCGGCATCGACGGGAACCCTGACCGCGAGGTTCGGCGATCAGCTCGTCGGCTTCGGTCACCCCTTCGTGCAAGCCGGACCGGTCGATTTCCCAATGACCTCGGCCATCATTCACGATGTCCTGCCCAGCCTCTCGATTTCATTCAAGCTTTCGTCGCCGGTTTCTATTTTGGGCAATGTCTATTCCGATCGACCGTGGGCGGTCGGAGCTCAGCTTGCGGCTAGATCGAAGATGGTGCCTGTCACTATCGAGGTTACCGATGTCGAACGTCACATCCGCAGGAAATTCTCTTCTAAGGTTATAGATCACGAGGACCTAACACCAGAACTGGTGGCTGCGTGTGCAATGTCAGCCGTAGATGCCACTTATCAGAGTTCCGCACCGTACGTCGCCCGGATAGCAACTCGAGTCGATGTGGAAAATGCACCGGCAATACAGCGATTCGACTGTTTGTCCAACGGCACGGGTAGCGCCTCCGCGACGTCGGTCCTCCGACCGTTTTTTTCGGATCCTGTGTCTGGCAACATCTATTCGATAACTTCGCGCATTCTTGGTAATCGATACAGCAAGACCAGTCTCAAAAACGTCGATATGAAGATTGAGTTGGACACCGGTCGGAATTTGACCAGGATTGTCCGCGTCGCGACCGACAAGCCTGTAGTGCAGCCAGGCGACAATGTGCGCTTGTCATGCCAATTGGAGCCATACAATAAAGAGTTGTACACGGAATCAATCGACATCACAATTCCGAGAGACGCTCCGGACGGAGATCTCGTCATCGGCGTTACTGGCGGTAGCCAGTTCGATGAGCTCAGGCGGCGAATGAATCTGTCAGATCCTCCGTCTACGAGTCTTGTTCAGATTGTAAAACGCATTCAAGAGCGACCCAGGGGCGATCGCCTTTTCGCCGTGTTGGCTCTGCCGGAGCAGGCCATACATATCGACGGAGAGGTCTTACAGAGTCCTCCTGGACATTGGAACAGACTGTTCTTCTCCAACAGATACACACACGGCCCAACGCTTGTTAACGGAGAGAGGCGCATCAGCAAGGAGCTCGAGTCCCTCGTCGATGGGATACACATTCTTGCCGTGACCGTGAAGCGCCCAGACGCATTCATGGAACGATCTCCCTGGTATGTAGCGACGGCAGAGGGTTCGGGTCGGGCAACAATGGGAGCCTACGTCACAACGCAGGCTCAGAAAGCGATAGACAATCTGAGTAAGAGCGATTCGAAAGTCAAAGTTCCCGATGGAGTCGGCGTGAGCGGGTCGAGCGATTCGGCTGGTGTAGCGAAAACTACAGGTTTGTCGCTCTTCTCGCCATCGTCTCAGGATACTCACATCCGACCGGTGCAGGTCTGGAGTCAGAATGACGATGCCGCCTTCAAGGGTGGCACCAGAAATGGTGTCATAGTCGATAATTGGGGCCGAATGTTTCCAGGCTTCGCCGAGAAAAAATCGGTAGGGCTCGATGGTGCTTTGAGAGCCTGGTCCTCTGTCTGGAGTCAGGGTAGTCTCTACGTAGCTACATCCAACAAAGTCTTGCGATACTCACCTGGCAGAGCGGCGCCCTCAGAGGTGGCCAAATTTGATTGCGTTGCGATTCCGGCCCTGGCTGCCGGTTCGAAGGGGCAGATCTTCGCTGCTCTGGCTCCTGGAGGAAGAATCTGGGCCATTGATGGTAAAGGTGGCACGTCCGAAGTGACCAGGCTGGATTCATCGCTCATCACCTGCCTTGCTTTTGATAACAAAGATAACTTGTTCGCGGGAGTGGCTGGAGACGGTAAAGTTTACAAAATTTCGAAAGACGGCAGCGCGTCCGTTTTCTTTGATTCGGGCCAGGCACATGTGCTTTCGCTGTTTTTCGATGTGAGAAACGGACGACTATATGTCGCTTGTGGTGAGTCCGGCGAAGTCTATAGCCTCGGACCAGGCGGAGATGCTCGCGCCGAGCTTCACGTAGACGAGCATCTGGTCACAGGGGTGTGTCGCTCTGCCCGAGGGGATCTTTTTGTCACCACTGCTGGTGAAGGGCATCTCTATAGAGTGACACGTCAAGGCGAAGTGTCCGACCTCGCGACCAGTCAGGCGTTCTACACCCTTTTTTACCACGCGGATAGCGACTCCGTTTTCGCTGGTGATGCCGAAGGCGATATCACTCAAATTGTGGAGGAGCCTCTGACAGGGCAATCATTTTTCGTACCGGTCAAGCACACCGAGCAAGAGGCTGTCGTATCCTTTTCCTCTGATGGTGCCGGCACACTCTATGCTTTGACCAGCAACCTTCCGTCGATTTTGAGCTTTCAAGTGAAGGCGGATGGCGCGTCTTTTGTTTCGCCAGTGAAAGACGCCGGACGGACTACTCACTGGTCGCTGTTGAATATTTTCGGCTCCTTCAACGAAGTAAGCAGCTCTCTGACGAAATCTGTTGCGGTTGAAACTCGCACCGGTGAATGCGCTCGTCCTGATCTGACCTGGTCGGCGTGGACACAGGCGACTCCTTCCAACGAGGGCTTCCAGGTACAGAGTAAGTCTGGGCGATACTTTCAGTACCGACTCAAATGGCTGGATCGCAGTAGCGAAGGCGGGACGACCTTTCCCAATGGCAGAGACAGTGTCGTCGGCCGGGTGACGGTGACGTATTTGCCCACGAACATTCATCCTCGGTTCACGGCCGTGTCCCTGATGGCTGGCTCCTACCTCTCCGATAGCGAGGATATCACAGTAACCACCGACGATCCTGACGGCGATAGCCTGGCCTTGGATGTCGACGTCTCTAAAGACGGAGGCAAGAGTTGGATGAATCTCGTCGCAGATCTTCGCTCAGAGCCACAAAAAGGCAAGGTGGACTCGAAGACCGATAAGAAGTCTTCTGATGCAACCGGAAAATCTTCGGATAGCTCTGATACCTCATCCGATACCAAAGACAAATCCGGGGCTCGCGTCGATGTGTCCGGCGGCGGTGAAAATCCCTCTGGAAGTGGCGATACCGAGGACGGTGACAAGTCGGATGAAATGGACGATTCCACCGCAGGCTCAGATGACAGTGGGGAGTCGAAGGCTCCGTCGATAGATCCGGATGACTCGCCCGACAGCAACAGCTCCGTGTGGAGTGATCCGCGTTACGATCTCGCGGGCGACGGCTCGCAGCTCCAGGCTGGGGATGGTGACGAAGATACCCCGAGTAAGAACAAGAAAAAGCCCTCAGAGGATGGTTCCAAAGCCAAGGTGGAAAAGAAGGGTGACGATACTAAAAAGAAGAAAACCACTGCCAAAGACGGAAAGAACACCGAAAAGCCTGAAAGCACCAAGACCAAAAAGTCTGTCTCAGAGAGCCCGCAACCCACTAAATTCAATTGGCCGCTGCTCAGTAACACACTGAAAGATGGACACCACATTCTCCGTTTTACAGTCAGCGATGCGCCATCAAACCTGGTGTATCCCGAGTCGATGAAGTGTTATAGGTCTGTCGTCATTGACAACACGAAGCCGGTGATCTCGGGTGTTCGCGTTGAACTCACCAGAGGTCATCTCCTTCAACTCGATCTCAAAGCTGCCGATGAGACGTCGCCTATCGTCAATGCGACCTTTCAAGTCGACAAAGAGGAGCCGCGTGCCTTCGCAGTAAAAGACGGTCTAGCCGACAGAAAGAACCTGGCGCTTGGTGCGTCCGGCATCATCATCAGGAAAGGCACCCGTAAGGTAGTGATTGAAGTTGTAGATAAAGCAGGAAACAAGGCGACCAAGAGCATAAAACTATCTAGTCTTGGCAAGGAAGAGCCAGATAAGAAATAACGGCCGGACTGAGCCGAAAGGATCGAAATGGAAAATAGCGTCCTGTCCAAACTGTTGAGAACCAAACCCGCGGGAATGCTGATCGACGAGGCCTACGAGCCGGAGCGGCAGATGAAGAAGACGTTGACCGCCCGCGATCTGATTGCATTCGGCGTAGGAGCGACTATTGGCTCGGGTATTTTCGCCCTGACAGGGACAGCTGCTGCTGGAAGCGGTGCCGTTGCACTGAGGCAGTGGATTGACACGCCCGTTATCAATTTCGTTTTGGGTGCGGATCTCGGGCGGGAGGGCGCTGGTCCTGCTATCGTGTTGTCATTCTTGATTGCAGCGATTGCTTGCGGTTTTGCGGCTATGTGTTATGCAGAGTTGGCGGCCATGATTCCGGTCTCCGGGTCGGCCTACACATTCGCCTATGCATCGCTCGGCGAGCTCATCGCCTGGATAATTGGTTGGGACTTGATGCTCGAATATGCTGTCGGCAACATCGCTGTTGCTGTCAGTTGGTCCGACCATTTCTTGCATTTTATCCACGGATTGTTTGGAATGCAGCTGCCGCTCTGGCTCACGACTGATTCGGCCACTGCGCTTACTCGCCTCTCGTCTCTTCCGAGAGACAATCCACAGTGGACATTTTATTCTTCGACCGATCTGCCTACGCTGTTCGGGCATCAAATTGCTTTGAACATTCCTGCATTCGTCATAGTCCTTTTGATCACGTGGGTTCTGGTGGTCGGTATTCAGGAGAGCGCTATAGTCAACACAATCGCCGTATTTATCAAAGTAGCGGTTGTCATTTTCGTAATCGGCTACGGAGCCGGGTTTGTAAAACCCGAGAATTGGGTTCCATTTGCACCAGGCGGGCTTGCCGGTATTATGGGTGGTGCGGCGATCGTCTTCTTTAGTTTCATCGGCTTCGATGCCGTGAGTTCGACGGCGGAGGAGACGAAAAACCCGCAGAAGGACATGCCAATCGGAATGATTGGTAGCCTGATTATCTGCACTGTTCTCTATGCCGGGGTTTCCCTCGTACTCACTGGAATCATGCCGTATTCCAAGTACGTCAACGACGCTGCCCCCGTAGCTACGGCATTGGCTTCCACCGGACAGAGCTGGGCGCATGCATTGGTGAGTGTCGGCGCACTGGCTGGTATGACATCAGTTCTGTTGGTCTTTCAGCTTGGCCAGCCTAGAATCTTCATGGCTATGGCTCGCGACGGACTGTTGCCAAAGATCTTTGCTGTCCTACACCCGAAGTATAAAACTCCATTGTTGCCGACTATTCTTACAGGCGTCCTGGTCGGAGTCGCTTCGCTGGTGATCGACATCGGTCAGGCTGCAGAGTTGACCAATATCGGAACGCTGGCCGCATTCATCATCGTATGTGGTGGCGTAATCTTGTTGCGAAAAACCGACAAGGACCGCGAACGTCCGTTCAAATGCCCTTTTGTCCCATTGGTTCCGATTCTCGGAATTGTTTTTTGCTTTATCCTGATGTTGAGCCTTCCAGTGGTCACGTGGATTCGATTCGTCGTATGGATGGCTGCAGGCGCCCTCGTTTACTTCCTTTACGGCTATCGAAAATCCGGTTTGAACAGAGTGTGAAGACCGCGAAGCTGCGACCTCCGGCGTTTCGTCGGCTTCAAGAGAGCACCGCGAACGATCTCGCCCGTAATGTTTAGGAACAGGTAAACATCGTGGAAATAAGAGAAGGAAGCCCATCACGAGCTTCCTTCTCTGGTCTTCAGGGAATACTTTTGCTTACTTCACTGAAACCTTGCGGGAGTTTTCTTTATGCATCCGGGTTTCCAGCATGTGCTGTTCGATTGCACCTGCCGAGACTGGAATTCTAACTGCTGCTTCGAACTTCGGAATGCTGATGAACAGAATACCTCGGTCGAGACGAGCTTCGATTTCTTCAGTGGTGATATCTTCTTCGAATTCGAATTCACGAACGAGGAAATGGCAAGGAAGCTCTTTTCTCAAGTATGTCGCTCTCTCTTCGAACATACTAGGAGTGCGCTTTGCTACCAGATACAGGTAGTTGCCTTCTGCTTTGAGTTCTACATCATCGAGCACTACGCCAGGTAGCGAAACTTCCAAGATGAAGCGATCGTCGAGTTCGAGAACATCTGTTTCGGGAGCGCTGTAGCTCGTGTAAGGGTCCCATTCCATACCCATCATTCTGTTGAGCGCTTCATAACGCGAATCATGACGCGAATGTTGACGGCCGTTGAAAAAACCACGTTGTAGTCTTTCTCTTTGTGAGAGATTGCACTCTGAGGTTCTCATATGCAGCATAGGATTTCTCCTCCTTAAGATTGTTTGTCAGCCCAAATCACGCCCAAGCGCAACCTGCGTCCAAAGTAGCTTGGGGAGCGGGTTTCGACTTGGGTGTGCCGGGTTTCTTGTCTTAAATACTAGCGCAAAAACGGCATAGGATCTTGATTTTCAATATCCGTTTTGGTTTGTGCTTGTCAACCTGAGATTGCGCTAATGGATTTCGATTCGGGAAAGCGAGGTTGGATCGAATCTGTGAAAAATCTCACCAAAAGCCGTGTTTGAAATTAGGGGTAGCACAGAAATGGTGAAAACTTAAGTGGTGCTTATCGTAATGTGCTTCAATTCGATCACCGCTTAATGTATTAAATCCGCATAACCTTAAATGCTCTCGATCTCCAAAGCCGCACAGAATCAAGGAAGTGCCATCCAGTCATGGTTTGGAAGAAATCTGGAAAATGATACTAAATATGGTGTCATTAGAGTAGCATCGATCAATGACCTGTTTAGATTATTTGCGAGTGAATGTTTTACCAGACCGCGATCTTTTTAACTGAAACCGCCAACTCTCAATCGTCTTAGTTAGTACTCGTGTTGACCAAGAAAGTGCCAATTCGTATACCTCTCCTGGTTCTCTTCAGCCCGATAGGCACGCTGATTCGCTGACGAAGTTTGTTGTATGTTAAAACCGCTAGCGCGAGATTTGATCCTGCGGGGCTGATTTCGCTGAGGTTTGTCTCTTACCCTTTTTTCGCTGAGAGCCTTTCTTGCCAGCCACCTTGGTTTGTTTGTTCTTCGGCTCCTGGGCGCTGATCCTATCTTTAACTTGAGCTATCAATCTCGTATTCTCTTCAACCTTTATATGGGCTTGTTCAAGATCCCTCTTGGCACGTTCTGCCTCGACGTGAGACTGCTCGAGCTCTCTGCGGCTGACCACTCCCTCTTCGAAGAGTTGGTCGAAGCGGGCCGCTCTTTCTTCTTTTTCCTTTGCGACCCTCGTCTGCTCTTGCTCGTCTTCGTTGGCTGCTGTCAATTTCTTTTCTAGATTTTTGAGTTGAAACTTGAGATCGTCTAAAGACATGAATTGAACCGAAAAACCATCTCCAAATCCAGTTGTTGGTACATTCAGATAGGTGGGCATGGTTGGTGGTGGTGGCGGGATCAGCATGTTGCGAGGCTGCTTGGATTTGCGGCTTGCCTTCTCCAACGTTGTCGAGGGAAGGTTCAGTTTTCGATATCGATCTGCTGCTTTGTCGATCGTGCTCTTCGAGTCTGTCGTAGATACTTTCTTTGAACTGTCAAAATTGGCTTGAGTCGATTTGCCCTTGACTGCTTGTTCGGTGCTCTTTCCGGCTGGCAGCCTCGAGCTGGATGATGGGACTTTCATTTGCCCGGTTGTTTTTTGCGCAGGCGATTGTGTTGATGGTTTTGGTTGTTGAGATGTGATCTTTTGAGTGCCATCTAGTTTTGCTTGTTGCGGAGTGAGTCGTGAATCCGATGCAGGTGCGCAGTTGACGGGAGTCCCCAGGAGTGCGATAGACAGCAAAGCGAGCGCTAGCTCGACTCTCATTTTTCCTTGCTTCTCACGACACAACATTTCGGGGCCTCAGCGCGGACTTTCGGGTATCCTCTAAGGGGATGGGCAACAATAACAGCATTAGCATACTTTTCCTGGGCGACATCATTGGCAAGCCCGGAAGAGAGTTCGTGGTTAAGTATGTCACAGATAGGATCGCTTCCGCTCATCCACCGGATCTTGTAATAGCCAACGTTGAGAATTCCGCGCATGGATTCGGAGTTACTGAAAAGGTGCTGCGTGAGTTCGTTGCTGCTGGTATCAAGGTTTTTTCGGGCGGCAATCACACATTTGACAAGAAAGAGATTTTTGAGTTTATCGACCGATACCCAACTTTGTTACGACCGGCAAACTATCCACCAGATACCCCCGGCCGGGGATTTTGTGTCGTAGAGATCTCTGGAGTTCGCGTTGGTGTAGTCAACATAATGGGGCGGATTTTCATGGAGCCACTGCAGTCGCCTTTTCTGGTGGCTGATCAGATTGTGGCGGAATTGCAGTCTCAATGCGATGCAATTCTGGTTGATATTCACGCCGAAGCCACGGCGGAAAAAGTGGCTATGGGTCTGTATCTTGACGGAAGAGTCTCAGCCGTAGTCGGTACCCACACGCATGTGCAGACGGCCGACCAGCGAGTATTGCCGGGTGGAACCGCGTATATCACCGATGTCGGTTGTTGTGGCCCTGCAAATGGCGTTATCGGAATGGACAAGGATGCTGTTTTTCGGCGCATGGTGAAACAACTGCCTACCCGTCTCGACATAGCAAAGGGAACCGCTCAGCTCAACGGTGTGCAGATCGAAGTTGACAGATCAACTGGGCGAGCTACAGGCATAGAGCGAGTTTACCTGCTTGAAGAGTCCTTGGTTGCCCAGCATGAAGTTTGACCTCCACCTTCACTCGACTGCGTCCGACGGCAACTGGTCGCCATCACAAATGGTGGCACATGCAATAACTATCGGAATGGAAGTAATCGCTCTATCCGATCACGACACAACGAGCGGTATCGATGAAGCGATCGCTGCTGCGGGTGGCAACCTCGAAGTTATTCCGGCTGTCGAGATCAATGCCGTCTGGACCGAAGATGTGACTCGCGATATCCACATCTTGGGATATTTCATCGATTGGAATAATACGAAATTGCAAGTGCTATTCCGGAAGCAGCTTGCCGCCAGGGAAGCGCAGGCCGAGGAGATGGTCAGACGACTTCGGGAGTTCGGAATAGAAGTCAGCATGCAACAGATTCGCGAGATCGCCCGGGACAAACCGATCGGCAGCGTGCACATCACCAAGGCAATTGTGTCTGCAGGTGGTGCCATTGATGTGTCTGAGGCGTACGAAAAGTTCTTTCGGCCAGGTGCGGCCATCCGCGCGCCTCGCCCGAGCGTAAGTCCGCAGGAGGCGATAGATGCCATCCATAATGCCGGTGGATTGGCATCCATTGCGCATCCCAGCTACAGCGATGACCTCACCGAGATAATCGTGCAACTTGCCGATTGCGGTTTGGATGCCATCGAGGCGTACCATCGATCGCATCAACCAAAGCATGTAGCTCAGCACCTGCAACTCGCGACAACTCTTGGATTGGGAGTGACGGGCGGCTCCGACTGTCATGGACCGTTCGAAGATCATGAGTCGCTCATGGGTACCATCGAAATGCCACTGCATATAGTGCCTGACTTGAAATTGCGACATCGCCGACTGCTACCGGTAAATTGATTAAGGCGCTCTCGAGAACAGCTGCTCTCACCGCGAAAGATCGCACTCTATAGGCGGATCGTTGACTGCGAGCGCTATAAATCCGAATCTACTATGGGTAAAGGTGTAGTTAGTTGAATTGGGATTGAAGTCCTGGAAGAATCGATTCTTTACTTCTTTCCCGGCAAATCGAGCAGCTCAGTTTATTTGGTGACTTGCTCTACTTCTTTGGAAACTTCGCCTTCGGCAGCTTCACCCGATTTGCTCCAGACCGAGTTGCCGGTACTATCGATGACGACCTGGCAAGGGATGTAGCCCTTGTAGTGCTTTTTGATCAGTTCCGTTGCCTGCGCGTTCGGTGAGTGATCGACGTCGATCACGATGAATTTTATATTCTTGGCTTTAAAATGGTTATAGACGGAGATTAAGCGCTTTGCCTGACGATTAGTATTCAAATCCCCGGAGGCTCCGAAAAATAGCAACGCCGGCTTGCCACTGTCTATGGTGGTATCTTCCATCTTGTCTGCGATAATCGGAAATCCGCTGTCTTTATCATCTACGAAGGAGACGCCCTTTCGGAGCGTTAGATTCTCTGCGGCAAGAACGCGTGATATCGGTACGAGCGAAGCAATTGCCATCAAAATAGTGGTGAGAACCAGAGTTGATTTTTGTAGCTTCGTCGACATGAGGTTTTTCCTGAACTATCAAATGGTCAATTTGCCGAACAATATACCAGAAGACCGATTTGCTTCAAATTAGTTCCGCTTGACCTGAGACGCTGATGCTATGCGGTTTTTTACCAAAAAAATTGACTGGAAAGCAGTCCGATTTGCTCGGTGTCGTGAAACTCGAGAGATCTAAAGCAGGCACTTCAGGACCAAGTCTAATTCTCAAACTGGCGTTGCCTATCTGCGAGCGCGGGGGCTTGCTAACCAAGCTTTCGCGAACCGACCATTCGCTAACCAAGCATTTGCTAACCGGGCTTTGTCGAAGTTTTTGTTTCGATGTCTAGTCTGATTCGTCCGGTGTCGGGGTACTACTTGTTCGAAAGTCGCTGGCCTTCAAGTTGTGAACCCAGCGAGCCAATTTTTGCTGCTCATAGCTCAAGCCGTACTCTCTCAGGCTTTTGAGCAGGCGCTCGCCTGACCTTGACGAGCCGCGGAATACGTAAGAGGCGTTGACGTCCACCGGATCCAATTCGGTGGTTGGAATAAGCAGCTCGCAGAATGATAATTTCTTCGAGGCTTCTTGCCGGCAGATAATAATCTCGCAGTGAATAACCTGGTCCACATTGTTTTGTGGTGGAGTGCTGAGCTTCTCCCAGAGCCAACGGGCTAGGACCTCGGTCGAAGAAATGGCCGGGTCGGCATTGTGCAAGTACTCGGAAAACGCCTCCAGTATCACTCTCTAACTTCCTTTGAGACTCTGTCTTTTGCGACTATATCACGGTAATCAAGTGATCCGCTCGGATTGGAATGGTTAAATTCCGGAGCGATGCTGACGCGTTTGTTTACATACGTGACGGAAAAGTTTGTCGAGAAATTGAGCCAGGTACACTAAAATTGCCTATAGATGAAATTAAACTTTCTCAAGCCATGTATGAAAGGTTCCAAAGCGTTATAATTGGGTCACTTGAGTACCAGTTTGGCTCAAGAAAGCTGTAGTCAATTTCTAGTCCTCCCATGTGCCCTCCGGACGAGCTCCGGGAGGCGAGGATCCCAGGAGCATCCCGGGGCGACTGCAGGGCTTTATCGGCTGGAGCCTGAATCGAGTTCAGGTTGTGTTTGCACCGTGGCGATTCTACAAAAAGTTTTTGCAGTCTTGCTTCGGGATCTTTTCCTGGTTTCCACCTGCGTATCATTGCCGTGAGCTTCTCACCGGCTTTGAAGGCAGCGAGCAAAGTGAACTCAAAAGAATTCTCAACCACCTTAACTGAAGAGCTTCTGCAACTGGTCGTAAAACCAGGGCAGTATCTTGGCAATGAATGGAACGCGATCAATAAATCGTTCGACGATGCTAAGGTTAGGCTTGTATTGGCGTTTCCAGACATATACGAGTTGGGTATGTCCAACTTCGGGCTCAAGATTTTGTACAAGATCGTCAACGGCCACGATGGCTTGATGGTTGATAGGAGCTATGCTCCCGGCTCCGATATGGAAGATTTGATTCGCGGTCGCAACATCCCGCTTTGGGCATGGGAATCGCGACGCCCAATCTCCGACTTCGATCTTATTGGTTTTTCCTTGCAGTATGAGCTCACCTACACCAACGTGCTCAACATGTTGGAGTTGGCGAATATCCCTGAGATTGCAAGCGACCGAACATCGTGCTTCCCGTTGATTTTCGGGGGCGGACCATCGGCGGTCAACCCAGAACCGATGGCTCTGTTCATGGACCTCTACATGATTGGCGATGGTGAACAAATGGTGCCGCATGCGATGCGCGTCATTGAGGAGTTCAAAGATGCTTTAAACGGAGAGCAGCTTGCTGGAGATCGCGGGTTGAAAGCGCGCCGTCGGCTGCTCTTGGGTCTAGCCAGGCAGGTGCCGGGCGTCTACGTGCCTGAGCTTTACATCCTTCGAGATGGTGATGGTTGCGTCACTCCGATGACTAAGACCGAACTCGACCAACATCTTGGCGATAGCACAGACGACGTGTTGCTGGTCCGCCTGGAAGATGTCTTGTGTCTCGAACTCGACAAAGATGTAACTGGAATTCCGCCCCGAGTATTTCGCCAGGTTGCGCCGCTCAACAGCGACAATCAGCCGACCGGCGCACTCGTCTCCTATCTTTCGCTCATTCATGATCGCGAAGTACTGGAGGTCAGACGCGGATGCGACAGGGGTTGTCGTTTTTGTCAGCCGGGCTATACGTTCCTTCCTGTCCGAGAGCGTTCTGCCGAGGACATCCTGGATTTATCGAAAAAGTCGCTACAGAACAGCGGTCACGAGGAGTACTCCTTGCTGTCGCTCTGCGTATCAGACTACACCAGCCTCTACGATACGGTTCGCTCGCTCAATCGCGAACATAGTACGCAACGAGCCTCACTCTCATTCCCCAGTCAGCGAGCTGACCGGATGAATATGGACATAGCCGAGGAGCTCAAGACGGTTCGGCGCAGCGGAATCACGCTGGCTCCGGAAGCCGGGACTGAGCGTATGCGTGGAGTAATCAACAAGGGACTCAGCCACGAGCAGATTATCTCTGCTATCGAATCGGCATTCTCGTCTGGATGGACATCGGTCAAACTATACTTCATGTGCTGTTTGCCCACCGAGCAAGACGAGGACCTGGTCGGCATCATCGATATCCTTAAAGAAGCGACCTTGCGTTGCCGGGCAATTCGCAAGACCGATCCCGAGAAGTTCAAGCGCGGCATGGAGTTCACCTGCACAATCTCCAACTTTGTACCGAAGCCGTTCACGCCATTTCAGTGGTTCGGTCAGATCACCAGAGAGGAAACTCGCAGAAAACATGAGGTCTTGCACAAAGCACTCCGAGACTCCGGATTGGGCAATGTGCAGCTCAACAAGACGGAAGCAGAAATTAGTTTGCTCGAGTCGGTAATTTCGCGTGGTGGACGCGAGATGGCAGAGATGATTCATAGAGCCTGGAAAAAAGGCTGCAAGTTCGACGCCTGGGACGACCGTTTTCAACCAGCGCTCTGGCATGCCGTCGCCTCTGACCTCGGCACTACGCTTGAAGATTTAGCTTGCGTCGACCGAGAGGTCGGCTCGACCCAACCGTGGGATGTTATTCACGTCGGATTGCATAGCTGGTGGTTGGTCAAAGAGTGGGAAAAAGCACTCGCCGTGAAGGAAACCGCCAACTGTACAGAAAATACCTGTCATGCATGCGGCGTCTGCACGGAGCTTGACGCCGTCCATGAACTGGCAGCTCCAGATCCAATCGTGATGAAGAAAAATCCATTCGTCAAAGAATTGAATGCAAACGTTGAAGATGAAGATTCCCATCCATCGCTCTTCGTTCAAAAGCCTCAAGGAGCGCCATCCAACGAGACTTTATCGAGGTTCCGTTTCCTATTCACCAAATGTGGTGAGTTACGATTCGTCGGACACTTGGACATTCAACACCTGCTCATTCGAGCCTCGCGCCGAGCATCGCTGCGGCTCGCATATACTCAGGGATTCAATCCCTCACCAAAGCTTTCGCTCGCCAGCCCTCTGCCGCTCTATTTTGAAGGCGAAGGAGAGGTTGCCGAGATTGAACTGTCCGAGCTGATTAGCGCGGTTGAGTTCAAGTCCAGACTAAATCGGCAGTTACCGCCGGAAGTGCAAATTCAGGAAGTCATCACTCTTAATGAAAAACCGTCACAGTCACTGTCGGCGGTGCTCAATTCAGCCACCTACAGGGCGGTACTCGTCTCCTCCGAGGATCCGGTGTCGCAGCAGGTGACCATCGAGGAGCTCACGACCAAGGTCTCAGAGCTACTTGGTAGAGAAAGTATTTTAGTGGATCAAGCGGACAACTCTAAGCGGAAGAGCAAGAACAAGCGCAACCGTTCGGAGAAGCCTGCACAGCGCGACATAAGAGAAGGTATCAAGTCTCTTGTGGTTTGCCAGGGTCCTGTGTGTACGCTCGAAATGGAGCTGGCATGCGGACCTCAACTTCACGTCAAACCTTCGGAGGTTTTGGAATGTATTGATACGCGTTTACGATGGAGGCTCTCGCGCCTATCGCTGATAGCGGGTAACGGAGCCGAACTATTGAAGTACGACAGAACGGGTGTTGCCGGACAAGATTCGCAATCCAGCCGGTCTCTCACCCCCGCTGTTTAGAAGGTCTAAATAATTAGTTTAGAGGAACTTATGAGAAAGTCACTTGTAATTTCAGAACAAGACAACATTGCAGCCTTGCTCGAAAATGACCGAGTCTGCGAGTTTTTTGTCAATCGCGGCGAGCTGTTGCTCGGCGACATCTACACTTGCACGGTAGAGAATATTCTTCCAGGTATCGACGCTGCGTTCGTCAATCTGGGCAAAGACAAAATGGGTTTTCTTCATGCCAACGACGTCCCCGGACAGGGACCGCTTAAAGAGCGCCTGGTGCCGAAGCAGAAGTTGCTTGTGCAGATAACGAAAGAGCCGACCGGACACAAAGGTCCGAGAGTATCGACGGCAATAAGTTTGCCAGGACGTTTTCTCGTTCTCGTGCCGGAAGAGCGCGGAGTGTCAATCTCGAGAAGGATCTCCGAGTCTAGAGAGCGCGCTCGTTTGAAAGCTGTAGTTAACTTGATGAAACCGCCCGGCGTCGGTCTAATAATTAGAACTGAAGCAAAAGGTCAAGGCGAAGACGAGCTCTTCGAAGACTTCCAGCAACTCTGGGATACCTGGCAGACAGTGGTTTCTGAAGCTGAGGCTTCGATCGGACCGCTTTTGATCTATCGCGATCAAGATTTGCTCTATCGAGTAATTCGCGACGCCTATTCCCACGAAGTTACCGACATCATCGTCGACAGCCCGGATGGCCAGAAGCGAGCGCAAGAATACCTTTCTGGTTGGGCGAGCAAGAACACTCGTGTTTCGTTCCACACCGCTGAAGAGCCTCTGTTGCTCGCAAAGGGAATCGATAGAGAGATTGAATCGGCTTTGACCGATCGCGCCGAGCTGCCCAGTGGCGGACATTTGAATATTCAGCCGACGGAAGCACTGACAGTCATCGATGTTAACTCTGGCAGGTTCACGAGTTCGCGTACGCAAGCCGAGACAGTGCGTCGCACCAATCTGGAAGCCGCCCAAGAGATCCCACGCCAGCTGCGCCTTCGTAATATCGGCGGCATGGTGATCGTCGATTTCATCGACATGGAAAGTCGCAAAGATCAGCAGCAAGTGCTGGAGCAATTCCAACGCGCGCTAGAAGACGACAGAGCGAAGCCACAGATAGGGCAGCTCTCCGATCTCGGTCTGGTAGAACTGACCAGACGTCGTCAAGGTCAGAGTCTGCGCGAGCTGTTCACGCTCGAATGTACGCATTGCACCGGTCAGGGTGTCATCACCATGGTCGAGGTAGGACCGGCTGAGTCCCGTAAAGCAGCCGGAATGAAAGCTCAGGAAGATGATGTGCCAGGAAAAAAGTACGGTCGGGCACGTTCCAGCTCAGTCCTCAAATCAGCTAGTGCTGCCGGTGGACGAATCGTATCCACCGTAGCCAATGGCGACGACACGCTAGACGTGCCCGAAGAAATCCTGGCTCAGATGCCGGAAGAACTTCTCGATCCGAGAGATCGTTCGAGAGGAAGAATAAGACCGGAAGAGCAGGATTATTCAGATGAAGAAGATGAAGGTGAATCTTCTTCTTCCGACAACGAACCAGTTGCCGAAGCTCATAATCAGACGCTTGCTCCGAAAGCGGCACTGTTTGTGGAAGACGAAGATGAAGATGCTTCGACCGAATTGACTCGCAACATCTCCGCTGTTGAAGAGGTCTATCAGGAGATAAGCGTCGCTGGTATGCAGGGTGGTAGCTGGCTGGATCGTGAAGATCTTTCCGATGCCGTCGACGATTCGGAAGATGCTGAAGATGCCGAAGAGGTCGATGAGTCTGAAGTTGCTGAAGAAGAGACCCCATGGGTCTCGCCGGAAATCTCGCCCAGCCCCTACGAAGCTGTCGAAGGACCGGTCTCAGGTGTTTTTACCTTGAATAAAAAGCCCGAATCGGCTGCCACCGCATGCGGTGACGATGAGGCTTCGCATGAAGGACATGCCCATCACGAGGGCTGTTCGCATGGACACCAGGAGCAGGATCACGATCACTCATCGCACCACGAATCGATCAGTCATAGTTCTGACTGTTCTACTTCAAGCGATAGCTATACTGGCTCGACGCAGGATTCAGCGGAGATTCGTCCGAATTTCCAAATCCTCAGCAGAGAGATCGAGGCGGAAAGTCGCCAGGATGATCAAGCAACGGAATCCGGAAACTATGCATCCGACACCACAGGCTCCAGTGATTTCGACCAGCTCAAGATCGCTGCTTTCAGCACCTCCTCCTCCGACTCGGACTCACAATCTTCTGAAGACGATCAGGACTAGTTCGCAGGCGGAAGCCAACTAAATCTGCGTTCTTTTTCTTTGACCAGTTGTTCTGAAACTCCGGTTCTCCTACCATTAATCGGTCATTGATCAAACGCGCGCAGCCACCGGGACCGCTGGCGTCTGGCAGAACAGAGTCTAGCCCAAGTTACCTCTTGACTGACTGTGAGATGCCCGAAACGATCACCAGTTCCGAACGTGCGTGCAAGAATCGTTTTCGTCACTAAAATTTCGATTTCGCTGACTACAAGAAAAATTTGATATGTCAAAGATCTCGCATGAATACTCGGCGGTATTATGGTCGCATCAGTTCGTTTGAATTTTCGTGACTGTCAAGATGTAACCGAGGCTAGCCTGTACTGTTCGAAACCAAATTCGACGATTCAACCCCAGCTCCTGCGAATGACTTCAGAAGCAAACGAGTTTTGATGTACTACTTAGAAACGCAGGCTATGCGTCTCCCATTGGAACTCTTCAAGAATTGAAAATCACTCGAGCTTGCGCGTTCTCGCCATGCTCAGGCTGAATCCGAATCTTACTGCGCTCGCGTGCATTTCCGGTGGAAGGATACTGACCTCTAAGGCTGCGCGAGGATCGTTGGTGAGCATCTCATCGACGAAGGCGCGATCAGCTCTAAATTTCTGGTCTTCTACATAGAAGGCGCCGTCGAAGGCGCCTTTGTAGATGTAGCCAAGGCATGTTCCTCGATCTTCGGTTAGTGAAATCGCGAGGGTCGCGGTGCCATTTTTCTGGCCTAACCAACTGCAAATGTAATCGAGATACTCTTTGGCGCTGTAGTCATCATGGCGCTCCACAGGATAACCGAGGAAGAGCGATGACATTGCCAGTGTGATCTCTTCGGGCAAGTCGTATAGTGTCACTACCGTGTCTGATGCTTCCAAGTCGGACAGCATTGCCTGAAGCGACTCTTCGGTAGGTTTTGTTGTCGGGTCGGCCTTCGATCCATAAATGCATCCGACGGCCCGACCTTTATACAAAAGCATGGCGGCACGTGAGAGTTTGCTTTCACAAGAAGCCTTTACACAACCTGTATGCATTCCGCCTTCGAGTTGAGTTATAAGCCACTCGACATCGTAATCGCCTATTCTCATCGACCGGAGCGTTTCCGGGTCGATCGGTGGCATGATTAGGTCGATTGCACGACGTAGCTGATACCGTCGGCTGGGCACGTTCTCCCCATATCGTTGCGGGTACCCTTGCGGCGGAGGCGTGAACTGCTGGGCTTCGTAGCCCGGAGGCGGCCCGTAAGGATAAGGCTGCGGCTGTTGTTGGCTGGGTTGCTGTTGAGTGGGCAGTTGCTGGGGTGGCCCGGGCAATTGCATCGGTTGAGAATACTGAGGCAAAACAGTTGGGTTGAGTTGTTGGGCATTGAACTGGTCGGCCAAGCCGTTGCCGGGCATCTGGCCGGTGAGCTGCTGAGGGAATCCTCCACTCACAAATTGGTCTGGATTGTTGGGACCTTGGGACGGAAGCGGTCCGGTCGAATACTGCTGCTCGGTAGAAAACTGCTGTGAATAAGCGCCTGTGTCCTGAACCGGGTCTTGACCACCAGTGGCATAGTTGGGGTCCAGTTCGTTGAGATGTTCTTCCCAGTTGGGGCCACTTCTTTTTATCAGAGCGCCTTTGCCATGCGTGAAGCGTTCTGAGAGCAGCATTCTGTTTTTATCGATACATACAAAGGTGGCGAGCACCTCGTCACCAACATTGTGCCGAGCATTCGAAGGAAGATAGCCCGGTAAGTTATCTTTCGGGATGATCACGGCATATCCGCCCGGCTCAGCCTTCGCTATCTTGCAGATAACGTTTTGACCGGGCTTGTAGCCTTGAATTTTCCAGGGATTAAGTCTGCTTGCCATCCTATCCCAAACTGAGGAACCGAGAACTTATTGTTGGGAACTGATTTCGAATCGCGCCGCTTTGCCGATCGAGTTTAGACAACTGTCAGAGCCTCCTTAGCTTATCTTACAGGAAAGTCTTTCGTCAGAACTTTCCAGGCTCTCTTGAGCAATCGAAGTGGACCGAGATCGTCCCCCTGTTTTGTCTGTACCACATTTGAGCAAGAATTATTACTCTCACCGTTAGATTTACTTATAGGAATCACTAGATTTTCTTTCTCGACAGTGCAGGGTGATGGTTGAGATTCATGCTCTTTGTGGCAGCTCATGCAGCTTCCCGCGCATTTTGGGTCGATATCCATCCAGGTGCTGCACCGCGGACAGCGAATTGAACTGACGCTCGCCGAAGACAATGTCAGCGGGAACTGGCACTTTGTGCAGGTCGGAGAGTCTATCTTCGCCATTGCATCCGCCTCTGATTCATCGATGTTGCTGCGACTTGACCGAAACACATTTTGCAAGTTCTCTGCCAATTGCGATTTCGACGTGCTTCTTGCTGATAATCACAGGACCACGAGGGATGTTTTTTTGGATCTGGATTAAGGAACCCTCGGCGATACCGAAACGAAGCGTCTGCATGGTCACATCCTCATCACTCGTGCCTGTGATGATGACCCAGTCTCCATCTTTAGCATCGGAAAGGGCATACTCATGACCGGACATCTCGAACACCTCTATTCCTATTATCGCTTTATCGCTTCAGCAAGTCTTACGTGGTGCTTTTCTGAACGCCGCCTTTTCGGCATTCCGGGCATAATCCGAAGATTTTAAACTGTGCGTCTACCACGTCGAAGTTGTAGCGCGCACCTATTTTCTGACCTACCTCTTCCAAGAAATGGTCTTCGAACTCCAGCGTCGAATTGCAGCGAGTGCAAATGATGTGTTGGTGCGGGAGATCGTCTTGCTTTAGTTCGTAATGCTTATGACCCTCGGAAAAATCCAACTCCCTAAGAAGACCCATTGAAGTAAGAAGCTTCAATGTGCGATAGGCGGTGGCCAGGCTCACGCTTGAACCACGCTCTAGTAGCTTGCCATGCAGCTCTTCGGCAGATAGATGTTGACCGTGAGGAAGATTGCGAAAGATCTGCAAAATCAGCTCACGCTGTGCCGTGACTCGATGACCGCGCTTTCTCAGGCTTTCGAAGACTGGATCGTCCGATTCAAATTCTGAAGATTGTTGCTCGTCTGCCTGGGAGTGCAAAACAAAGTCTCCTCGAGCCGTTAAGGGACGTCCTAATCATACCTGATCGCGCTAAGCTTTTTCGAATACCTTAAATGGGCAACAGATTGAGCGATGCTCTCAAAAACTGTCCGGTGAATGAATTGGGATTGTCCGCCAGGTGCTCGGGCGGCCCGCATGCCACCACCTCGCCTCCATTCTCTCCACCATCTGGACCCAGATCGATAATCCAATCTGCCTGCTTGATGACGTCCAGGTTGTGTTCGATGATTAAAACCGAATTGCCATTGTCGACGAGCCGATTGAGTACATCCAGGAGCTTGTCTACGTCGGCGAATGAGAGCCCCGTTGTCGGCTCGTCCAGAATGTAGAGAGTCTTACCTGTGGAACGTTTTGAGAGCTGCTCTGCGAGCTTGACTCGCTGCGCTTCACCACCGGAAAGTGTGGTTGCAGGCTGTCCGAGTTTGATATAATCGAGTCCTACGTCCATCAATGTTTCCAGCTTCACCTGGGCTTTTGGGACGTTGGCAAAGAAGTTGAGTCCTTCCTCCACGGTCATCTCGAGAATGTCGCCGATCGATTTTCCTTTGAATTTGACTTCCAGCGTTTCGCGGTTGTATCGGGCACCTTTGCAAACGTCGCAGGTAACGAAAACCGAAGGCAGGAAGTTCATCTCGATCTCATTCATTCCTTCTCCGCGGCAGGCTTCGCATCTACCACCTTTGACGTTGAATGAAAAGCGACCGGGAAGATATCCGCGTGCTCTGGCTTCGTTGGTCATCGAGAAAATTTCGCGAATCGCGTCGAACAGACCGGTGTAGGTTGCTGGATTGGAACGCGGCGTTCTGCCGATGGGCGACTGATCTATATCGATCACCTTGTCTATGTGATCGATGCCCGAGACATTCTTCACACCCTTGGGTAATGGTACTGTCGTGTAGAGATGGTGGCGCAGGTACTGATAGAGCAGGTCGTTGACTAGAGTTGATTTGCCAGAGCCACTGACGCCGGTGACAGCTACGAACTTGTTGAGTGGTATCTCGACATCTATATTCTTGAGGTTGTTGAGATTCGCACCGGAAATCTTGAGCGATTTACCGTTGCCTGGTCGTCGTTTCGATGGAATTTCTATTTTCTTTTTCCCAGACAGATAGGCTCCCGTCAATGATCGCGGTGCCTTTTCGATGTCTTTCATTTTTCCTTGTGCCACCACTTCGCCACCATGAAGCCCGGCACCGGGGCCGATATCAATTATCCAATCAGCGGCTCTTATGGTGTCCTCATCGTGCTCTACGACCAGGAGCGTGTTGCCTAACTCTCTAAGCTTTTTCAATGTAGCGATCAATCGGTTATTGTCGCGTTGGTGTAAACCGATCGAAGGTTCGTCAAGCACATAGAGTACTCCAGACAGCCCAGAACCGATTTGCGTCGCCAGTCGAATCCGTTGAGCCTCACCTCCGGAGAGTGTACCGGCTTGTCGCTCCAGCGTCAGATAGCCCAGTCCGACATCCGTGAGGAACTTCAGTCTGGACCTGATTTCGATGAGAACCTGGTGTGCAATCTTCTGGTGTCGCTCGCTCAACGAAGCCTCTAGGTTCTCGAAAAATTCTGCAGTGCGAACAATCGAAAGCCGGCAAACCGCGGATATGGAGAGCTCACCCATTGTTACTGCGAGACTTTCAGGCTTCAACCGGCTGCCATTACATTTGGTGCATGGCATTTGAGTCATGTAGCCTTCGATGTCTTGCCGGACTTTGTCGGAATTGCTCTCGGTGTGCCGTCTTTTCAGGTTGGGAATCACACCTTCGAAGGATTTTTTGTATGTCCAAAATTCCGTCCCGTCGAACGAGTCGTGTCCGAGTTTGATCTTGTCTTCTCCCGAGCCGAACAGGATGTAACCTTGTTGTTTTTTTGTGAGGTCGCTAAACGGCACGTTGACGCTGAATTTGAAATGTTTTGCGACCGACGCAAGGATTTGATCGTAATAGCTATTGCCGGTCTTTGCCCAGGGGTAGATCGCTCCTTCACTCAGCGACTTTGCCGGATCTGGTACCACTAGTGCCGGATCGACTTCGAATGTGCATCCCAGTCCATCACAATCAGGACAGGCTCCATATGGGCTGTTGAAGCTGAATACTCGTGGTGAGATTTCGGCGAAGCTGATGTTGCAGTTGGCGCAAGCGAAGTTCTCCGAGAACAAAAGTGGTTCTTTCCCGGAATTTCCTCCGTTCGTTCCATTGCCGCCCTCTTCCTTGTCGAGGATATCGATCAATACGTTTGATTTGCCCCATTTCAGTCCGACCGACAGGCTGTCTGCTAGACGTGACTGAATACCGGGTTTCATCACGAGGCGATCGACGACCAGGTCGATATCATGTTTTTTGTTTTTATCCACTTCGATATCGTCATCGAGGTGGATCACCTCATTATCTATTCGCACCCGGGCAAAACCTTCCTTGCGCAAGTCGCTGAACAGTGACTGATATTCTCCCTTTCTCCCGGAGACTAAGGGCGCGAGTACCTGGAGCTTCGTGCCTTCAGGCAGGCTCAACACCTGATCTACAATTTGATCTATTGTCTGGGGATTGATGAGGCGGTTGCACTTTGGGCAGTGGGGAATTCCGATGCGGGCATAAAGCAGTCTGAGATAGTCGTAGATTTCTGTGACTGTGCCTACTGTCGAACGCGGGTTGTGACTGGTTGCTTTTTGATCGATTGAGATCGCCGGACTCAGACCTTCGATAGCATCGACGTCGGGCTTGTCGAGTTGTCCCAGAAATTGGCGTGCATAAGCCGACAGTGATTCGACATACCGCCTCTGTCCTTCGGCGAAGATCGTGTCGAAAGCGAGTGACGATTTACCCGAGCCGCTGACCCCGGTTATGACGACTAGCTTATTGCGCGGGATTTTGAGACTTATATTTTTTAGATTGTGCTGACGGGCACCCCGAACTGTGATCACATCGGTGTCAGCAGTTTCGCGGCCCCCTTGTTGAGTGCCTGGCATTTTGACTCAGCTATGCAGGGTGGACACCTAAAATAATAACCGTCTTTTTCTGATAATTTCGGGCAAGTCAAGAATTTAGAAGTGTTCCTGAGTCTTATCTTGACTATGTTTTGCCACATATTTATGAGGGTACATCCTCTATGTAATCCACCTCTGTTTACATAACGAGGGCAAGGCGTCCCATGTGGCCGAAACGCAAAAAGGGCAAAGCACGCGCGACCAAGCTTAAGCTTAAAGCCCTACAGCCCACGGATGATAAGGACGATGATGACGGAGAGGACGCGCTGGCGAGCGCGCCCATGCCTGATGAAGTGGATTCTGACCCAATTTCTGGGGTCTGGAAGTCGAAAGTTCTCAACAACTACAAGCAAAACCCGAAGAGCTCACATACGCTTCTAGCCAAAGTCCCTACCGGTAAGGCTGCCTTCGAAGCAGGTGAGAGGCAAAAGGCTGAATTCATCAAGGATGCGATGATCAAGATTGTCGACCGTATGTTCGACAATTTTCAGAACACCGCCTATGAGTTTAACCAGGTTACATCAGGTTCAGATCTCGAGCTCACGTGGATGAGACCACGATTGCAGCAAGAGGAAACCAACATCTGGCACGAGAACACTCGACACATGTCCGAAGTGTTTTCCGGGCGCATCTCCACTCGCTATTGGACCCTCGCCGTGCGCGGGACAGTCGGCGGCATCGGCGCCTACATACTACCTAGCGACAAGTTATTGAGTTTTTCGTCCGCACCCTCCAACTTTGGTTGCTACCTTTCAATCATTCCTGTATCGGATGGCATGTCAGTCGACTGGCTGATTCATAAACGCGCCATTGATCCCGAGCTTTTTCCCTCTGTGTACAGAGCTTTGCTCGATGGTTTGATTCGATTCGCCAGTGATGAGGCCTTGGCTGGCGAAACGTTCCGATTGGAAGACATAGGATTTGTACAGGAAGCCGCCCCGGTCGCATCCTCCAGCACCATGATGCCCGGATATGACGACGAAGACGCTGCTTTCAACCTGCTTGGACAGCCAATGCCCGTACCAAGAGCGCCAGAGCCAGAACCAGAACCGGAGCCCGAGGCTGAGGTGTACGAGCCTCGTTTTATAGACAATATAACCAATCAGGTTGCCCAGTCCGCTCAATCAGAAACAGACCGATTCAGAGAGTCTCTTCAGGCGCCTCCTTTCGGAAGCCGTCCTCGAACGGTCGAAGAAAATGAGATGGCGCAGGAAATGCGACAGAACCAAGCGAGCAAGCAGAACCAGCTGATTCAGCACAATCAGACCATGGGACAGGCGTTCAACCAACACGCCATCAACCAGAGCCAGGCTAAGCATCAGAGCCAAGCCATGCACCAGAGCCAGGTTATGGGGCAGGGGCAGAGCCAGATTATGGGGCAGAGCCAGGTTATGAATCAGAGCCAGGTCATGAGTCCGGGCGATGGAAAGGGCGATGGCGAGTGGAAATCGGTCGGCCCCAGTCGCAGCAATGGAACCGATTGGCGACAATTCATGGAGAGCGCCAAGGAGCACATCGAAAAGACCCAAAATCGGGCCACTGATGACAAGTGGAATTCGGTGCCTGGCACAGAACAGCTCGCCAGGCCGGAGATTCGCACATCGACCAACAACATGAGCGTTCAGTCTCAGAAAATGCCGCCTCCTTACCCGAGCTACGGCAACGCTAAGGATCCGCCCGAATTATTGAAGCCGGACAACTATCAGGCGGCGCAGGCCGCTCAAGCCGCTGCTCAGTCTCAATCTGGTGCCTATCCGCAACAGCAGATGCCGCCCCAAGCCTTTTCCCAGATGGGTATGCCTCAGCAGCCTCCGATGATGCCGCCAGCGGGAATGCCTCCAGGAATGGTCAGTCATCCAGGTATGCCAAGCATGCCCGGAATGATCAATCCGATGAGCGGTGGTGGTGCGATGCCTCCGAATATGATGCCGCCTTCAACCTATCCCAATATGCAGCAACCCAGTCCGAATATGCAGCAGCCTCCGGCGATGCCGCCGCCTATGAAATCGGGTATGCCGGGAATGCCACCACCGATGGTTCCTGACCAACTCCAATCCGGTGTGCACCAGCTTCCTCCTCAATTTCAACAGTACCAGCAGCCATACACGGGAACAGGCCAGCACAGCAATCTGCCCGGTATGCAAAATCAGTTCAATACTGGTGCCCAAAAAGCGTTGCCTAATCCTAATCCTAATCCTAATCCTAATCAATTCGCGACTGGACCACAGCGCGTAGTATCAAATCAATTCGCGACCGGTCCACAGCAGCAATTGCCGCCAAGTCAGTTCAACACAGGTCCGCAGATTCCTGCCCAGTATGCCAGTCACGAAAGCGCGCAGACTTTACAAAACCCGTTTGCCAACTCCGCTCAGCCTGCTCAAAATTCGCCGAGCGGATATCATCCCGGTCCATATGGCAGCGTGTCAGGGCATCCAGTGCACGATCCCAGAGCGTTCCAGCCGCCTGAGCCGGTATCAGACGAACATGCTCAATATCTGCTTTCCGAATCTGATTTTCAGGACCAAACCAATCAGTATCCTCAGCCTGAGATCGAGGAAGAGATTGAGCATTCCTGGGAGCACGGTGAGGAGGATGACGAGACTATAGAAGTCGCATCAGCCGAGGTAGAGCCGATAACGGTTCTTGATGCCGGCTATCCGCAAGAATCGTTCAACGAACTGCCGGTCATGACCGCGGAGACGATGGCTCGATTTGCCCAAGCGAGCAAGGCTGGTTTTGTATTCTCTTCGGAAAATGATTTGGTGGATGCGATTAGCGTTGTCTTAGCAACTATCGATCCGCAGATCGAGCTGCTCACGCAGAGAGGCACAGAGGCTTTTGCAGCGCGAGACTTCAGGCGTGCTGAGTCCATTATTAAACTCTCCGAGCGCTTGAACGGATTCAAGAGTGAAGCTCAAGCGATCTTGGGCTTGTTGTCCGGTGACTCGGAGCACTAGTTACGACGTTCTTCTTACACAACCAAATCTGTGGGCACCTTCGGATGTCGGGTAACTCGACACGACGCTACTTTTTTGTTTCTTGCGTATCGGGCTGAGGATCATCGACGGAGCCTGAGCCTTTGTCGTCGCCCTTATCTGTGGTCTGCATTTCATCTGCATACAAAAAGAAGTTCTCTCTGAGAAAACCGTCGAATGCACCTTTGTTGGCAAACCAAATTCCACCGACAATGACAATTGTCCCCACAATAAGAATTGCGATGAGGATTGTTCGATCTACTTTGTGTGAGAACTCAAATGTTTGTGCACCATATGTGGTGCGCTGCTTTTCTTTCGAATCGCGACCTGGAAAGTTGAATTCCGAAGACTGTGATTGAAGATTGCTCTTGCTCGCTCTTTCCTTACGGCGAGAACCAGGCGTCCGAGAGCTGATTTTCGGCATCTCGCGTTCGCCGGTCGATGATCTCTTCATTCTCTCTTCTGCCTGTGCCTTGCCTCTGCCTCCCGACTGATGAGTGTCGGTGCTTGCCGCGATAACCTGCGGACCAGTCAACTGAAATGGTGAGCGATCGGGATCGTCCGGATCAAAATTGAGATCGGCATCGCCATGGATTTGTGGTTTTAGGACAGGTCTTCTTTCCGGTTCTGATACAGGTTTTCCTTCAGGTTTCAGTCGTTCTTTCCTTGAGACTTGTGGAATCTCATCTGACGTAATGCGCTGCTGCATTTCGCTTGCGATGCTCTCCAAATTGCGTATTTGAAGCTGATCCGCAGTGCGCTTCAGCTCATCATCGTTGGCAAACGGAATGGGAGCATCCTCAGATTCAGGAAGGGTGTAGACCTGGTGCTTCCCCGAAATGCTCGTCAACAGAGGCTCTTTAGATACCAGATCTGGTCTGCTGTTTAGCGCTCTCTCCAGATCTTGCTTTAGCTCTCCCATCGTTTGATACCGCGCTTCAGCCTTTTTTTGGATTGCACGAAAGACGATAAGTTCGAGTTCAGTTGGTATGTCGAGATTCGGGCGAATCTGCTTGAATGGCTGCGGATCTTCCGAAATCTGTTTCATCATCGTGTCGGCATAATTTCGACCCAAGAACGGAACTTCTCCAGTCAACGCTTCGTACATCACGATTCCCAAGGAATAAATATCTGTTCGAGAGTCGACGTTCGTGGTGCCCATGCATTGTTCGGGGCTCATGTAGATAGGGCTTCCCCAGACCTCTCCTACGCGGGTGAGTTTTTGCGTGCCTTCAGTTACTTTGGCGATACCGAAATCTACTATTTTGACGTAATCGTTGGTCTGCCCTTTCTCTACCAGCATAATGTTGCCAGGTTTGATGTCGCGATGAATGGCGCCGTGTTTGTGAGCATGTCCAATAGCCGCGGCGACTTGAACAAAAACATCCTGAAATCGACCGAGTTCGAGCGCACCCTGGGTCCTCAGGATCTCGCCCAGGCTTGTGCCGATCAAATAGTCCATGATGAAATACGGCTGTCCGCGGTTATTTGTGCCGTATCCGAAAAATTGAACGATGCGCGGATGGTTCAGACGATTAAGCACATCAGCTTCTCTTTTGAACCGCTTCACCACCATCTCGTCTTTGAGCACCTGTGTGCGCAAGCATTTCACTGCGACGATTTCGGCTGTCTTCAGGTCCTTTGCCTTATAGACGAGGCTCATTCCGCCCTGACCGAGAAGTGAGAGGACATAGTAGCGATTGTCCAGCGTCATTCCTGTGAGCAAGTCCAGCTTGTCGTCGGGAACCTGCACGCGATAACGAGTGATCTCGCTATTCCTTTTGTTCATAAGACGCGAGTAGGAGAGAGTCTGATTGACTCTTCCCGAGATAAACTGAATTGTGTCCTTCGTCAGCATTCGCTGTTATTGGTTTTGCCGAGCGCGGGTGATTGACTGAGAGTGCCTCTTGGTAACAAGGAATTGTACCCATCATCCATGTTCCCTGACGATTATGGTATCAATCCGCGGCAAAAGCTGCTCTCCGGTCTAAACTATGTGCCGCTCGTGAATGATTTGAAAGCTCGCGATATTGTTGGAATGACAAATACGTCACGGAGAATTCAGATCTGCATCGCAAAGGCGTTCCTTTGTTTGAGCACGCCTGACCGCCGACCGCGCTGATTTTAAAGCTACACAGGACATTCAAGTTGATAAAAACTGTATAGCCTGATATCACATATGGTGCAACAGGTTAATGATGCAGAGGCATTGGTGTCGTGACTCCGTTCAAGAAAATCTGAATGACTCCCATGACGGCACCGATAATAAGACCGAAGTACTCGAGTGCGCGCAGTTCGTTCTGGCAGATGCGATGCACCAGCTTTTCCAGTTGTTCGGGAGCGAATAAATCTATTTTTCTTGCGATCAGACCGTGAACTCCGAGTGCCGGGATTGCCTGTTCAACCATATGTCCGAGCTCGCGTTGCAAGTACGAGTAGGCAAAACCGGAAATGTTTTTCTTGACGCTTATCAACCAGCTCGAGGGTACGGCCTCCGGATTGAATCGCAGGACCGCATTGCGGACTGTGACCATAGCTTCGTCTTCGAGCTTCTTGCAGGCTTCCAGAATGTCGGATTTGTGTTCGATCAGGAAAGTCTCGACGAACCGCACCACATTCCTTTTAAGGTTGGCGATATTATCAATCGGCATCGCTCTGAGATCGAAGTTGGCTATTTGAACGGCTAGTTGATGTTTAATACCAAATCGCTTGGTCAAATCGCCAATGAGCTTATGCGCCTCATTGGGCTCTTTCTCTAGGAAAGATCGCCACTCATTGCATACGCGCTTCACACCGATGATGCGCGCGAGGATTCGATATGGACCGCTCGCGTGGACGTTGATCGAATCTTCCAGGGCATTGATGTTTTGTGGGCTCAACAATGTGATTAAACCGTTGCGAACCTTCTCAGGGGTGAGGAAATTCTCCATGATTCGCGAGGCGATCTCTGTTGCCTGGTCGATGTTGATGCGAGTACCGACAATGACTTGATCGAAGATCTTCTCGGTGATGGTTGGGATGCGCGTGCTTTGACCCTGTTCTAGAGAAGTGATTGTGGTTTCGACGAATTGCTGAACTATTGTTGGGCTGAGGCTGGCTATATCTGACGCCAATCGATGCAGTTTTGTGGTATCACGAAACTCTTTCAGAAAAACCGTGTCGACAAACAAATCTACCGTTTTATATATATTTTCCTCGACGACCAACTCCTCGGCCCGCTTCCTGATGTCTTCCGGAGTTAGCAGCGTGTCGGTTATTGTTGTTGCTACCGCCTGGGCGAGCTTCGATTGGCGTTTTGGAAAGATCCCTGGCGTTAGCCATACTTGAATTTTGGTGAACGGGATGTACCAGGCCTTATAAGGTCTGAAAAGCATACGCACAGCGCACCATGTCGCGACATATCCGTGCACCGCAAAAATGATCGGCGGTAAGATGGCATCCTTGAGGAATGCCTGCCATCCATTGTTAATGTCCAAAAAGGACCAATCGAAGCCGAAGCCGTAGAAGTCCATATATTGACTAGGGTCTGCCTTTCATAAGGTAAGTTTAAACCATCAAGCCGTTAATTACCTTTCGATTCAATCGCCTCAAGCAGAATCCCTCATAGAGTGGCGTATTACATGGTGCTCATCTGTTCACGCTTCAACATTGTTGCTCGCCACTTTCTTATAATGAAGTCGTGAATAAATTCGCAAGAGAAAAGACTTTGTTGAATCCAGTCTCGAGAACGCTTATTGCGATTGCCTTGATGCTTTCGTCATCGACCCCTTTGGCGGCATCGGTAATTCCGAAGGCCTCGGAGCGCGAGTGCAAGAGATTGCTCGGGCGAGGTGATCAGCTTTTCAGCGGCGGTGCTTTTCACGGTTCACTTTCCTTCTATCAACAAGCCGTTACTGCCGAGCCGAGTAGTTGGGAAGCTCATCTGAAATACGGAAGAACGCTATCACGGCTTGCTCGCACCGAGGAGGCGCTGAGCGAATTGTTTCAATCGGTCATGCTCAACGCTGATAATCCTGAGACGAATCTAACTGCTCGTGCTGAAATTGCTGCAATCTTCATGAAACAGGGCAACTACGACGAGGCTGGCGGCCAGCTCAAGCAGGTGCTCGATCTCTCTCCTAACGACAATGTCGTGAGAGGCAATTATGCAATTTGCTTGGAGCATCTCGGATTTATTGATGCTGCGATCGAACAGTTTCGTTTGATTGCGAAGGCTAATACATACGATACGGTCGTGCTCTACAACCTTGGCGCAGCTTACCTCCGCAAGGCCGACTTTCAAACGGCATGCAGATATTTCGAACGGGTAATCTCGATCGACAATAAGAACGTTTTGTCTTACCTCGGGTTAGCGAATGCAATGCTTTTGACTGGCAATGTGGAGAAATCCATTGAGTACTGTAAGGTCGCAGTCAAGCTTGTCCCGAACAATCATCTTGCTCATCTGGCCCTCGGCGATGCATATGAGAAGTCCGGCGATCGCGCAAAGGCGGTTGACTCCTACCGCACCGCTATCCAGATTAATCCGCGCGATCGCTCATCCAGAGCGGCTCTTGCTAAAATTCTCGAAAGCTCGAGACAAGTTTCCAACAAAGGTCAACTGCAGTTAACGCAATAGAGGGTTTGCAAATCGTCTATTGCTGATAGATATATGCGATATTGAAACAACATTAAGAATGTGAGGTACATACAATGATTCGGCGGACTTATCAACGAGTAATTACTTCTCTGGCACTTGCGATCTTGGTGGCAGGCGTTCCTTTAAAGGGCATCAGCGGCGATATCACAAAGCAAGACAAGGATGATATCCAAAGTACTATCGTTAGATACAAGGCCGCGATCGGCATGAATCCTAAGAATGCATCGAATCATGTCAAATTGGGTCAAGCCTATTTGATGAACGGCAATCTGGAAGAAGCCGCAAAATCCTTTCGCGAAGCCTCGAAGCTGGCTCCGGATAATCAAGATGCATACATCGGTCTTGCCCGTGCTCTGATAAGAGGTGGCGATGACGGTGGTGCGCTGAAGTGCTTGGAAGACGCTATCTTGCGTAATCCCAATGATGCCGAGCTGCAGTATAAAGTCGGGCAGATGTATATTCGCCTCAACAAACTTGATAAGGGAATCATCGCACTGAGACAAGCAATCAAGCTCAACGGCGACTATGCAGAAGCCCACCGCGACCTGGGTATGGCGCTTGGTTCGAAGGGTGATATCAAGGCACAGATAGACGAACAGAAGAAGTGTCTCGCTATCAAGAATGATGATGCGCTTGCCCTCTACTATCTTGGCGACGCTTACGCTTCGACTGGCAACGTCCAGGAAGCAGTTCCAGTGCTGGAGAAGTGCGTTCGCTTAGATGCGAATAATGCTGATGCTTTCCGCTTGTTGGCGGGCATCAAAGCTGCCGGTGGCGAGTTTAAACAAGCGATTGCGTTTGCTCAAAAGGCTGTTGATATCAAGCCAGACAATAAGGCTTATCAAAACACTCTTGAGAAAATTCGCATGGCGGCCAACAAAAGCAAATAAGGTTTTAATTTACAAAAACTGTAAAGAAGCCTCTATTTTTGGGGTAGACGGATATGGCGCTGCGTAGCTACTGGCAACCGTTTGCAGAGCATATATCATTTGGGAAAGGTTAACTATATAACCACCTATCCAACTTGCAAATAGACCTACAAAGCCCTACCATTTACCGGAATCAGGACATATTCACGGACGCCCAAGCGCATCAGCGCTGTGCAACGATCCCATGTCCATTGGAAAAATTTGCGACTGATTTAAGAGGTTACATACTGTGCCTGAGCAAGCGGACAATCAACGAATTGAAAGAGCGAAAGAGTTCGAACTAAAAGCGAAGATTAAAGTCGTAGGAGTTGGTGGAGCCGGCTCTAATGCAGTTAATCGGATGATCGCTACCGGTTTGAATGGCGTGGAGTTCTGGGCCTGCAATACGGATGCTCAAGCCCTGGAGCTCGCAGCAGCCAAGAACAGACTGCAGATAGGGGCAAAATTGACTCGTGGTCTCGGTGCCGGCGGCAATCCGCAGGTCGGAACAAAGGCTGCTGAAGAGAGCCGCGAAGAGATCGCTGCAGCGATCCAGGGTTCAGACATGGTTTTCATCGCCGCAGGTATGGGCGGTGGTACCGGTACTGGTGCAGCACCGATCGTCGCCGAAGTAGCTAAAGAGCTCGGCGCACTCACCGTGGGTGTTGTATCCCGTCCATTCTTCTTCGAAGGACGTCGCCGCGCCAATCAAGCCGAAGCCGGTATCAATGAGATTCGTTCTAAAGTCGATACTCTCATTGTCATCCCCAACCAACGTTTGATCGAGATCGTCGATCATCGCGCTTCGATGCAAGAAGCATTTGTCGAAGCTGACAAAGTCTTGATGCAAGGCGTTCAAGGTATCTCGGATATCATTACCGTCCCTGGCTTGATCAACGTTGACTTTGCTGACGTCAAGGCGATCATGCAGACAGCCGGCAGTGCCCTGATGGGCGTTGGACGCGCTTCCGGCGAAGGCCGAGCCGTCGAAGCTGCACGATCCGCAATCAACAGCCCACTTCTCGAGACCACAATCACAGGTGCGTCCGGCGTGATCTTCACGGTAACCGGCGGTCCAGACCTGACGTTGCATGAAGTTCAAGAAGCTGCCAACGTTGTATATCAATCGGTCAATGAAGACGCTAACATCATATTCGGTGCCGTCCTCGACGATCGCCTGCATGGCGAAGTCCTGATCACGGTGATCGCGACTGGATTCGACATGGCAATTCAAAGTCCGGGTGGCGTGCAGCTATCTCAAGCCAGACCGACACCCCGTCAGGCCGACACCAGCTCGCAATCAGGAGTCTATCAACACCCGGTTCAACAGCTACAACAACCTGCTCTGGTTCAAGCCGCTGAGCCGGTTAGGCAACAGACCAACGAAGACATGAAAAAGATCGCCTCGGATATTCTCGATATTCCCGAGTTCCTCAGAGCGCGTAATCCAGCCGAGCGCAAGTAAGCTTCGGCTTAACGAATTCGGAGAGACGACTTGTGAAAGTCGTCTCTTTCATTTTGAGGTTCCGAGCCCCCCATTAACTGATTGTCTTTATCTGGTGGTTGTGAAACCCATCAGCTGCTCGCCGATGTTTATAGGCCAAAGGTCGGTACATGTTAGAGAGGGGTTGTTGTACTCGCAATCGATCGTGCGTTCCATTACCACGGCGACATGGTTCGTCAGTAAAGGTCGTTGGGTCTCGAAAATTCTGAACTTGTGCGGATCCGATGAACGATTCCGGCGTGCGTTCACATCAGTCAAGCGTCAATGGTTTCTTCCAATGTGGTATCTTGCTATGCTGAGTCTCTGGCTGGAGCGCAGCAATGGTTGGATCCAATAATGCAATAACCGACATTGGTATCGGTACGATGCCGGTCTTAATAGACGAAAGCGGTAGGATTCTTCTTATCGACCAGAGGCATTTGCCTGACAAGTTCGAGTATTTTGATGCCACCTCATTCGATGACATGGTCCATGCCATCAAAGTGATGGTAGTTCGCGGTGCGCCATCGATCGGCGTGGCAGCCGGATTTTCACTGGCATGGGAATCGGAGATTGTCGCGCGAATGTCGCCTTCCACCTTTTTGACTGCCCTGAAGGAACGAGGAGATCGGCTCAAGGAGACAAGACCCACCGCAGTGAATCTCGCCTGGGCAGTCGATTTGATCATAAATCGGGCGGAGACTATGATTTCTGCCGAAGGGATAGGAGATCTTCTGCAAGTGGTCAACCGCCTCAAGCAAGAGGCGCATAAGATCATGGATCACCATGTTGAGGTCAATAAACGATTGAGCGATTTCGGCGCTCAGTTGGTATCGGAAAATGCAAAAATTCTTACGCATTGCAATGCCGGTTCTCTCGCAACATGTGGTTGGGGTACCGCGCTCGGAGTGGTCCGATCCGCTCACATAAAGGGTCTGCAGCCGGAGGTCTTCGTTGATGAAACTCGCCCGAGACATCAAGGTGCAAGACTTACGATGTGGGAGTTGAAGCAGGACAATATTCCATCTACTCTGGTTTGCGACTCTATGGCAGGGCATCTCATGGCCCAGGGACATGTAGATCTCGTTGTTACTGGGGCCGATCGAATTGCCGCCAACGGTGATACCGCGAACAAAATCGGCACCTACAATTTGGCGGTTCTAGCCAGCTATCATAAAATTCCATTCTATATTGCAGCACCCCTTTCGACTGTTGATGGCGCCCTGGAAAGTGGCTCCGGTATTCCGATCGAGTATCGAGATCAGTCCGAAGTGTTGATGATGTCCGACAGATTCATCACCGTCGATGGTGCCCGCGCCTACAATCCGGCCTTTGATGTGACACCTGCCAATCTGATAACGGCGATAATCACAGAGGCTGGTATCCTGCGACCTGACTACAATGCGAGCATTAAGGACGCGCTTGCGACTGCGTTTTGCTAATCGTAAGGCAACGCAAATTACAGACGGTTCGCTAATCGTACGATAACGAAAATCGCAGGCGTGTTTAGGCATTGCGATCGGGCTACGCAGAGACGAGCGGCGTATGGCTTATACTCTCTGGATGAACTTATCCTGACCGCAGGTTGATACGGAAAATGCGGGATCTGTCAGCTTTTTGAGCTATCGACAGCTTTGATGGTTATCACTGGAAATACGTAGCTGATGATTACGCGAGTACCCTTGCCGCCTTTTCCAGCCTTCCATTCGACGGTCGTATTGATAAGGTCCGCGCGAAGTTTCATGTATCGCAGACCTCTGGATTGGTGAGAAAGATTCTCGTAGTCTATGCCTGTTCCGTCGTCTTCCACTGTAATAATCAAGTTCTTCGAGTTGCTTTCCATGGCGACGATGACGTTACTTGCCTTGGCATGTTTGGACACGTTAGTGAGAGATTCTTGTACCAGGCGAAACAAAAGTGCCTGTTCATGCGCAAGTAGACTATCGAACATGCTGTCATCAACATTACACTGCAGATCGGTTTCGAACCCGGATCGCTCTCTCGCCTTGTCGAGACAGTCTTCAACAGCCGCTCGAAAACCGAAATTTTGAAGCATCACCGGACAGAGATCGTCCATAATCTCGCGAATATCGTTCATTGTTTTTTGAAAGCTGGACCGAATTTGGCTACTGGTCTCTTTCTTCGGTTCGTTCTCGAACTTTGAAAACATCTCCAAAATTTTCTTCAAGTCGTTGAGTACCTGATCATGGAGGTCGGCTGCGAGAAGCCGGCGTTCTACTTCATCCTGCTTTATGAGTGCACGCCTGGCGTCTTCGAGATCCCGATTGCGGAGGATGAGCTCATAGTTTTTGCTGTCGACCTGTTTTTTTCTATCGGAGTGATCTTTCAAAATCTCGGCGCTGAGGCCGGATAAAGCAATCGCCACGGCCGAAGTGCAGAGCAACGGCATGACGTGCAACGTTTTCAACAAAAAGAATTCCACCATTGCCACAAGGACGTAATAAGCAAAATAGACAACTTTGGAGGTGAAGCGCTTTCTCCTGATAAAAACCCACCAGATTGGCAGGAAAGAAATAGCGAACAGAGTGGCGAGGCTAATAACTTGTGATACGACGTCTTCGGAGAAGGCAACGGCCTCTTCTTTCGACATGAAGGCGAGATCGCTTAGAGCCGGCGCTAGTTGATTTAGTGCTTCGATTTCGATTGGCTCTATTGGACGTGACAGCCCGAGGCACAAGAGCGTTATACCGAGCGCGGCTATCAGTCCTGTGTGCAGCGCCGACAACTGGATTGCCCGGTTAGAGGCATTGGCGTTGCTGGTCGATTTTGCCATCGTCACTGTGTAAAACCCGGGCTATCTGACGGCGGACTCATGATTATGCTTGGCGAAAATCTTGAATGCATTTGCCTGGCTCAATCTCGCTGCATTATGAAAGTTTTTCCCAATCTGTCGAAAAATGCATACAGAAGGTATATAAGCGTTTGAGATCCTGGGAAGGGTCTTGCCAACATTAAATCTGCTTTATTATCCTTCCTAAATAAATTATGATCTTGATACTTGTCAAGAGATTTTAGAACCCCTTCCTAACCACGTGATCTCAGATAAGGTACGGTCCTCGGGATCAGTTTCTAATGACTTATCAATTCGAAGGCGATCGGGAAAATCAGGGCCAGGGCGCTTCAAAGGAACCCTTGTTTTCGCCTGCGATCGGGGAAACTCCGACAGACAGCTATACATTCGGCGATAGGCTCAGTTTTAATCGACCTGATGTCGAGCAAACTGGCGCTGCTCTTCGCTTAGGTGAAGGGCTCTGGAAGCCCGCCGACCAGGCAGACGATACTGCGGTGCCGGTAGTCGTCGATGATAAAAAGGGCGCGGGCAAGAAGAGCGAACAAGTTGGAACTCCAAGTCCGGTTGTCGATCGGGCCGCAACGGTACCCGCTGGCTTCACTCCGGCTTCGCAGCTCTGGCGCCATGGGCGAGGCGAGTCCGCCGAAGAGTTGCCCATCCCGGTGTTGTTCAAGTCCGGTAAGCCAGCGAATGACCTGGAGATAGTGGGTGCTCCGGATTCGACCGATACATCGGCAAAGAAAAAGACCGGTGAGGCAAAGCCCGTTAGTCCGACAGATCTGTCCATCATAGATAACGACAAGCCGGTTAAGAAAACTGGAGTTGAGCCAGGCATTCAGACCGAGATCCCAGCGGCCTTTCAAGTAGATTTGACACAGAAAAAAACACCTGATGGGCAACCAGCTCTGAAGAAGTCGGCTGTTGTCGACCACACTGGTGACGTTAAGCTCACGGCGACATCAGTGCCTGCAGTGACCGATGCGCTGACGACAAAAGCGAAGGCGGCGCCGGTTGTCACTGATGTGCCGACGGCAACGGCGGCGGCTCCAGTCGTGACCGATCTGCTGCCGACGAA
>JAIERK010000024.1 GCA_019746975.1 Candidatus Obscuribacterales bacterium
TACTCTTGAAGTGCTTGTTGAACGGCGCAGTGCCCTGCTTCATGGAATGCCGTATTACGTTTGTCCTGCTGCGACATGGCACGAGCTCTTGAGAGCATCGGGTCACCAAACTGAACGTAATCGATTCCAATGTCGAAGTCCTCGAGCGAAACCTGCTTCACCAAAGCGGCTCTCTCTTCCGGGCTCATGCCTTCGAGGCGCGATTCCAGACGCTCCGCAGCTGCGATAGCGGCTTCGTTGCAAGCCTGTTCGATATCGGCTCCAGAGAATTGCGGAGTGCGGACCGCGAGGTCTCGGAGCCGGACATTGGGAGCGAGCCTCATGTTGCGCGTGTGAATTGAGAAGATTTTTTCGCGACCGAGAGTATCGGGCAAATCGACGTTTACTTGATAGTCAAATCGACCCGGTCTCTTGAGTGCCTCGTCAAGACTGTCTGCCATATTAGTGGCAGCCATCACGATGATGCCTGGAGTTTGCTCAAATCCTTGCATGCAAACCAGCAATTGGTTAAGCGTCTGCTCGCGCTCAGAGTCAGAACCGGACTGACCCTGTCCCCGTTTTTTCCCAATCGCGTCAATCTCATCTATAAATATGATCGAAGGTCGACCGGTACGCTTTCGCTCTTGAATCGCTGTAGCGAACAACTTTCGAACACGCTTAGCGCCAACACCGACGAACATTTCCACAAAGCTAGATCCGCTCACGGAGAAAAAGTTGGCATCGACTTCGCCTGCGAGTGCGCGGGCAAGCAGCGTTTTACCGGTCCCGGGCGGGCCTACGGCAAGTATGCCGCGGGGAATTTTTGCGCCGAACTCTTCATACCATTCCGGCGACTTCAACCATCGCGCGACTCTGCGAAGCTTCGCAATCGCTTCCTCGCATCCGGCGACATCCTCGAAAGTGCGACGCTCGGCGGGATCCACCGCTCCATTGTCATCGACGGCTCTAACTACCTCGACACCATGCAAACCGATTTCCAATTTCCTGAAGGCGCCTGAGTGCCAGAGAATCGCACCGAGCGTCGTCCCGAAAGCCGCAAACAGAGCCCAGAAAGACCAATGCAAGGACTTTACATAGTGGTCGATTTTGCCGATTGAAGCATCGGTAATTTCACAGGAGATTTTTGCCGACCTGGCGGAGTCCATTAATTTGGAAGTGTTCGGGTAGTCGACGAGCGCCGGTCCGAGCGGGTCTACCTCGGCCACAACCTTGCGTAGACCCTTGAAGCACAAAATCTTATTGACCGATTCGGGACTTTCCTTGAGAATTCGATCTAGCTCGTAGTCGGGCAGGGTCCTCATACTTGCAGTCTCTTCAGGAAGTCTGTTGATGAACTTCGGGCTGAACACTCCGAATGCTGCAAGAGCACAAAGAACTACAAGCGACGCGGCGAGAACCGCCAACAGGGCTTTCTTCGAATTTTTCATGGACACTCCTCAGACAGCTATTACTTTCCTTGAGTTTGGATACCGGGAGCTGTATGGCACCAAACGCTAGCCCATGCACCGATTGAAGTTAACATGGTCTTCTTTCTCTTTACCCCAATTAGCTCCTCGCTGACCGAGTGTAAAGAAATCAAATGAGAAGAACCTGACGGATAGCAAGTTTGAAGCAAGTCCAACAAATCGTCAAGCGCTGAGTCTCAATGTAACACAAGAGAAACACTGATGAAGAGCCGGCACCATTAAACCGTATCTGTTGCTCGCTGAATTCAAATTAAAAACAACGCGCTATTCCGTGCGTCCATGAGCCTTTAGCCACTTCTGCCGGTGCGCTCTGACAATTTCGATAGCATCCTGCGAATGCTTCACGCAAATTGGAATTTCCAGGTCGACTTCATTGACGAGATGAACATTCTCGTTGTACATGTGCTTCCTTGCCCACTCGACCAACTCAGCCCACATTTCGCCCACGAGAATTAAAGGTGTGTCGTAGAGCTTTCTAACCTGCAACAGTTGCCAGACCATTGAAAGCTCCAGCATCGTACCGATTCCACCAGGAACCACAATGAATGCATCGGACATGATCACAAAGTGGTGAAGTCGGGAGAAGAAGGTCTTGTGTTCGTAAGCTTTGCCCACAAAAGGATTGGCACCCTTCTCGAAGGGCAAATCGACACGAATTCCGATCGATCGTTGGACTGCATCCAACCCTGTGAGCGAGGCGCCCTCATTGGCCGCCTCCATCAATCCAGGTCCGCCACCCGTAATGATTCCGCACCCCATACCGGTCAATTGGAATGCCAATTTCTTCACGCGCTCGTAATCATCAGTGCCTTGAAGAATACGGGCAGAACCGAATATGGTGACTAGATAATGTTCCTTATGCGTCCTGCGAAGTCTGGTTAGCTCGTTGACCGCTTCCCACAAGTTTTCCACAGCAAGAAAAACGACTCTGGTTACCGCTTCCTCATCAGAGAGTGGTACCACATCGGTAGCGCCAGGTTTAAGGAATGCCTCAGTCATAGAAATCACCGTGAGAGACGCTGTTTACAGCGAAAAGATAACAAGTTAACGTTGTCAATGAAAGGCCCAGGTAACGATATAACTCGGGTTCCTTTATCTTGGGCAGGTCTTTCACCTGTCGCGAAGAGGTCAGGGCGTTTTTCACCGCTAACGTCAGCCCAATTTCCCTCACCATTTCCACCGTGTCACGGCTGAGCCCTGCCTCCAAAGCCGTTCGTTCGAAGCGCTCAACCAGTTCGACCGAAAGACGAAGCTGATAAAAAAATGAAATTGATGGTGAGGAAACATCAGGCGATGGCAATGATGCGGACGACCCTTGCGATTTGACTCGATCCGTCCTTGCCTGATCGCTTCGCCGGCTTTGATAGATGATCTTGAACATCAAAGTAGAGAGGAAATGTTCCGTTCGTCGAAGAACGCGAACCGAATGCACTGTCCAAATCAAGCGCCAAGGTCCGTCACCCATAGCGGCGTCCCCCTTCCAGCTTTTCCCAGATTTAATGTAAGGGACGATTGTTGATCGTGGAAGGTTAATTTGACAGCGCCCTGCATCAACAGCGCGGTTGCAGAATAAATTGCAGTTTGTTTTGCTGAACAGTTTCGCAGCTACGCGCGCTGCAAGAGCGCTCTCCTGGTTTGGACGTTTCTGTCACAACTAATCGCTAACATTCCATTCGATAGCGGCGGCTATGGTCCAGGGAGAAAAATCTATGACGAGAATGGAAGCAAACGAAAGCGGAAGTCGTAATCAGCAAACCTACCAATCCGACGTATCTTTACCGCAACCTATGGTGAATCTGCTTGATGCACGATGGAAAGAACAGATTCAAAAATGCAACCAAGCCGATGCTGAAAAAGTCGCTGATGAGAGCTCACGTACCAGCCAAATAAGCGCTCCGAGACCCGAAAGTGACGCCCCTCGAAAGGAGCAAAAGCAACCAAACGCGGATGCGCCAGCTAAGCCTGATACCATTGCGAACAAGAACAATGGTGGATTTCTTGTCGTACGTCCGGCGACTGGGCTGAGACCTCAACCGGATGACACAACCAAGCCCCGTCCGAAGAACGCAGATCCCAATCGCGATCTAATCGATCCGCTTAATCAATCTCCAGAAGCAAAACAACAGAGCGATCCGGCAGGGATAGATTCCTTCAATCGACGATCTATGAAGATCAACATCGATGTACCGAACGCAGAAGCCAAAGACAGCGACACTCTCGACACTGAGGTAGAAAAGCTCAAGGAGGGTGCTGCAAAAGATCAGAAAAAAGAGCGCGAGCTGCAAGAGAACTTCAGAGATCATATTAAGAAGCGTGATTCGCCCGAGAAGTCGGTCGATAGCAAGCTCGATATGAAAACTATGGAAACGCGCGCGGAAGAGGCTATAGCTTTCCACCGCAATACTATCGCTGGGGGTCGCGCACTATCCGAATTTCGGCTGGAGAATGGAACAGCGCTACCTGCAATAGCGACCGACAAACGCCTTCTCCCCGGACACAATCTGGATCTCGGAGGAGAGGCATTGTTCTACTTGCAGATGACTAAGCCGAGCGTCGCACTGGCAAAAGGGCTTACAAAAGCGATGTCAAAACCTGGAGTGGAGACCGAATTGAAAGCACTCGATGCGCAGGCCACCAAAATCGACGAATGTGTGGCGAAGATTGAGGGTAAGCATGATATCGGGGGCGCATTCTCAGAATTGAAGGAGTTCTTGAAGCTCGAGAAGACGGATAAGTTTGATCCCCAGAGAATACTTCACAATTCGGTAATTGAAAAAGGCGATACCGGTTTGAATTATTGGTTTCAAGCTCGTCGAAGCTCCAATAAAGACCAGAGCGAACAAGCCAATGTAATGATCGCAAAACTTTTTCGAGATCAAGCATTAGCGAAAATGGCAATGAGCTCCAATGAACTCGATAACTCAAATGTGGTGAGTGCCGCCGCACATCTTCAGGGCACAAAGCCCGGACGCGACGGGCCATTTAAGGAGCCGAAAGGAGCCGAAGGTCTCGGCAGCAGAACCCCCAGAGGATACGATGGTGCTACGGAGATGCTGACAATGGCTGCGATTCTCAATCCAAAAAATAAGGATCTGGAAGCGCTCAACGCCATCAACAAAGAGCTCACCGAGCGGTTGAAGAAAGCAACAAAATGACGCTATTGGAAGTAGCGGTCGGACAACGCTGCCTTGGATCTGAGGTATCCTTATCGCAACCAATCGCGGATTTGCTGGATGCTCGATGGAAAGAACAATTTCAAAAATGCAATCAAGGCGATGCACACAGTTGTTCGGCAATCGACGACCACGTGTAGGACTGGTCGCCGACGCCTCTAGTTTTCCCGACTACGGGTCCTGACCATCGTATCGTCGTGGTACCGTCTTGCGGGCGGTTTTAACCGCCTCACTATACTCCTTGTTATTGCGGGCTTCGTTTAAGTTTGACATTGAATACATCCACGCGGTGTTCACCCACTGTGGGTCTTCCTTGATCATTTGAGTCATCAGTTTGACTGCGTCGTCATGTTTGCCGTGACGACCGAAGGCCTCCACCAGGCTGCGCTGGCCATTCTGCTTGGCTATCTCCGCAATTCCAGCGAGACCTTTCTCGTCTTTGGCTTGTCTTGCCAGCTCGTCAAAGGTGGTTTTCCACTGCTTCTGGATTGCGTCGGTTGGTCCTTTTCGCATTGTCTCGTGCGCCATATGATCGACGGTATCATAAAGTGCAGCACGCTTATTCTCTGCCCAATTATTGACAAGGTTTTTGCGTCCAGTAGCCTTATCGACTGTTTCTGCGAAGCTCTTGTCTTTGAATGCGCCTGCGTCTCGGGCAAGCAATCTAAAACTTGCGGAGCCTCTCAGCTCAGGATTTGCCTTGATCGCATCACCAAGTACTTTAATCGCCTTCCCTTTGTCACCAGACTTGGTCAAGGCATCGGCGAAGTCTAGACGAACTTGATCCACCGGGGGAACCTGCTTAGTTGCGAACAGCTCGCTCGTTTTTCTTAATGCGTCCAGGCGATCCTTCTTTTCGCCTTGTTGGTTGTAGGCCGTCTTGTCCAATTTATCCCGTCGGATTTCATACTCTTTGTCGCTCATAAAATGCCCGTCCATAGCCTTTATGAGTTTTTCAAATTTTTCCGCAGTCTTTGGTGAGATCTTTCCGTCCTTAGCGATCTCGGCAAGGGCCTCATTGTGTGTTGCCGTCACATTGGATTGTTTAGTTAACGGTTGCTCGGATATCGATTGCAATATTTTGCCCGACCTGAAGCGGATTTCCAGATCTGGGTGCGAGCGCGCTTTTTCCAGAGAATTCCAGGCGGTCGATCCTAATTCGCGCAGCTCTTTGCTCGCGTTTTGGCGCTTGTCGAATTCATCGTCACCCAGCGACTCTATCAATCCGTCAATCTTTTTCTGGAGAGCTTCCGGGATTTTCCGACCTGGCTTGTCTTCGTCTTTCTGGTCTTTCTCGTCTTCCTGTTCTTCGAGAGCAGCTCCGTCGGAGCTTACGTAGCTTTCATCGGAACTGTCGGAACTCTCGTTGCTCTCGTCGGAACTCTCGCTGTTCTCATCAGAACCTTCGCTGCTCTCATCAGACGTTTCGTTCTTCTCGTCGGAACCAAGAATTTCTCTATAGTCCCGAAAGCCTGCCTTCAAGACGTCATTGTTGTTCGCACTTTTCTCGTTATTTTGCGCGTCAGCGTCTTTGATTTTGTAACTGCTGCCTGCAGTTTCCGATAGCAAACATGGCACCGATTCTGGTGCTCTGTAACTTTGTTGATCGATACGCCCCTCATTGGTTGGTCTGTCGAAAACATCAGGATTACTGTTTGTCATACATTCAAACTCCAGCTTTAGTTTGTTTTTGAAAAACACTTTGTAATTCATAGGAGGGATAGAAAGCCAAAATTAAAATGGCATTCCAACAGTCTTTCCAACGGAACTCCGAGAAGTTGATGTCGAAAATTCTCCCCGCAGAGGCATTTCTGCCGCTCAGTTGAGCTTAATGGAAAATGATTGCAAAACAATGTACTCGTGAGCCGCCAACATTAAGCTCTATCGAATACTTCGGGTGGGCCCGTTGGTAGATTGGACCTTTCTGTCACAAGAAAGCAACGAAGTCACACCGTTGCACGAGTACATCAACTCGTATTTGCCAGACAACAAATTCCACGCAGTCGTTGGGGCGACGCCGCGCGCCGCCCGTTGCACGTTGCACGTTGCATTAATCCGCCCCTCGCTTGATCGGATGAACTACCACGCAAATACACACGGTCGCGGTGGATGCGATCCAATTCGGAACAGAAACCTCACCTCGATTTCTGACTACGGGTCCTGACCATCTTATTGTCGTGGTACCGTCTTGCGGGCGGTTTTAACCGCCTCACTAAATTCCTTGTTTTTGCGGGCTTCATTTAGGTCTGACATTGAAAACATCCATGCAGCATTCACCCACTTTGGGTCTTCCTTGATCATTTGAGTCATCACTTTTATAGCGTCGTCAGGCTTGCCGTGACAGCCGAAGGCTTCCACCAGGCTGCGCTGACCATTCTCTTTGGCTAACGTTGCAACGAAAGCGAGACCTTTATCGTCCTGGACATGCTTTGCAAGCTCATCAAAGGTGATTTTCCACTGCTTCTGGATCGCTTCGCTTGGTCCTTTTCGGATTGTTTCGTGCGACATATGATCGACGGTATCATAAACTGCAGCACGCTTATTCTCTGCCCATTTATTCACAAGGTTTTTACCTCCAGTTGCCTTATCAACTGTTTCTGCGAAGCTCTTGTCTTTGAATGCGCCTGCGTCTCTGGCAAGCACTCTAAAACTTGCGGAGTCTCTCAGCTGAGGATTGGCCGTGATCGCATCACCCAGGATCTTAATCGCCTTCCCTTTGTCACCAGATTTGGTCAAGGCGTCTGCGAAGTCCAGACGAACTTGATCCACTGGGGGAACTTGCTTGGTAGCGAACAACTCGCTCAAATTTCTTAACGCCTCCAGACGACCCTTTTTGTCTCCTTGCGGGTTGTAGGCGGTCTTGTCCAATTTATCCCGGCGGATTTGGTACTCTTTGTCGCTCATAAAGTGCCCGTCCATAGCACTTATGAGTTTGTCGAATTTTTCCGCAGTCTTTGGTGAGATCTTTCCGTCCTTGGCGATCTCGGCAAGAGCCTCGTCGTGCATTGCTGTCGCTCTAGATTGTTTCGTTAACGGTTGCTCCGATATCGACTGCAATATTCTGCCTGACCTCAAGCGAATTTCCGGATCTGGGTGTGAGCGTGCCTTTTCCAGTGAATTCCAGGCGGACGATCCTAATTCGCGCAGCTCTTTGCTCGCGTTTTGGCGCTTGTCGAATTCATCATCACCCAGCGACTCTATTAATCCGTCAATATTTTTCTGGAGTGCATCAGGCAATTTCCGTCCGGCTCGCTTTTCCTCGTTTTTCTTGCCATCTTCTTCAGTGGCTTCGAAGGTACTGTCGTCACTTCCATCGGAACAAAGGATTTCTCTATAATCGCTGAAGCCAGCCTTCAAGACGTCATTGTTGTTGGCCTCATTCTTCTCGGCGTTCTGCGTGTCAGTATTGTTGAATTTGCAATTGCTAGCTGAGATTTCCGATAGCAAACATGGCACCGATTCTGGTGCTCTTTGTTGATCGATTCGACTCTCATTAGCGGTTCTGTCGAAAACTTCGGGATTACTGTGTGTCATACATTCAAACTCCAGCTTTGTCTGTTTTCTACGAAAGATTCCAAATAGGGTTTAGAAAGCCTCAAATAAAACGGTGTCCTAATAGTCTTCCAAAAGCCACACTGCTGATGGTGACGTCGAAAATTCTCCCCGTGGCATTTCTGCCGCTCAATTGAGACTAAGCCCAAATACTTGTCAAATAATTGCAAAACAATGAAATCGTGAACAGCCAACACTAATCTCTGTCGAAACTTTTGACCGTCAGCAAATAGTCGAGACTTCAATACAACCAGCTCGTTTTATAGTTTGGACCTTTTTGTCACAACTACTAATCATTATGTAGAAAGCGTGGCGGCACTGAAGGAAGGAGAATTAGACGATGACTAGACTGGATGCAAGTGATGCCGGAAGTTTTTCCCCATCTGCATTCCGAGCAGATGAACCGTTGCCACAATTTCTTTGCGAGAAGAGCACTTCGCATTGGAACGGACTAATACAAGAACTAAAAAAATCAAATAACGCCAATTCGACTGATAATGCCACCACTAACTCAAATGAAGCAGTCCCATCCAACCAGACGGACAAAAGCAATAGCAATAGGCCTAACTCAACTGCTGCAGTTGCGGCGAAAGGGAAAACGAACGGCGAGTATCAAGTTACCTACGAAAAGCCAGAGCCTGAGCGCGGAGCAGACGAACCGAAAAAGGACAAAGGTCAAGAAGAAAAGAATGAGAAAAAGGAGAACTCATTTTCCGACAGAATGAAAATGAAAAGGCCTCTGACGCCGGGTCCTGAGCTACCACCTCTCCTGTACGCTCCGGAAGATAGCGAGAATAAAGATACACTCACTCCAGAACAGCGGGAAAAACGAGATAACGAAAGTTTGCTCAGATTTCAGCACGAAATGGACAAGAGAACGCTCCAGCTGCAACAGCTCAAGACGAGAACGACGGAACAACAAGCGGAGTTAAACGCGCTGTTGGAATTTCCTGACGCCAGAGACACAGAGGTTCGATACATCGCTCAGTATTGGGCACTTTACGGTATCAGACCAGCCGACACAGGCAATTTCAACCGGTCTATCACGCTTGAAGACGTGCATCTACTGGAAAGCCATCGCGCATTCCCGAGACCGAACAGCCCAGCAGCCAAATCTTTAGGTTTGGGAGTCGACGACTATACCGATGCGACGGCGAAGAAGCTGAGAGAATGCCATCAAAAGCTAGCAGCCAAACAGCAACTATCGAAAGAAGAACAAGCTCTATACGATGCTTGGACCGAGTTCCCACCGACACTGCCGAACGATGTTCCAAAGGACGGCGAAGCAAAGGTCTCCTTCGGTCGAAAGCCGATCTTCAAGAATGCTAAAGAGGGCATGGAGATCCGCGAGATCGCCAGGCAAGAGAAGTTACAAAAAAGAATCCCAGATAACGAATTCATAAAGCTACAAGCCTGGCGAGCCTTCCCCACTAACGAAGAAGCAAGGAAGCTTCTATCGGTAGACCTCGCTGATAAGCTCAATCGTCGTCCATCCTCACTATCTGAAGAGCAAACGAAAACTCTAAAGGCTTTCGAGAAGGAACAGGCTGACGCGGAAGAACTTCAAAAGCGGCAATCTGGACCGCAAAAGGGGTATCTGAAAAGCTCAAAATTCTTTTTGGTGGAGAATGAGCAACAGCTGAAAGAGGAGCTCAGGCGACAAGGTGGCAAGCCTCCACAGAGATGAGGTCAGAAACACAGGACCGATGAGTTCGGAGACTTGCGTCGAAACGACGTGAGACTGCACCTCGTCTAGCCATTTATACTGCAAACTCTCAGAAAAACGATGACAGTCGAGCTCGCTCGAGCCTTGCGGTCAAAGGACTGGAGAGTCATCAGGAAAGAGAGTAGGAGGTCGGTGTAAGGCCGCCTTCTCCCTCCGTACCTACCTGGCCGACTGCCGCACGGGTAATAGATCGCTGTGGTGTACGCTGTAGGTATCCGTAGTGAGATCCGGCAAATCACAAACAAACACTTCGAGCTTGAGATCAGATACCTCGACAGGTTCGTCTACTTTGTAGATGCCGTATTGCAGCACATCCCACCAGGGCCGTCCGCAAATGAGAATGCGGGTGGAGCAATCAAAACCGTCGACTTGTTCTACCGGAATAAGATCGACGAACGCAAATTGCTTGTCCTCAGAGCTACAGGGGACTAACTCAGGCGCCATCGGTGCCATAGTCTCCTGCTGCTTTGCGGACGATTTGATTGTAGTTATTACAGCAAAACTTACTTTGCCTTCAGAATTAGATTTGGAATGACATCGGCCACTCAGTCGCAGTTTAATAGAATTACCCTGCTTGTTTCTGACGGCATCCAACAACGGACGAAGCTTCTCGGACGGCACTGGAAGTGTCGCGACTTTGTTGCCCTTCTTGTCGATAGTGTGATCGCCAAGGTTAATGGTAACAAGCGGCGGAGATTCTTCGCTCGCTCTTCCACCATCAGCGGTATCAACGGAAAGGAGCAATACACGAGGACGAATTTTACCTTCTTGATCGTCGGCGACGGCAGTAGCCTTCTCGGAAAGACGCATATCGAGCGGAGGATTAATGGTGAAGCCTTTTGTCCAGGAGAACTGCAAAAGCGAAATCGGCGACACAACTTTTCGTGACTCGATCAGATCGCACATCACAAGAGATTTGCATTTCGCATCTCCAATGTTGGTGAATTCGACTCGATTCTCACCGGCTCTGATAACTGACAAAGGCACAGGCACACAATACCACTGACGAATGCCAGTTAAGTCTTTCTGCCCACTGTGAGCAAATGCCTTTTGATATACGAAAGACTCACGCTGACTCTTGTCTCTTGCCATGAGCGGTAACAAGTCGCCATCCAACACCACGCCGTTGACCTTGAGACGGCAACTTTTCAGAGCATCGAGTGAGAATCCCTCGAAGGACGGATCAATTACAAGCAACCAATTCGCTTGCTTGGTTGCTTGTAATTGTGGAATTTGGATTGTCGTGGCTATAGCATCGCGTGAGACCGCGACTTGCTTGAGTCCATAGAAGGAGGCGAATGAAACCCACAGAGAAATCAGAAGACTTACACCTACATAGATTTGGCGCTGTTTTCCAGAGCTCAACTCTCTTCCTAGATAGAGAGCCCCCGCAACTGCAAATCCAATGATTAAGGCTATAAACCCCGAAACTAACGATGGTCCGAGTGCCGCCATAATATCAGGCAACACCGCATATGGTGGCTGCCTCAAACCTTCGATAAATTTCGAGACGACGGGCGCCAAAAATACCGCAGCCAGCACACCGTTGCGCTTTGGGTTGTTCCACGTCGCAGCCAGTCCACAGGCGGCAAGCACAATAGCACAAGGCATAATCGGGTAGGTGTAGCGTGCCATACTGATGAATAAACAATGGACAAAATTGTAGACAACGATCAGCGTCAGAAGAAGCGCAGTAGAAAAGTCCGGTAATGACTTGGAAATCCTCGCTCTGGTCCACAACGCGAACATACCTAAGTAAGCGAACAACAAAAGAACTTCATGGCCATACCGTTGAGCCAACCACGGCAAACCTAAACAACTGTTCTGGTAATCATTCCACGGCGAATCCAGGAGACGAACCGGCTTGAGCGCCAACATGGTGACGAATTCGGTGGGCTCCTTGAGCGCATTGTCACCCAATTCGTGTAGCGCGTCGCCTAGAGACATTTTAAATCTCTCCGGATGCGCGACAAGATCGCTGGGCAATACGTCAAATCCAAGATTCCTGGCATTGAGACCAGTGTACAGGTTATAAACGGCAAAACGATCGATAGTGATGGAAGCCTTTCCGGTGAGTATTTTATTGCACAGCGCCCATGGCGCGAGCAACAACGCTGCACCACATATGACACCAGCCAACCACTTTTTGGAAAACGGATTCTCGAGTTTGAGTCTCCAGGCAGCTATCGAAATCGCGCAGATGAGCAGCACTGGCAGCAGGAGGAAGGGAGGTCGAGCCAGAGCGAGAAATCCCAATACGAGGCCGGCAACAAGACCGGCGCCAAGATTCTTCGTCACACGGAACTTTGTCTTGGCGTAGTACAAGAACAGCGTCATCGTCAAAGTTATGCCAAAGCATGCCTGAGTTTCCGTCGACAAGCGATTGCTGTTTATCACAAAGGCAGGATAGAACATGCCAATCAACGCCGCCACCCGCGCCACCGTCGGATTGAATGCAAGGCGACAGGAGAGCCACATAAGACCGACAGTTAATGCCTGAGTCAGCCACATAGACCAGGTTGCCACCAGCCAGAATTGCGGAGCCGGTGTTTTTGCGGTGATGGTATACGCGGTCCCTAAGAGTAGTGGAAGCAACGGACCACAGCGCACGATACCCTGCGCAGGCGCCAACTTATCCACCAGGACTTGTCTCGTCGACTCGCTGAAACCAGTCGCACAATAGGAGAAGATTTGCCCAAACGAATCCCAATTAAAGACAGAACAGCACCCGGCAGTTGTGGCGAGAAAGCCAAATCCATCAAAGAGAAGGCAGAGATTAGCACCTCTTAAGACGAATAAGTGCAACGCCGCCACTCCACAGACCATCGCACATACAAGCAAAAACTCACCAGCAGGAAGCAGACGTGCAACGACATTGACCGGCGCCCTCGTGGGCTCGGTCGGCAGCACGGACTTCGTATTCTCCTCGGAAATATTGCTGCTCAACGGATTGTTGCGGACTATGGGCAGTCGAGCCTCAAGCGCTCAACCTCTATACCCGCGCGAGTATATCAGAGCGGGTCCATCTTAACCGGTTCTCAGAGAGAGACACGACGAACGCCACAACGCGGAAGATTGACAGGGAATTCGCTTGTAACCATAAAGGCGGCAGACTTCGTTCGCTACGGTCGGGTTTCAACATATGTCGCAGGGAAACTCAAAACGCCTCGGCTCAACGCTCCGTGAGCGATGCAGGTCGCGCGTGTCCGTCTTTTCGGAACTCGCACCGTTATATCTGCAAGTCGCATTGCGTGGACATTCTTGTCACAAATTCCAGCTATCTTAGAGACACAAAAGGAAATCGAGCAAAGCAATGACGACATACGGTTACTGATTAAGTTTGTCTGGAATAGGGGCAGAGAGCGCCGGAATAGCAGTTACCGTAACTGCTGCTGGCGCTCTCGCACTTCGTGCTGCTGCAACGAATCGTAGTCGAGCGGTGAAGAACTCGAAAACTCCGCTGAGGCAGCCGATTCGCGACGCGAGTCCATGAGGATCGTCGCGGCCAAACTCCATAGACCACGCCTTGCGGTCTCAGATTGTCCGTTTTTTCACTCCGAAAACCAAGCATGGTCCCACAAAGAAAGCATGAGCTTATCTCTTTTTCGGTAAAGTGCCTTCGATACCTTCTACAAGCGTAGTATCCACAAAGCATTTTACTCAGTGTTGATTTTCCGGCGCCATTTTCACCCACGATAGCGTGGATATCGCCACTTTCAATCTGAAAAGTTACGGAGTCGTTGGCCAATACCGAGCCGAACTTCTTGGTCAAATTGTCAAAACGCAGCACCATCTTTTGAGACGGCGCACTAGGTGAGTCCGATTGACAAGCGATGTTTCGAGAAGAGGCATGCTTTGTTGTATTCTGCCAGGGTTTCTCCAGGTCTACGCAGAGCTAGTGTTTCAGACAAGGAGAGAAGCACGAATCGCGATACATTTTGAACGTCGAAATATCCAAAGCCAAGCACTGATCCGTGTTGTGGGCCGCGTGGACCAGAAATAAAACTTGGCGAACCAATTGAACTTTTATGAGACAAACATCGTCATATCTAGTAAGTACGCATCGCGCTAACCGGAGCAGCTGGGGAGATTTGCTCCGGTCGCGTGACGCGTCTCTGCGAGACAACTTAGCGGTGGAGCGCCGGCTTTATCGCCCATGGACTTTTTCTCAGTCATCGATGCAGACGCAGTCGTTCTCGCAAGCTGTTGATTCTGTCCAAAGCCTTGTCGGCTTTATTGACAGTCACTTTCGCTCTGGAGACAGCCGCTAGCCCACGGTCAATAGCGGTACCGCTCGCAGTGGCACGCGGCGCGACTGCACCGGATGCGGACGACACCTCCGGTGGTAGTCCTTGTATTGCTCGCGCCTCCTGCTTCAGAGCCTTTGCGCGAGAAGCTTGGCCGGATCGAGAGAGATAGTTGGAGTAATATTCTAGTGTGCGAGCTTGAAATATCTTGTCGGCTGGCACGGAGTGTTTCGCCGAATCGATAGCTTGTTTGTACAGTATCTCCGACTCGGCCTTCTTGTTGAGTTGAGTATCGAGAATATAGGCAAGATTCAAAGATTCGCGGCTGATAGCAGCGAAGTTTTTCTCAGGAAGCTTTGCTTGAATAGCAAGGGCCGCCCGAAGGTGTTTTTCTGCAAGCACGTAATTATGGGTATGCATATAGGCGCCACCGAGACCAGCTAGCAGATTAGCGTACTTTCCGCTGGCGCGGCCGGATTCCTTGACGCGAATGGGCTCGAGCTTTTTATACATTTCGATTGCCAATTGCCAGTTCTCCGTTTTTTGAGCCATCTCGGCGATATCGGTGGCAATCCAATCCACATCAGGACCTTCAGGGCCTTGCATGGACTCATAAAGTGGAAGCGCGCGTATCAATATTGGCATCGCTTCGTGCTTGCGATTCTGCGAGTAATAGAGTAGACCGAGCCTGGAAAGCACCAGCGCGAGATCCTTATCGTCGCTCGTGACGCTGTCCAGAGCCGAGAGCGCCATGTTGAGTCGAGTTTCCTCCTCTCGGACATTACCTACGGCAGCACTCTTCGTGGCTTGCTCCAGAAAGACCTTCCACTCAGGCACGGGTGGCGTCACAGGAGGCTTGGGCCAAAACGCGAACACGCCGGCAGCTATTACTCCAATGAAAATCGCGATGAGCGTGTAGTTTGTCGAAGTCGCTTTGCGTGGAGTCACGCGCGAGGGCACCGCTGCCGGTAGCGTGTCGACAGAGCGCGATTTCGAATCACTGACTAATGGATTTTTTCCTTGAGCCGCATCGTGAAGTGCGCGCTCAATCTCCTTCAACGTCACAGGACGCGATATTGGATCTTTTGCAAGGGAGCGCATGATAATGCGATTCAGTACTTCTGGAGGTTCATGACGCGCGACTGTTTTCAACTCTGGAGGTGTAACGCTAATCTGTTTACACATGATCTCGAGCTGCTCGCCCTCGTCAAAAGGCGCATGTCCGCAAAGTGCCTCGTACATGGTGCACCCAAGTGCATAAAAGTCGGTTGCAGGACCGACTGCCTCTCCGCGCGCCTGCTCCGGGCTGAGATATCGCGAATCGTGCCGAGCACAGCGCTCGCGGTCCTCCTTCGTATCCATGGGCACCATTCGTGATACCGCAAAGTCGACAACCTTGACGAAATCGCCTCTGTTGCCTGCTTGCTTAGTGACTATAATATTCTCCGGCTTCAGACTGAGATGCAATACTCCATTTTCGTGAGCGTATGAAAGAGCATCGAGAATTTGCAAAAAGATATCGCAGAAGCGCTGTGTATCCAGGCTTCCCTCTTGATCGATAAGCTGCGCCAGACTCACACCTTCAACATAATCGCGAGCAATGAAAGGTACATTTGTTGCAGAGAGACCATAGTCATACACAGCGCTGATATGCGGATGCGTGAGCGATGTAACCGCCTTACCTTCTTGCTGCAGCTTGCGCTGAGCGGTTCTATCAGTAACAGGTTGACCCTTTATGGTTTTCACGGCAAAGACCTGCCCAGTCTCAGTATGCCGCCCCTGATAAATGGAGGAGCGCTCGCTTTCGTGGACAACGTCCGATAGCACGTAATTCGCAAGCGGACCCTGGAGCTGAGCCGGAGAGGTTGGGCCGCAGCGACACTGAGTGCTTGGAAATCCGCACTCCGCACATACTTGCGAAAGCTTGATGTCCTGCTTTTCCTTGAACTCCATATGCCTCACCAATCGCGCTTTTAGGATCTTACCCAAGCGATCAACGCCATAACATGGGGTAAATTCGGATCTTTAGACTTGCTTTTGGCATTATCAGCGGTTTCAATAGAGAGTTGATAATGTGTATATTAGGTGAGTGTTTGCGGGTAGAGAATGTGAGGGAAAGGAAGTCCCGCAAGAGCGCAATCGGAGTCGACAATGCCCTATAAAACATCAGCCTTTCTTACGTCCTTCTGTACGCTAACCGCCGCCGCGTGCCTGACATTGCCGGCTGGACCAGCGTACGCCGATCGGCCGGACAAGGACTCACCATTGACGGTCAATCAGCAGCGAGACTTGAGACGAGCCGTGAGCTATGCGAAGAAAGGTCGCGCCGATAAGGCGACTCCAATCTACAACGAAATTCTCTCAGCCTGCACCGATCTTCCGAAGTGCATAGCCGTCGCGAGCTACACTGAGCAGTATGGCTTCGCGACTGTAGACGCACGCCGCGCCATCATGGAGAAGGCGTTGGAGATGTGCAGGACATACGACGATTACATTCTCGTAGCAATGAAATCCAGGCAGTACGAGTGCTTCGACGTGACACGCAAGGCTGTTCAACAACTCATCAGCGTATCTGAGACTCCTGAGCAACTGATGGATCTCGCTACCAAAGCGCTTGAAGTGTCCATGACCGATGTAGCTCACCTGGCGATGGAAAAAGCCTACACTGGGCTCGACTCGATCCCAGAGGCAATAGAGTATTCTCGTTTGGCTGGTCTCATGGGCATGGTGGATCTTCAACGCAAAGTAGTGCGAGAGATGATCGACGACGAGCCCAGTGCGCATGAGCTTTGCATAATTCTCCGAAAGATAGAGCCGATGAAGCTCAAAGACCTCAACCGGTACCTGCTTAAGAAGGCGCTCGACCAGGCGAGTACGGTCGGCGAGTTCAACGACATCTGGGAAGCCGCTCGCCGACATAACTACAAAGATATCTTCGATCTAGCCGCATATCGGGGCAAGAAAATGCAGCTCATCAAGCGCATGCAATCAGATCGTGCCGCGCACCAGGAAAGAGTAGATCAGTGGAAGCAAGGTAACGATGCAGCCCAACAGAGAGTCATCAAAGATTTGCAGGGCGGTGGATCGACTCCGCCGCCAAGCGGTTTTTAGTGATTGATTTACGCAACCGGGATGTGATACCGGTCAGCATTTATTGCATTAGGTCTCACCGGAGCGTGTACTATCACTGTTCTTGACGAATTTGCACTAAGGGCGCGAGCCTTTCAGGTCCGCGTTTTTCAAGCATGTCTATATCATTTAGCAACAGCGATCTGAAGCGTGATTAGCTCATTCCGACCAAAGGATAACTTCATTGGCTGATCCAGCGATTGCGGATCGCTCTGTCCTTCTCCTTTTAGATTGACTCGTCGCACATGAGCCTGAAATTTCGAGGCGCCATTCTTGACGGTGGCACTTTGAGCACTGTCAGCAACATTGAGCAGACGAACAAAGAAATTGCGCCCTCTGTCCCTGGAGTAAAACGCAGTACAGCGAATGTGTGGATTGTCCACCGATAATATGGATCCTTCGAAACCAAGATCCTTTGATGCCGGAGTTAGAGGCGAAAGCCAGAGGGAGCCTTCGAATGCATCCGCAAGACTGAAGGCCAGCGAGCGTTGCTGATCCGACAGATCCTCTGCCTCGGTGCTCGCACTGGAGGCGAGCACCGCCAGTGGTGCCCATCCATAGCTAATTCTGTTGTCTCCAATACAGTTGCCTTGCGGAACAGTCAGATACGGTCCTGCGCCACCGCCGCGCGTCATCAGCCTCCGCCGCGACAACATCGAGATAGCCCGCAGAGCGGTCATTGTAACGACCTTGTCCTCGGCTCCATATTCAGGCATTCCCAAATTGAAGAACACCTGCCCGTTGGCCACGAAGAAGCGCTGGCATGGATAACGGTCCAACGGCGCTTCGGTGTATTTCTCCACCGGAAGCTTAGCCGCAGGATTTTCAACAGGCCTTTTCACAAGACTCATGTGATTCTCCGACCAGGTACTCTTTATTGGAGAACCGGTGCCGAAGACGACTTCGAGACGATGGTCGGTAGACCGATTGTTAAACTTCGAATCAAAGAAGACGATTGGCACGCCCCGGCGCAAGGATACAATCGTCTCGATTTCGTGCACAATCATCGAATCCGAGCGTTTAAACGATACGAGGAACTCGACACCGGAATCCTTTGACTCATCAACCACAATAGATGTCGGCAGCTCGATTTCATAGACAATTCTCAAAGAGGAGACGAGCGGTCCGCCTTGAAGTACATCCACTGACTTGACTCGCCCTGTCACGGGCGTATCATTGGGGATAGGATCGAAGTTGTAAGAGTCGCCTGCATCTGCGACATCACGCCAAGAATGATTAAGGGGAAAAGACGATGATGAGCCGTCCTTGATGTAATCAACAGTTATTGCACCGTCGGGCCCAACCTTTAGATTAAAGATGCCATTACTAAGTGACCGAGCGGACGCATCCGCTGGGGGTAGTTGCGGTCCCACTCCCATGTCTGACAATTTTCGTTGAACACAACCGATCTGCGGTATGTCATTAGCCCAGATCCAGCCGTTCAGGTAATAAACGTCTTTGTATAGCGGAACACCGCAAGACTCGCCGAAGAGTTCCATCTCGTAGCCAGTAGAATCAATCTGGTACAGCTTCGCCTTAGATAGTACTTCGGAGAAATAACTGTCGGCAGCCTCTCTAATTCGAGTTCCTGAGATGGTACCACTGGCGGCACTATTCTGCTTCGGCAAATACTTTTCCGGAATTGGCAGAGTTATGGGAATTGGCGTGCTCACCAGATCGGTAGACGTGTTGAATATCGCCACTCCTTCGACCGGCACGTCCGGATCGAGCAAGGTCACCATTCCACGACCAAAGCCGGCATTCTCGTATTGCGCTTTCGGATCATCGGCATGACGCAGACTCCACTCATGGACACCCGGCACGAGCAGCTCTTGCCCACAACGTTGATCGAGTACATCGATAATCTGATCGATCGAAGCAAAACGAGTCATCATCTCTGCATGAACCTCGTCTACACTGCACCCACACATGCTGTCGTGAGGATGATTCTTGAGCAGATAGCGCCAGGCATTAGCAAGCTCTACCGCGGGATAGCGGGTCAGACCCATAAGAGTCATCATCGAGTTGACCGGTTCGCAAAGTCTAGTCAATCGATGTTCAATCATCCTGTTTGCGCGCTTCAGGTACAGACGCGTTGATAGAACGCCAGGAAGCATGTATCCAGCGGCATGCGCGAGGGCGCTAGTATTTTCTCGCAACTCTCCTTCAATCACGTCGATTCCGTTGTCGGAATTGCGAACCGCGTTAGCAGCCAGCCACGTGTAGTCAGTCAAAAGCACAGGATCCAGGTCAACCGCAGACAGATATTCGACATTATCAGGATCGGCGAGAAGCTCGGTCAGACGGCGTTCTGCCTGGGTGATAATATTGGTCAGGTTGGCGGGTGGCTTTTGATGGTCACCACCCACGGGGACAAGACAGCCGGACAAATTCGACGACATAACCGGAGAGCCATCATCATTTCGCTCGATTTTACCTGTCTCGACATTGAGCTTGAACCCAAGCCACTGCAACATGTTTTCCACAATGGTATCGATTTTAGTCTTTTCGACGCTGCCTTCGGCTTCGTGGAAAAGTGTCTGATGATAGCCTTTTGCGAGAAGTGTTGCCACCACTTCACTTCCATCCGGACTGCGCCAGAAGAACTCCGGACCATGCTCCAGCTCGGGAACACCACGCCACACAATCGCGTTGTCGATGCCAAAACCTTTGAGAATGCGCGGCAAGTCCTGGCTATGTCCGAACGTGTCGGGACAATAACCGACCATCATTGGCGGACCCAGTCTCCTTGTGCGATCCATCCCATATTCCATGTTGCGAACTAAACTCTCGCCGCCCACCAACATCTGATCGGCAAGCACATACCAGGGACCGACCGACAGCCGCCGCTCGGCAATCAGTCTCTTGAATCGATCCTCATAGCCAGGCTCGAGTTCCAAAAAATCATCAAGCGCACATGATTGTCCATCCAGATGAAAGTTGGGCAAGTCGCCCTTCTCGAGCGCATCCACAACAAGCCGCATCGCAGTAATCAATACTGTTCTGTATCGTTCGAACGCCCAGTACCACTCACGATCCCAGTGGGTATGGACATAAAGATAGAGCTTCGCGTTAAGGGCGTTCATTTGAATTGGTCTCTCGAAACAAGCAGCCGCGGCTAAACGACCTAACCTTTCAGCAATGGTGCAATTCGTTGAATCCCGTCATCCAGCGCATTCGCCAATGCCAGTTCGTCGCCATCGATAAATTCGTCATCAAGATGAATCGAGAACACACCCTGGTAATCATAGAATTTGAGCGCTTCTATGAACTGCGTCCAGTCTACCTGACCTTTGCCGATCTGTCGGTACCGCCACCACAACGGACCAAACATGCCGCTATCCTTGAGCATCGAACGATTGATCTCGATGTCGTGCGCTTCGATATGTTCGATTGCAGCCGTGACACCAGAGAGAATCTGCAAATAATCAATGCCGAGCCACAGACAGTCACCAGGTGAAAAACTCAATGAAAGCTCGGGACATCCAGATATCAAATCGCGCCAATCCTGAGGCTCCATGGCATGCCACCGCTTCAGCGATACACCCCGATAATCGAGCGGCGTAGCAAGCCGGAGTAGTGGCTTGACTTCTCGCGATTGAAACATCGGCAATAGTTGCTGAAATTCTTGCTCGAATTTCTCTTTCCAGGCAGCGTCTTCGCCAGGATTGAGCAGAAAAGCGACTCGATGGCAGTCAAGAATCGACGCGACCTCAGCCAGCTTCGTCAACATACCTTCGAACTTTTTGAAAGATGTCTTGTCGCCAGGTTTGTGCAAATAATCGAGACTGAGGCAGGCGATTTCTATGCCTTTGTCTTTAGCGCTTTTCGCGGTCGTCTCGAGGTAGTTTTTTTCCTTACCCTTTACTTCTTGCACACCCTTAGCGGGGGTCGTGAAGGCGGCGAAGGTGTACTCGATTGCGGGCAAGCCTTTTGCAGCCGCCAGCTCAATCGCCCCATCCAGTCCGCCACCAAACTTAGTGGCATCAAAGCATAATCTCATGCAGCAAAGTGTATCAGAAGTCTTAATCCGATACCTTATATAAAGTCGGACTATAGGTGATACATATAAGCGTGCTTAATCCGCGGATCCCTCATGTCATTGAGATCCATCCGATTCATAGTGCGCACGAAAAAGTTGTGACCGCGACGCAGCGACAGTGTCACCGGAGTATTGGGTGTGCCGATAATGAGGTCATAGCACTCATCGCGAGTCAGACCGGACGTAGGCACGCCATCCACAGCTACGATTAGATCGTTGGGCACGATGCCTGCCACAGCCGCCGGTGTATTGGAAAAAACGGTATTGATAACCGGTGGCGACCCAATCATAGCGACAAAACGAACGCCGATGATGCCGATACTTCTCTCTGCACTTGCGTCGAGACGACTCTCATCCACCTGAGCATTAAAAGCATTATTGTCAAGCGCGCCGCCTGTGCGCGACCGCCCACTAAACGGACTCTGCGAGGCAGCAGCTTTGAGCTTTTTCTTCTGCTTCTTCTCCGACTGCGCCTTGGTGTGGTGCTCGATACCGCCCTTCAGGGGCTCCTTCGACGGCAGGGTGTCCATCTTAGGGACATCGGGCTTCAGAACAGGCTCTTCTTGAGCGATACCCACCGAAGGCAGCATGAGAATCGCTGCCAGAGCTAGAGAAATGTAATTGTAGTTACGAATCGTCTTCACTGACCAGTATTCCTATTCAAACCAACACACGTAGGCGGTGAAAATGCCTAACTGTCGACCTTGCTTTGATTGGCACCCAGCTTCCTGAATAGACGCGGGGGTGACCGGGGAGTTCCCTCTCGTTCGGACTTCTTATTCAAAGCATAAGCCAAGTTAATGAAATCGTCCACGGGCTTTTCACCATGCCGGGTAGGGGAATCCCGCATCTCGGGAACAGTACAACTGCTAGATCGATGTCTTTTAGGAGAGCGCCCTTCCGAAACACGTAATTTCGATGAAGCCAAAGACCGAACGAATGCTTAAGCTCAAAGGAAACAAGCCGATCACGTGATACCCTAAACCTTCTTCGCAGCACATATCTACCGGAGGTTACCGACGTGAGTAAGGTCACAGTAGTGGGCGCAGGCAATGTTGGAGCGACAGTTGCTCAATACGTTGCGGAAAAAAATTTAGCAGACGTAGTTTTGGTCGACGTCGTCGATGGTTTGCCGCAGGGCAAAGGGCTCGACTTGAGCCAAGCCTCGCCGATTCATTATCATGACCGCAAACTGGAAGGTTCTAACGATTACGCCGCCACCAAAGGCTCGGACATAGTCGTCATCACCGCCGGTGTCGCCAGAAAGCCCGGTATGAGCCGCGACGATTTGCTGAAAATCAACGCAAATATCGTCAAGGAAGTCGCATCGCAGGCAGTCAAGCAATCGCCTGATGCTATCTTCATCGTCGTAAGCAATCCGCTTGACGTGATGACCTACCTCACCTGGAAGACCACAAAACTGCCTCACAACCGTGTTATCGGGATGGCAGGCGTGCTTGACAGCGCCAGATTCCAGACATTTATTTCTATGGAAACCGGCTACTCGGTTGAAGATGTTCGGGCGATGGTTCTAGGCGGTCACGGTGATCTGATGGTACCGCTTACCCGCTTCGCTACAATCAACGGCATCCCACTTTCCGAGTTCCTCTCCAAAGAGAAAATCAACGAGCTCGTTGCTCGCACTCGGGACGGTGGTGCTGAGATTGTCAAATATCTAAAGACTGGAAGCGCCTATTATGCGCCTGGAGCATCGGCCGCCCAAATGGTGGAAGCGATTCTTCGGGACAAAAACCGCTTGTTGCCATGCGCAGTACTCGCTGATGGCCACTATGGTCTGAAGGATGTTTACATCGGTCTGCCATGCGTCCTTGGAAAAGAAGGTCTCACCAAGATCGTAGACATCAAGCTCACCGATGAAGAAGCACAAGAGCTCAAAAAATCGGCAGAATCAATCCGCGAAAACATCGACAAGATGAACGAACTTTTGGCAGTCGGCTGCGCAAGCTAAGACCCACTGATCGGAAGCATTTTAGACACCCCTCACATAGTGAGGGGTGTTTTCTTTTGTCGTGTTTGCCTGGGTCGGGCTTTCCCTGGTCGTGTTTTTCAGACGTGTTTTTTCGGCAGTTGTTTGTCAGAAGTGGTTGTTCAGTCGTGCTTCTGCCTTCGTTCGTTGGCAGTCGCTTGTCGCGCGACAAATACTAGACGTAGAAGGCTGGCAGTGACTGCCGCAACCGCTGAGACTTCGACAGTGGGCAAGGCGTCCCTTGAATCGTAGACACCCGGCGGATTCTTGCTCGATAACGCGAACTACTGAGATCTAATCTAAATTACTCTAAGTCCAGCAGCCACGGTGCGTAGTAAAATTGGACACTCTTCTCGTCGAACGACGAGAATGCTTTTATTTGAAACCGATCAGTGCATCCGTATTGCACGCCACTAGCGGGAAAAGGGGTAACTAGCATGATTGATTCCAATACTCCGAAGGAATCACGAAAGACAGCTCGATTCTTTCTGTTGTTGAGTCTGTCGATTTTTATCAGTCCCCTACAAGACGCGCATGCAGTAGACACCCCGAGCATGAGGGACTTTCGTAGCCAGAACTCGAATCTGAGCAGCCGCGAAGCACGCCAACTGTACCGAGACACCTACAGGCGCGGTGCAGTCTCCGTGCCCGGCATCAAGCTGCCTCCGGAGTACATTTCCACGACAAAACCAGGCGACACCAATCCTGGTGGCGTGATCGTCAACCCCATCCCGATCCCTAAAGGCGAGTTTCCGGAGCATCTTCAAACATCGAATCATACGCTACAACGCAATGACAAGCAGCGCCTGGTAAGGCTCAACAGCGGCGTAGATTTGGATTTAACTTCAACAAATAAAAATATCGTGTTGGGTGAAAACCTCTTCAAAGGTTCTCCGTCAGTTGAAATTTCCGTCGGCGGTGAAACAAAAACGCTCGGAGCAGGGTCACAGGTAACAGCAGCAGAATACATCGCAGTGAAACAAGCTTTAGGCGGGGCTGGTCAGCACCTGAGCGTGAGCGCCAACGGCACCGCCAATGGTGGCTCCGTCGATCTGACTCAAATCACAGCTAACAACGATCACTTGCGCGCGTCCAACTTGACAGTCGCCTCTGGTGTAACTACATATGGTGATTTTGGAAAACGCTCCGATTTCGATTTGCTCGGCAATCTCAACAATTTCGGTTCGGTCGTTGCTCTCTCGACTTCCGACTCGGTAAAGGGCGGGACGATACGAGCAGAAGATATCACCAACCAGCAGGGTGCATCGATCTCTTCGCATGTGCCGTCAGAATTGTCCGCCGATTCTAGCCTGCAGTCTTCAGTTGATTTGGAACTCAACGCTCGTGGAATGCTGTCCAATGCCGGCACCATTTCTTCAAGCGGGAACCTAACACTCACAGCAGCAACCGAGATTAAGAATTCCGGCAACGTTGCTGCGAACCAGTCAGTAAATCTGAACGCGTCGAAAATTACCAACAACGGAAGAGTCGAGTCGTTGGGCGGTAGTGTCAATATTGATGGACCGCAAGATGCAGCTCTATCAGTAGATAACACCAATGGCGTAATCGCGGCTCATAACGCCATCAATGTGAGAACGCCAGATTTCTCCAGTGCGTTCGATAACACAGTCAACGGTGGTGACTTACTGAGCCAACAACTCAATCTACATGCCGGCGCCGGTACCAACTATGTCAATGTCAACCAACTCACCGGCACCATTACTCAGACTGGACTTGCCGGTCACGTCATCTCGTCGACCGATGTCTTGAACATCGGTGAGACGTGCCTGACCGGTGACCCAACCTTTTTCAATACAGCCGGCGACATTTCGATCACAGGCAACATATCCGTAGCAGAGGCGCTGACGATAGTCGCAACCGGCAACATCTTCTCGGCATCTGGTACGTCCATTGACGCAAGGGATAGCAACACCGGATACGATATCACCATGATCGCCGGCGCCAACATCACCGGCAGTACCGGAAGCAACTCTCCCACTCTTCCCGGAGGGACGGCCGGCTCTGTCACGATCAATGGCTCGGCATCAGCAACCGGCGGATCAATCGCACTTCAGAGCACTATCACCACGACACCGACAGGCACCAATGGTGCAGGTGGTGGAGTGTCACTCTTCGCGTTCGCTGGCGCCACTCCCGTGACCGGATTAATAGACGTTGATCTGTCATCTATTGACACCGGCGGCGTTGGATCCGGAACTAACGGCAACGTCCTGATGGTAGGCGGCGGAGTCAACGGACCGCTCGGGAGTGCCATACAGACTGGTTCGATCAATACGACAGGCGGCACAGGGGGTGGTGGCAATCTCACCGTCATCACATCTCAACCACAGTCGTCCGGTGGAGCAATCACATACAACGCCAACGGTACTAGAACTACCGCAGCTCAACTAGTAGCTGGTCCGACGCTCACCGCGGGAGCCGATATCGGCATGATCGGATCCACAGTGGCACTTGTCGCTGGAGACGTCCTCATGCGAGCTGGTGAGGACATAGGTCAGGCTGGCGGGGCAGTGCTCTTCACCAACACCTTCAATGCAAATGTAGTACTCGAAGCGAATCAAAATATAGGCGCCGGATTTTTCGATCCCCTCGACATAAATGGCTTCAATACGCTCTTCACCAAGAAAGTACTGAAGACAACGGATCCAGGTAACAGCACTCTAAAAGCTACGTCCACCAATGGAAGTGTTTATATCCAGAGAAATGCAACGACGAGACTCAACCTGCTGGATTCATCCGCGAAGAATGACTTCAAAGTGAACACAGGCGGAGAGCTCAACATTAACGGCAACATCAACTCAGTATCCGGCAGCATCCAACTCGAGAATCTGGGCGGCAATCTTAACATCGCAGCAAACAAGCAGATCACCGCTTTCAACTTTATTGAAGTCACCAATGGTAGTACCAAGAAAGTAAAACCAACCTTCAGCATTGGACAAAACGTGCTGCTCCAGACAAGCACGACAGTCGCACAACAAGGTTCAATCAGCCTCGCTCTGGATCCAGGAATTCTGGTGACGTCGAACAGCTTCAACTTGGCAGATGCAAGAAATCAACGCAACATCCCGCCACCGCATTATGCGGGTTCGGGGCTGAAGCCAATAGTAGTAACTAGCAGTTTCCTTGTCTCGAACCAACTCAACGGCGGTACTGTGAATTTCTTCGGGAAAGAGCCACTTTTTCAAGGTCCCGTGAACACAATAAATGCCAAACAAAACCCAGTAAATATCTCCAATTACAAGAAAGAAACACTTGTATTCAGCGGCGGAATCAGCATTAATGCTGGGCAGTAGGCAGATTACGTTGAAACGTTAGTCGAGCCCGTTTCGCCCTGATTGCGTACTGTTCAGAGAGGGCCTGTTTTCCTTCATACTTGTAGGCCTCGCTCAGATTGTGCAAAGAGGATGCGTAGGGTTCCTGACATGACAGAGGAAGCGAATCGGCTTTAATCTCAAAAGCCGCTATCGATTCCAACAAACACTCTTCAGCTTGCGCGTACATTTTTCTCAGAAGATAGATGTACCCTAACTCCGCTAGTACCGTGGGCCGACTTAATGAGTTTTTCGAATCCGAATTGGTGTACCGAGCCAGAACAGATTTAAGCGCCGCCTCCGCTTCTGAAAGCCTTCCAAGCTCGACTAAAACATCTACTAAACCGCGGACGATTAGTTCTCTTGACGAAGCTATCTCGGCCTCAGTTCCGAAATGCTCACATTCTGCAATCGCCTTCGCCCTGACTAGAAGCGGGAGAACAGCAGCTGAATTTGCCGGACGATCGTAACTTGCCAACGTAAAGAGCGCATCCGCAATCAATGTATAGTTCCGTGGCGTCACGCGCTCGGCAGCAGCAAGACTTTCAGATATTTCCGCAACGGCCAGACCCTTCTTGTCGAGACTCCAATCAATCTTCGAAAGCCTTACCGTAGCTAGAATTGAGTCAACGGAATTTGGATCTATCTTTACCGACCTAAGCATACGTTCGCATGAATTCAAATCCAAACGCTTCTGAGAAAACGCAAGGCGAACAGCCAGACCCTTCATTCGTACACTAAGTTGGTCCGGGCGGCTCTGGATGAACTTCAACGCCGATTGGCTTTCCAGAGGCGGAAACTCCCCTTGATCCACATAAAATACGCCCTCCATCACTCGAATCTGCGAGGCAAGCATTTCATTATTCGATAGTTTCTGAATGAGTGTCGGAAGTGCTTCTTTTGTAGGTAGCTCCCTATCGCTATTCGAAAAGGTGACTAAAGCAACGGCATCAACGAACTCGTTTTCTACCGTCTTGGTGCTTCTGTGTTTTAGTAAATCAGCCATTTCAAAAAGTTCCTTCCATGTATAAGGAGCTTTGAAGGGTGGCAGTATTACATTTAGAAGTTCCTCGGTAGCCCAGTCAAAACCCTTTCGATTTTCCATTGTGTAGTAAATCATTCGCAGCTCGCGAAGAGTGGTATTCATGTGCTGCAATCTGATGTTTGATTTCTCTGTTTTCGCCTTGTTCAGCGCCTTCAAGAAGCACTTTTCTGCACGCTCGTAAGCGCCGCGGTCAAAAAGCTGCTGACCTTTCAGATCATATGTCGCCCATGGTGTCTTATCTATTGGCACCGGCTGCGGTGCTTTGTTTTGTGCCCACAAGACTAGCGAAGTCACAATTCCCGCGAATGCCAACACGCTCACGGCAAGTAGGATCTTGTGCTTATTGGGTGCCTCAGGTTTCTTGGCTAGCTTCTTTTGAAGAAGAAGTAATTCCTCCGCCAACTCTTGAGCGCTCGGGTATCGGTCCGACGTTTTTTTCGACAACATCTTGGCCAATCTTGAGTCTATTGCGGGCGCAAACTTTGCTAGCTCCGGTGACTTGACCAAAACAGATGGTGGCGATGCACTTTTGTGCATATCCAGGGTTTCGAAAGGTGTCGCGCCCATAAAAGGAGGTCCACCGGTGAGCATCTCGAAGAACACACAACCCACCGAATAAATATCGGTTGTGCGATCGACCTTCTGCCCCGAGCATTGTTCGGGGCTCATGTAGTGCGGACTTCCGAACAACTCTCCGGTTTTCGTGAGTTTGAGAATAGTGTCATCGTCAGCGGAATGCAACTTGGCGATGCCGAAATCCAATAATTTTACAGTATCGCCACCGGTGGCATTCTTGACCAGCATGATGTTACTCGGTTTAATATCACGGTGAACTACACCCTTTGAATGAGCGTGTTGAAGAGCGTCGCATATCTCGAGCATTAACTGCAGAGCGCGCCCCAGTGGCAGCTTCTTATGAGTGCGAAGTTCGTGAGACAACGAACATCCATCTAAATACTCCAGTACAAAAAACGGGTCACCGTCAGCGGTGACTGACATATCGTGTACCCGAATAATATTGTTATGGTCGAGACTTGCAATAGCCTTTGCTTCCAGGTGAAAGCGCGACATCTCTAGCGCACCAACGCCGGTCCTTGCCTTCAGGAATTTGATAGCGACAACTCGATCGAGAATGGCGTCGCGCGCCCTGTATACGACGCCCATGCCGCCTTGTCCTATGTGTCCGAGAATTTCGTACTTGCCACCGAAGAACTCTCCGGGGTTGAAGCGCCCTCCAAGACGAGGCGGCCGACTATTACTACCGCCAGACTTGCTATCAGACTCGCTTTGCGCGGCATCGTCAGATAGCGGATCGTTGTGCTTTGGTGCGCTTTGCGCCTGGCTCTCGGGCTCCGGAGCAGTTGCTGAGGGCTTGCTTCGAGCGAAGGAAGGTCTTGTGACATCGGTATCTGGTATCAACGCTTCGCTTGAGCCTTTCACATCGGTTCGAAAACTCTGCTCTGGAGTGGTGGCATTGCCTTCGTTACCAGAGCTGAGAGTAGTTAGCCTGTGACTGGATGAGACTGGTAGGACGCAATCATTGTTGTCTCGCGAACTTCCGCTCGGCGCGTCCGCCCCAGCAGGCTGTCCGTTACCTGGAATGTTTTCCACAGACTTAGCGCGAGAGCCCTGCTCGGGGGTTGTCGCGTTTTTGTCGACCTCATGGTCATTGGAGCTGGGCGGATTTGTCGGAATAGCGGGTTCCTCTTCAGCTTATTCGAGAGGCTTCCATTTATAGAATGATGTTAGCAGGCAGAGCAACTACAGAAGGCTGTGCGAATCGTCTTAGGAGCGACCGTACGGGCGATCAGAGCTTCGTCGACGATTTGACACATCGAAGCAACAACTATTCTAAGTCACACGTCGGCGCTCAAGTAGGACGGAACAGCGCAATCGCCCGGCACCGGATAAAGTTTCATCGAATTAGAAGTCGATCCAGCCCGCCAGGAGTCGAACACTTCATGGGTCTTATTTTAGGGGTATAAGAACAACCCTAATCTGAAGGTGGTCGATCTAGCTCGGTGCCGACGAGACGTCGGCGGTCCCATAGCTACGCCATTCCAGCAGTTTTCTGGCATCCGACCCGGCTTTGTCGAGGCTGTCGATCCAACCCATTCAGAGCTGAAAACCCCAGCTATTTTTTGACTTTAGAGGGTTCTGCAAATTAAAATTACCACGGAGAACCGCCGGAATTCCCAGGCAGCAACTCTTAACCAGGCGACAATTAAGCGGTAGATTGCGGATATAATTCAATCTATTGGTAACACCTCAGCTTGGTGGAGGCATTCATGCGATACAGCGCACGAGAGTTGCAACAGAGAAAACGACCGTCAATCAGTGGCATTCTGTCACTTTCTCTGCTCATCGCCATGTCGACGACTCTTGGCACATTCAGTCCTGCAGCCGCATCGACGACATCGGGTGTCGCGTTAACCGCAGCAAATCCCGAGGAAGCGGACGGATCGAAAACAGATGCCAATATCGAGCCGGATAAAGCCAAGTACAAAGCCGAACACCAGGAGGTCGAAGCGCTGCTCGGAGACATCGAGACGCAGTGGAACGCGCACAACCTCGACGCAGTGATGAACTTCTACCACGACGACTACGTCAACAATGACGGCTTGAACAAGGTCGCCGTCAAAGAGCTGACCAAGGACTTCTGGAAGACCTATCCAGATGCTAAGTCAACCTCGTTAACCAAAAACGTCCGAGTGGAAGGACGGTTCGCAACCGTCGAATCCCGAGATAAAGCGACGGGTAGCACAGCCAGAGAGATGCCGGGCATTGGTTCGAAGGGCACACTGACTTCGATCTCGGAAGGACAAGTTTATCTGCGTAAGCTTGGAAAAGACTGGAAGATTGTCGGCGACCGCATCGACTATGAGAAAGTTCGAGTCGCTTTTGGTCTGGCTCAAGACCTGGAGACATCTTTTGTGGCACCGGAGCAGGTCAAATCCGGACAAGAGTATTCCGCGCGGTTGAAGGTCTCACTCCCTACAGACCTGGTTGCAGTCGGCTCGATAACCAGTGAGCCGCTTCAGTATCCTCAACCTCAGCACAAGGACTTCTGGAGACCGATAGACAATCAGTCTCTCGAGCGCATAATTCATGCCAACACAAGTAATCATAACGAGCTCTTGATGGCAACAATAGGAATAACCGACCGTTCGAGACAGAATCTCCGGGGTCTCACATATCTCACAAGAAGGCTGAATGTCGTCCCCGAGACGAAAGGTGTCACTCCGGAAGGCAAGAACGTGACTCAGACCGCGCACGAAGACGAAGACGCGGCTGGTCTAATCAAAATATCGCCGCCTGCAGGGCCCGGTGCGACCGACGCACAGCCGAAAGACAAAGATAGTAGCGGCGACAAAGACTGAGTCGACTAGCGGATTTAGAACAGCAGTACGTTTCGGAGCCACACAATGACTCAGCCAAAGCAGGTAGCCGCACGAGGTATCCTGATTCTGTCGGTCGCGCTTGCCTGCATCGCTGCCGACCAGTGGAGCAAGCAATGGGCAAAAGCCACATTGATTGCCGGCAATTCAAAGTCGTTTATCCCTGGATTTCTCAACCTGACACTAACATCCAATCCTGGTGCCGCATTCTCCCTGGGAAGCGAGCATGGACAAATCATGGGGATTGTAGCCACCATCCTTACGCTTGCCATTCTCGCCTGGATCATCAAAAGCATCTGCTCGAGTACGCCACCACGGGCGGTGGAGCAGATCGGAATGGGCTGTCTGATGGGCGGCGCCATCGGCAACTTGATCGATCGCTATAGTCAAGGACAGGTCACGGATTTCCTCGATTTCGCTTTTGTCTCATTCCCGGTATTCAATGTGGCAGACTCTTTAATAGATGTGGGCATCGGATTGTTGCTCATTTCGATACTTTGCACGGCCAAGGAATCGCAAGACACAGCCGCAACTGAGAATTCCGTCGACGACACCATCAGCGCAGGCAAGACCACCACGAGCAACCCGTAGGGTGCGTATTCCAATGAATGACCAGGAAGATTTTGATTCGCTCGAACCATCCGAAGAGCTTACACTGCTCGTACCGGAAGATGCTGCAGAAGCCAAGCTGCGCCTCGATGCCTTCGTTGCAAAAGAGCTTAACGAACTCAGTCGGGGACAGATTCAAAAGTTGATCGAAACAGAACTCATCCTAGTTAATGGTGGCGTCGCCAAATCCTCGTTACGACTGAAGGGCGGCGAGACAGTTACGGTGAGGATTCCAGCGTCCGAGCCGCTAGATCTCAAAGCGGAAGCGATACCACTAGATGTGGTATTCGAAGACGAGTTTCTGATTGTAATCAACAAGGTTGCCGGCATGGTAACTCATCCTGGCGCAGGCACAAATAATGGCACCCTCGTTAATGCGTTGTTGCACCATTGCCAAAATAGTTTGTCGGGAATCTCCGGAGTCGAGCGGCCAGGCATTGTTCATCGCCTCGACAAGGACACAACCGGCTTGTTGGTCGTAGCCAAAGAAGACTTCACGCATAGAGAGCTTGCACACCAACTCGCTCTGCGTACGGTCAAACGAGTCTATCGAGCACTGGTCGAAGGGTTGGTAATGGACGACCGCGGCACTATATCGAAACCGATTGGCAGACATCCGACCAAGCGCAAAGAGATGGCTGTGGTAGAGAAAGGCAGAAGCGCGGTCACTCATTTCGAAGTTATAGAACGTTATCGAAACTTCACCCTTCTCGAACTGCGACTGCAGACCGGACGCACACACCAGATACGCGTTCATATGGCACATATGGGCTATCCGGTAGTCGGGGATCTCGTTTATAATCGCAAATCTACGGGCTCCGAGAAAGCACGCAATAAGCTTGGACTTGAGGGTCATGCACTTCATGCCGCGAGGCTGTCGTTTGTCCATCCCAAGACCGGTGCTTCTCTAGAGTTTTCAGCGCCGCTACCGGCTGGCTATCAGCTTCTGCTGGAATCGCTTCGAAATTAGAGGTCCAACATCGTGCAACGCAATATTCTTATACTGGTCTCCGCCGTACTCGGCCTGTTGGTTGCGATCATCTCGGTGCAGAACGGCACCGCGGTCACCATCAGCATATTCGGAGCCCAGTTGGCCCTGGCGCTTGGTGGTATCACTTTCGGCGCATTCGCGATCGGCTTGATGGTTGCACTTATCGGTGGTGCCGGCACGATGAAGCTCAAAGACAAGATCTCCGAGCAAAAGCAAATCGAGTGGCAAAAGCAGGACAACAAGCTCGCCAAAGAGATTCAGTCTGATAAAGAGCAACAGTTACAGGCCAAAATCGAGACTCTGGAAGCAGCTCTCAAATCAGCGCTCGCAAAGCAAAAGAAAACCCAGAGCTAACCCTCGCTGCTGCCCGGCTTCTTAAAGTCGGAAGCCTTGAGATTGTCGATGAACTTTTTGAACTCTTTCGTCTCTTCCTCATCACGCTCCAGGTCGGCGGGGATAGTCCCGTCCGCCACTACCTGAGCGGAGACGAAGATAGGCGCCTTGGCTCGCAGAGCAAGCGCGATTGCGTCCGAGGGGCGAGAATCGATCGCCTTGGCACCATCAAGCCGCTTGTCATCCAGCACAAGACGGATGGTGGCAAAGTAGGTGTTGGCAGACAGCTCGTTGATCTCAATTCGATCTATCTTATAGCCGAGCGCGAGGATCACATTCAGCAGCAAGTCATGGGTCATCGGACGTTCAGGCTTGTGATTGTCAAGCGCCTTACTGATGGCTTGAGCTTCGGCGACCCCAATCCATATAGGCAGTGCACGCCTCTCGGTGCTGTCATTCAGAACAACAATCGGATGCCCGTTCCGAGCATCCAGAGCGATCCCTTTGACGTGCATCTCAATCATAGATTCGTGCTTATCCATAACCTCATATCGCTGCTCACAACTGACTTTCAAAACTTTTTACGTTACAAACCTAAATACTCGCTTCAGCTAGTTTATTCCCAAGAATGCTCGACCTTATATGCTTCCAAGATAAATTTTTAGAATATCAATCACTCTAAAACGTGATGTTGAGCGGCATTCGCCATATTCTAGTTATAGCACCTCGCCGATAATGTGTCCTGACGTTGCGATGGACTGCGGAGTTGACAGAGACTTAGCCTTCTTTGCTAAACTAAGGGTCTAGATTCGAGGCAAGTCAGATTGTGACTGATCGCCCCGACGATTGCCATATATTCCCTTCTAATGGCAATGGCCCCCTAGACACTAGTCCGGATGGCGGAACTGGTAGACGCGCACGTTTGAGGGGCGTGTGGCTTAGCCGTGAGGGTTCAAGTCCCTCTCCGGACATATTTTTCACCTTAAGAAGTAGCATCCCTGACCTCAGGGATGGGGCGTTGCGCTTGCCGGGAAGCGGCGCTCGGCACTGAGAGAGGATTAGTGATGTTTATTACCAGGGCCCAATGGCCACACACCGTCCAGGACATTGTGAAATCGCTCGACGGGGTCTGGGGCGTCGTTGGCGCCACTGCGCCGAACGGAAATCTCTATCGTCTCGAACGCAGCTTGACGCCTCCGACAAGTTACAAGCTGACCGAGTACAAGGGCGAAGACGAGGCTGCAATCGTAAGTCAGAAAGACTTTTCCGGCGACGAGCGCGAAGATGCCATCAAGCAGTTTGCGCGACATATTGGCTTTTCTGTTTGAAACAGCCAATATTGGTTTAAACAAAAAACAGTCTTTTTCAGTACACTACAGTAGGCGTTGATTGCAACGCATGAATCATGTTGAGCCGAAGCCGCGAATTCCAACGGGCTTCGCACTAGAGGACTGGAATTGCCTCGACCTCGCGCCAACCAGTTAGGCATCATCACGCAAGGCTCGCTCTCGCAGGGGCTGGAGATGCGGCTCGACCCGACGCACAGCGTCGAAGACCTGAGGGTGGGCAGATTCGTCGTGGTCGAGGGGCAGAAATCCCGATTTTTCTCGATGCTGACGGACGTGACGTTATCAGCCGCCAACCAGTCGATTTTGCTGAACCCTCCTTCCGATGATGATTTCCTACTCTCTGTTTTATCGGGCGGCGCCACCTTTGGTACCGTCAAAGTACAGCCGATGTTGATGATGGAGCGCGGCGGCGAGCACGAGCTCTTGCCGGTCAAAACTATTCCGCACCACTTTTCACCTGTCTTCGAGGCAAACAGTACAGACTTTGCGTTGGTGTTCGGCGAAGAGAATGAAACGATTTCGGACAACTTCTATTTCAACATAGGCAAACCGCTCAACATGGAGACACCGGTTTGTGTTGATCTAGCCAGATTTATCGAGCGCTCCAACGGCATCTTCGGCAAATCCGGAACAGGAAAATCTTTCCTTACACGCATCTTCCTGAGTGGTATCATTCACCGCGACGTGGCTTCTGTCCTTGTTTTTGATATGCACAACGAGTACGGATGGCAGGCCATGTCGGAGAGCAAGGCAGCTCCTCGAGTAAAAGGTCTCAAGCAACTATTCGGACACAAGGTCGTTGTCTTCAGCCTCGATTCGGAGTCGTCCAAAGCGCGCGGTATCCCTGATGCCCATGAGTTATACATCGGCTATAACCAGATCGAGATTGAAGATCTCGATCTACTAAAGGTAGAGCTCGCGCTTTCGGAAGCTACTCTCGAAAATGCTTACATCGCGAAAGAGAAGCTTGGTCAGGACTGGATCAGTACCCTATTAGATATGTCCGGCGAGGAAATCGAAGAGTTCACCCAAAACTACAAAGGACATCCGACCGCCCTTAAAACCTTGCAACGCAGATTAAACACGATCGTTCAAAAGACACCATATTTGAAACCACGCGTCAGCAATGACTACATAGCTGAAATCATTGCGAATATTCAAGCCGGCAAGCACATCGTCCTTGAGTTCGGCCGGCAGAACAACCTGCTTTCTTACATGCTGGCGACCAATGTGATCACGCGTAGAATTCATGCCGAATATGTTCGGCGAGCGGAGAAATACATCGCCAATCCGGAGAAGGTCGAAGCGCCTCGCAAGCTTATGATCGTAATCGAGGAGGCTCATAAATTTCTTTCGCCTCAAGTAGCGAAGCAAACCATATTCGGTATTATCGCTCGCGAGATGCGCAAGTATTTCGTCACGCTTTTGATCGTCGATCAGAGACCGAGCGGAATCGATCCGGAAGTTCTCAGTCAAATCGGAACGAGAGTGACCGCATTGCTCAATGACGACAAGGACATCGATGCCGTCTTCACAGGAGTGTCCGGGAGCCAGACACTAAGAACCGTCCTTTCGCAACTAGACCCGAAGCAACAAGCCCTGGTCCTGGGCTATGCAGTTCCTATGCCTGTTGTCGTTCGAGCCAGATCGTTCGACGCCGAGTTTTACGCCGCGGTGTCTCCTCGCCATCTCATCGGAGAGGGCACGACGGCGACAACCCAGTCCCGTGGGCGAAAAGCCCGAGAAGAGTTGTTTGGTCTCGACTAGAGAAATTCCTATTGAAAGCCCATTAGAGTTTCCGTTACTCTGGGAATGTACTATTTGTTTTGAGCCCCGGAGCTCGAGTGCCTAGAAACGCAGAATTAGACCAAGAAAACGAATCCCAGGACAATTTTGTCGAGGGAAAAGAGCCGTCCGAGCTGATTTTTTGCTTGTTGCTTGCTTCTGCATACCTTGGGCTAGCGAAATTCTGCTGGACTCCGCTTTTTATGATGAAGAACTGGAAGCTCTTCTTCAACATCGAAGGCTTTTTCGTAACGGTTGCCCTGGTTGCCATTTTGATAGGCGCCCGTCCCTATATGGCTCCGTCCAGCCTGCAAATCAGTGGACGTGGAATCAAGTATCGCGGTCCTTATTGGATACAGAGAAAAACGGTCAATTGGGATCAGGTTTCACGAGTCTATTTGAGCCCCGAGCTGATACTGGTTTTGTATCGACCAAAGCCAGGCAGCAAGCGCATCTGGCCTATGCCGATACTCTCAATTTATCTGGCAGAAAGAGAACAAGTCATAAAGTCATTTCTCAAATACTGTCCGATTCAGGCAGTAATGATGAAGAGCCCGGCTCTCGTATCGAGAGTTATGCTGGTCGTGATCGTAATCGTCCTAATCTTGTGGTTCTTTTATTTGTTGACACCATAGCATCAGCCTTGGTGCGGTTTTTCCACAAATCATTCAACAAGCCTTCCGGAAGCTGCTGCTCTATCCGGTGGAATTTATATTGGTTATCTAGCAGGCTGAGGGCCGAATGGCTTTTCCTCAACTTTCAAGCTGCGCAGATATGCCACCAGATTGTCGAGCTCTTGATCGTCGAGAATTGATTTGGGTTGCGGAGGCATTGATCCAACACCGGTTCTGATGAATTTCTTCAATTTGTCATCGGTTGGGAAATGATCTTGAAGCATGTCTAATGCAGGCCCCATCCCAGCTTTTGCACCAGGGTGACATGAGTTGCAACTGCGGACGAAGATCTGTTGCCCCGATAAATCGGTCGTCATCTGCTGATCTCGGCGCTGATTTAACTTCTTCATCTCTTCGATTCGTCGGATCTCTTCCGACATTGCACAACCGCCGGTGGTTGCAACCAAAACGATAAGCAATGTCACTCGACCAGCTATATTTGACATATACGGAAGCCTTGACAGCCAAGTTTTACGACAGTTTAACATCTTCTGAACCTACCCTTTTTCAGGGAAAAAATTACGTTACTTTGATTGTTTGCAGCATGAGAAGCATGATGAAAACAAATGACTATATTATCTGCTTAACATAGCGTTTACCTGAAGAGTGTACATTTAGTAGTGTGGCGCGCTGCGGCGCAACTCGGCAGAGAGATAGAGACGCGGACCGAACAAATATACACGAAGGCGCGAAGCCGTATTCGGTCCGGTTCAATCACCAATCATTCTCACTGCTGAGCTTGACTCGGAATATTCTACGAAGTTGCTATTCAACACCAGGGGCGGTAACCAATGCAATCAAAAACAACCCGAATGGATCCTCCAACCGTGCCGAACAATCCGGAAGACGAGTCTAGAATTATAGTCCGTGGAGGTCGAGAGCTGCGAGGCTCAGTTCGAGTTGGCGGAGCTAAAAATGCCGTTCTCAAAATGATGGCAGCAGCGCTGCTCTCAAAAGAGACCACCGTATTGCGCAATGTCCCTAACCTCACCGATGTGCACATGATGGCTCAAGTTCTTCGCCATCTCGGTGCGAAGGTTACGATCGATAAAGATCAAGTCGCCATCGATGCTAAAGACGTCCATGATTGGGAAGCTCCTTACGAATTAGTCAGTCATCTCAGAGCTTCGTTTGTCGTACTCGGTCCACTCCTGGCTCGATTCCGCGAAGCAAAAGTTTCGTTGCCGGGCGGATGTGCAATCGGCGAGCGCAAGATCGACTTGCATGAGCGCGGTCTGAAAGTGCTCGGTTGCGACGTCCGCATCGATCACGGCTATGTCACAGCCAGCGCGAAGCAACTTGTTGGCGGAAGGATTTACCTCGAGCGTCCGTCCAACGGCGCGACGGAGAATATCATGCTTGCTGCCGTTTGCGCAGAGGGCACCACCGTTATCGAGAATGCGGCACAAGACCCCGAAATTCTCAACCTCGCTCAGTGTGTCAATGAGATGGGCGGCAACATCCAGGGTGCCGGCACGTATCAGATCGTCATCGAAGGTGTACCCTTCGACCAGATGCATGGTGCAGTAGTCGACACTATTCCAGATCGCGTCGAAGTCGGCACCTTTATGCTGGCTTGCATGGCGACCGGCGGCGAGATCATGATCGAGGGAGCCAATGCTCATCACCTCTACTCCGTGATTCATAAGATTCAAGAAATGGGCGCTGAAGTCGCTCTCTATGCGCCGGATGTGATCAAGATCAAGTGCGACTCCCGTAAATTTAGAGCGACAGATCTGACGACGCTCCCTTATCCTGGCTTCCCGACAGACTTACAGGCGCCTTTCATGCCGATCCTCGCGATTGCAGAAGGCACATCGATTATCGAAGAGACCATCTACGAAAATCGGTTCATGCACGCTGCGGAGCTACGCCGTATGGGTGCTGATGTCGTCATCAAAGGCAACGCCGCAGTAGTGAAAGGTGTTGAGAAGTTATCGGGTGCTGAGGTCAAAGGCAGCGATCTGCGAGCTGGTGCAGCTCTTATTATTGCTGGTCTAGGAGCCGAAGGCGTCACTGAAGTTACCGGATTGCGCCACCTCGATCGCGGCTACGATCGTCTCGAAGACAAGCTTCGTTCGATCGGTGCTGAAATCTTCCGTCGCTAATTTCGCTTAGTTATAGACCGACATACTCCTTCTGGCAGACTATGCCAGAAGGAGTATTTTTAACTCGCTCTAAGGGTTGCTTTCTATGACGGCCTGCGCGAGTTGCTGCGCGCGAATCAGTTCCGCTGAAACGGACTCGCACGTCTCTCGTGTTGCAGGCTGCTTTGCTTCGCGACGTTGAAAATCACTCTCGTGAATTTGATTTCGAGTTGGTTGAGATACTCGGGAGGAGACCCGTTGGGAGCTTGCTCGGTGCCAACGAGACGCTGGCGGTCCCGGTGCCGAGCGTCGAGGTGATTCCACATACTCTGGGCAAGCGGTCAGGGCTCGCTCGGTACCAGCGCTGGCGGTCCCAATGCCTGGGCGGTCGAGTTGATTCCAGATACTCTAGCTAGGCAACCGGTCGGGGCTTGCTCGGTGCCGCGAGGCGCTGGCGGTCCCAATGCCTGGGCGGTCGAGTTGATTCCAGATACTCTGGCAACCGGTCGGGGCTTGCTCGGTGCCGCGAGGCGCTGGCGGTCCCAATGCCTGAGCGTCGAGGTGATTCCACATACTCTGGGCAAGCGGTCAGGGCTCGCTCGGTACCAGCGCTGGCGGTCCCAATGCC